>JABCZC010000128.1 GCA_013289875.1 Acidobacteriota bacterium | reverse complement strand
AACGTCCAGTCCGATGTAATACATATGCAGTCGAGGAGCCTCCGTGGGTGTTCTCTGAATCAGCGTCGCCGCTGAGTTCAGCCTATGCAACACCACGCGCTCCTCGCTGACTTAACATTCAAACAATCCAGCCCTTTGGCTTATGAAACCAAAGAGCGGGAAGAACCCTATCGATGTTGGATAATCTGCTTGTGGGGGTTAGGGGAGCAGGAGACGGCACATCATGATGAAGACTCTGTTTACAACAGGTTTCTTGATGACCTCACTACTTGCGCTTGGGCAAGGTGCAAGGCCTTTGCTTGGTAAAGACATTGCAGTGCCTTCTGCACGATTCCCGGCAGAGTGGTATCCCAAGGAGACCGGAATGCAGGCGACAGCTCCGATCGCCGGCGCTCCATACACCGCCGCCATGACAATGACGACGACGGTGCTCAACAGCGAAGGTAAGCCCATTGGGACGTCGCGCCAGAGGACACTGATGTGGAGAGACACTGCTGGACGTTTCCGGACCGAGGAACTGCCATCAGAGATACCGGGCTATCCTGATGCGTATGACGGGCTTCCTCATCAGATCACGGCTGTAGACACCGTTCACCATTGCCAATTCATCTGGAGTGCACCCGTAGCCCGAGAGCAAGCTCGGGAAGCAGTCGTGTACTGCAATTCAGGAGAAGTGAGCCGCACGGACGATAGTCCCGCCAGCCGAATGACAGACCCAAAGCCGGAGATAGTCCACGAGCAGTTAGGAACCATGACTAGAACTACGACGACAACGCCACTCGGCAAACGTATCCTCCAGGGCCTGGAGGCCGTGGGCGTTCGGTCCGTCACCACCGAGATCGACGCCGAAGGACGACTGCAGGGCACGAAAGAAGGTGAGATCTGGTGGTCTCCCGCGTTACACGAAAGCCTCTTGATGACGGTCAAGACCCACGATTGCATCGTTACGTGGGAGATGACGGAGATCAGAAGGGACGAACCGGATGCGGGGCTTTTCTACCCGCCTGAGGGCTACTCCATTCGCAAGGAAGCAGAGGTCCCACCGCTTCCTGTTCCTCCGCAACCGTAGCCTTTCGCTAGCGCCGAACAAATGCTGCTCGATCGGAGTTTTAGGGGATGGACAGATAGTACTTTTCGCGCATGATAACGCCCCTTATCGTGCGTGAATCGGTCTGAAAAAACCAACCGACAGCGGCCCTTTATGGACGGCTCTTCGGTCTGTCGATGATTTCTTCTGGATTAGCGGCAATCCGGAGGTGACCATGCGTAGTGCCTGTGACGGGACCTGCGGACCCTGCGCCATGAAACTATTTTTCGTAGTAGAGAAGCGTCCGCGTAAGCTGAGCGGTGCCGTTGGTTACAGTGCGAGCCAGCAAAATCGCTCTCATTGTGTCTCTTGTTCTTACCTGGTTCTTCGGGGCGCGTTGCGCGACAGGCATGCACAACCTTTCCTCCATTTTCACCTCAACTTAATCCGAGATTCCAGTAATCTCCGCAATAATGATCAAACAATGACATCTGGGTGACACTCATCTGGTGTGAGCTTCCTATACTCAGGTTGCTTAGGCGCTGCTTCGGTCCATGTAAATAGATATGGCATTGAGCTAAGCGCAGCGGGTTTGAGCGTCGAAAGGCGTTGTACACACCATTGGATAGTGAGGGTAATCAATATCTATGAGACGGCTTCGCATGGCAGCGGCATTTCTGATATGCGGCATCTTCGTCCAAGGAACGCAGGCTGCTCTTGCCCAAGAAGCCGCAGGTCACACTATTGAGATTCACGCAAAACGCTTTTCCTTCGTTCCGGCGGAGATCACGGTCAAGAAAGGCGAAACGG
Source organism: Acidobacteriota bacterium (assembly GCA_013289875.1). Lineage (GTDB taxonomy): Bacteria > Acidobacteriota > Terriglobia > Terriglobales > Acidobacteriaceae > Silvibacterium. The sequence goes on along the minus strand of JABCZC010000128.1, from coordinate 6,009 downwards.
TCAAGTTAGTAATTACTTCCGACGATGTAGAACACGCTCTCGTGATTCCAGGCCTTCATGTAAACGCGAAAGTGAAAAAGGGTCAGCCTGCCGAGGTGACGATCACCCCCGACAAAGTCGGCGACTTTGATGGGAAGTGCGGACACTTTTGTGGCACAGGTCACGCATCTATGACGTTTGTAGTGCACGTCACGAACAGCGAATAGCCCTGAATGGCTCACAGTGCCGAAGTTGCCCAATTTTGCTAACTCTAGATGAGCATACAAGCGGCACCCACCACCCGAGAGGCGTGGACCTGACTCGACTATCCTTGTTCGCTGGAGGCACCGTTGAGCAAACTACAAGAAATTCTGGTCGAACTTGATGCTGAGATTGGCCGCCTGAAAGAAGCACGGAAAGTCCTCGCTGGCAGCACAGGGAAGCGCGGAGGTAAATGCACCATGAGCCCCGAGGCGCGAGCGCGGATCAGCGCCGCTCAGAAGAAGAGATGGGCGCTACGGAAGAAGTCCGCGAAGCGGTAGACGATGTGCGGGCGTTACAAACGCCGATGACAAGCGGCGCATCGATGAAGTCAGCCTTCCACCCGGTCAACGTTGACAACAATACGCAATCTGGAACCAGCCAGGCGAGCTTTCTTGGTTTAGATATAGTTCCTCGACCATTGCTATCTCGTCTCTCACGCCGGAGATAGCGATGCTTTGCCTGTATGAAATAGGATGGCACTGGACAACGCGGAACGCCACAGTGTTAATGGCAGATGGCCATATATGCCGCTTGGGCAGCTAACCTGTTCCTGTCCGTGAAGCCCTATGAGACGGTCACTTGTGCCAACATTCGTCTTCTCTTTTTCAGGTGAAAGTTTGGATAGGACACAAACTCCAGAAAAGATGGTCCAGCGAGGATTAAAGTCCTCGCTCATCGGGATTGGTTGCAACTTCGTCCTTGCGTCTTTCAAATGCGTGGCTGGCGTTGTAGGACACTCATTCGCCTTGATCGCAGATGGAATCGAATCATTCTCGGATGTCATCAGTTCGAGCGTCGTCTATTTCGGCCTGCGATTCGCCATCAAGCCTCCTGACAGCGAACATCCTTACGGGCATGGGAAGGCAGAACCCATTGCTGCTGTGGTCGTTAGTCTGACACTGATGGTCGCTGCGATCCTGATCGCAGTCGAAAGCATCCAGCTCATTCGAACCCCACACCCGGTCCCGCAGGCGTATACGCTGTGGGTTTTGCTTGCTGTTGTGGGCGCCAAAGTGTTGCTCTCCCGCTATGTCTCCTCCGTCGGCGAGGGTATCGATAGCAGTGCGGTGCGCAACGATGCCTGGCACCACCTAAGCGATGCCATTACCTCAGCATTCGTTTTCGCGGGCATTTCGGTTGCGTTGTGGACCAAGAACCCTGCTGCGGACGACTGGGCAGCACTTTGCGCGTCAGGAGTTATCCTCTTCAACGCATGGAGGCAAATACGCATTCCATTTGAGGAGCTACTCGATAGGGCACCTGCCCCGCAGTGGGAGCAGGAGATACGCGCTGTGGCTTCGAGCGTTCCAGGAGTGATTGGCCTCGAAAAGTGTTTCGTTCGCAAAGTCGGCTTCAACTACTACGTCGATCTTCACGTGGTGGTGAACGGTAACGCGACTGTACGCCAAGGACATAACATTGCGCATCAAGTAGAAAATACGGTCCTCCAGAGCAACCCGAGCATTTCACACGTACTTGTGCATGTAGAACCGGAAGAAGAACTGCTCGGTCCTCTTGGGAAGCGGTGAGGCCCACACTTGGCCCGTGCTGGCCGAAAAGTCGGGATTGTGTAAATTCGATTTCACTTGACGCAAGGGGCTGAGTCGCTCAGTGCGCCTAGCGGAGTAAATAAAACGAATCAGTCCATGACCTTGAATTCCAAATAGAACGGCGAGAGTTTGATAATTATGTCCTCGTTGCCCTCGACCAAAGTCACGCGGCCATCTCCGTCTCGATCCGACCTGCCTACAGGCTGAAACTCCACGTTGACCTTGAAATAAGGGCAATCTCGACTCACAAATGTGCGCTGCAGTCCCGTAGACAAACCGCCCTCGATCGTGAAAACCGTAAGTAGAGTCTGCCTCGTTGCGCCCAGCTTGATTGTCTGCATACGCTTCAATATTTGTTCAACCCAATCCACATGAGACCGGTCGAACTGTTGCTGGCTCTCAGTTGTATCCGCCTTCAAGCACGTCACTGGTCAGTTGGTGGGACGCCTTGTTCTCGTCACTTAAGAATTGAAGGGCGATCATCTCTTCGGCCACGAGCAAGATTCGGCTAAACATTCTCCGTCCTGTAGAGTGGGCGAGGAGGGTTCCGCCTTCCTCGTCAGCTAACCTTTCGTCTGGCTCCTTCTAGAACGGACGAGCGGGACCGATCAGCGGCACCTTAACCGGCTTCGCCATGCCATAGAAGACGACTACACCCTGTCCCGCGCCTTGGGTTTGTAGTGCTTCATCAACCTTGCCGAATGCATCCACGTAGTTCCGCCAGTTATTGGTAACCCAGACATCTCCTGTGGGACCGATTCCTAAGTCAACCTGCAATTGCAATCCGCCGCCGACGTAACCCCCTGGAGGCGAGATGGCTTCACCCGTCTTTACGCCGGGCGGGCAATGCTCGGTGCGAAAGCCGCACAGCTCTACGATTCCGGCCGACCAGCTGTTGAAGTTGTGAATCCAGATGTTGTCGTTGCCATCGACTGAAGCCGCCCAAGGCGCAGCGAGGCCATTGCCAGACACCGGAGAGAAGGACGCCTCAGTGCCGTCAGGGTGCAAGACCGTGATGCTACCGCCCGACTCGTATCCTGGCGTCTGCGCGGCCAAGGCAGGAATCAGCACCCTGGTAGCTCTTGCTCCTGCATCTGGATCGCCATCGAAATTGAACTTGAACGCGGCCAACATTTCGGCAAACTTCAATGCCCCCCTGGGCGAGCTGCCCAGTTTGTTCGTCACCCAGACGTTGCCCAGGCTGTCGACAGCGAGGCCGCTGGCAGAGTATCCGACCTTGAACGTTTCAAATTTGCTCGGATCGGAAGCGGGGAAACGAACGACGTGGTCCGCAACGGCGTTGGTGACCCAGATACGGTCCTGCTGATCGATGGCGAGAGCGAATGGCCCCATAAGCTTGCAGGGGTTCTTCAGGGGATCGCCGGTCTTGTTCTGACAGAAGAACTGCACCTTGGACGGATCGCCCTGAGGAAGCTTCACAACCTGGCCCTTGATACAGTCGAGCGCCCAGATATCTCCGCTCGGCGTAGCGATGATGCCCTGCATCTGGCTGATCTGGCCGTTAAAGTTCCAGCCCTCTGGCGGCGACAGGGCTTTGCCGCTCTTGTCGAACTTCGTGATGTTCTGGCCGGTGAAGCTGGTGGGCCACGCGTTATCCTCCGCGTCGAGCGTCAACCCGAAACCTGGGCCTGCGATGCCTCCGCCCCTGAAGCCCAACGGGCTGGGCGACAGTGCCTTGCCGTTGGGAGCGAACTTGCTGATACCGCCGGTCCACGAGGCATCCTGGTTTTGCGCCCCGACCGTGAAGTTGTCAGCAACCCAGGCATTGCCCTCGCTGTCGATCATGAGCTTGCCGCCCCCACTGACGCCGCCGCCCGTGAACTTAAGCGGGAACACGAAGGCGCTGGGAGCGAACGTGAGATACGGAAGGTACGGTGTATCCCGCAAGAGCTTGCCGGGAGTGCCCGGCTTGGGCAGCGGATAGAACTCATTGAGCAACGCAAATATTTTGTCCGGCTGGTGCCAGGGGAAGAATGCGACCACTTCCGTCGCAAGAAGCGTATCCGACGGAGCGCCGCCGCTGGGAGGCGTAGTCGCCGCGAAGAATTGGTTGCACGCATCTGGCCTCACCCGCGTGATACAACCGGCTATCACGTTGGCCAGGGTGCCAAAGTTGGCCATAGTCGGCGTTTGCGAGCTGTTGAGGGCATCAAGAATGGTCGCCCCATAGTCGCCGGTTTCTAAATCGACGAAGTTAGGAACGTTGCCCGCGGCAATCCGCAGCTGGAGCGGGGAGCCTTTGATTGTGATGTTGTCGATGAACTGCGCATGTGTCACCACCGACGCGATGGTGGTGAACTCGTTGATGGCGACGCGGGCTGGGGGATTGCTTCCCACTACCGTCAACAACGCGATGGCCGGGTTGTTGCCTGCGCTCGGATTGGCCGCCGACACTCCGCCGGTTGCTACCAGGTACAAGCTGGAGTCGGGCGTGCCAGTGCCACGGATCGCGAACCGGCCATCTTTATCCGTTTTTGTCTGCCCGACCTGCTTGGGTGCATCTGAGCTTGCCGCCCATAGCGTTACGGTTGATTGGGCAATGGGCGCGCTTCCGCCCAGCACCTGGCCCTTGATGTCGGCAGCAAGAGTCGATACTGCAAACAACAAGTTGGAAGCCACGATCGCCGCCAGCATCGGTTTTCGAATAGCCGACCTCGCATTCATGTCGTTTTCCTTATCTCCGAGTGTGAGTCGCGAACCTTGTGCCAGTGGATGGGCCATTTGGTCTTCAGTCGATCAGTTAATCAGCTTTCACATCGCCTGGGAACTGGCAATTCTGACAGGCAGCACTGCCAAATCTGCTAGGCCGGGCGTGACCTGTGCAGGTGACGGTAGTCTGGCAGTCGTGATCGATTGCCAGAAAAGTCACGATTTCGGTACCCTGCCGACGGAATGAACGTCGAGCAGCGAACTTACTCAAATCGCCGTTTTCAAGGATGTTCGTCCCATGTAAAGCAGTGGCCTATTGAAATATCCGTTCTATTGGTTGCGGGTCGGGCTGAGGCGATGGACACGCCGAAGGCAGCAACCATGCGGAACGATGGTGAATATAGTCTCCTTGTCGGGATTGAATTTGATATAAGCAAACCATGACTAGGTTCAATCAGATAGGGGAGCTTCAACCTGCGAAGAAACGTACAACTGCCATTGCGTTCTGGGTGTCGCTCTGCGCGGCTGCGTATCCTATTCTGGCCATTGTGATCGCGAGAACTCACTACTCCCTTACGTCAAAAGACCTGAGCCAGAGGACAGAAGCAGGTTTACTTTTGCTAACCTTTCCGATTAGCTTGGCGTGCGTCTTCGCTTTGCTGATCTCGTTTAGGGAAAAGGCAAGAATGCCAACCGCAATCATCATCTGGTCTGTGGTGGGAATCCTTCTGAATGTTCTTTTTTTCCTATGCGTTGGATCTTCTTACTAGGAAGACACATAACGCGCAAGTCGCCGGGCCGAACTTACCGAAAACCCTGTTTTTCGCCAGAAGCATCATCGCTAGTCGAGGAACGACATTTAGTATGCCCTTATGCGTTGCCGTATCAAGCTGAAAAAGCAGTTTAGACTCACTCCGAAAAAGTTCTACAAAACAAGGCCAATCAGCCCGCGCAGTGTAATCACCGTCACGCCACGATAATCCTGGCCTCATCGCAGCCTGTTAGGGCTGATCTTGAGAGTCGGTTATTACAGCAAGCAGGATGGCACAAATGTGGTTTGGCTTGTTTTTCCTAACGGAGAGTCAGCAAACAACGAGTCAAGCCCACATCAACAGGCACTTTAGCATTCTTCATGAGAACGAAGACCCTGATCTCTCTGGGGATGAGCGTCCTATCCTTCAGCCACTCACAGATGAAGAGAGGGCCTTCTTTGCGACCCGGCGCTAGCCTGTTGTGCCTGCAAAGTCGCACTTGCGGTAAGTTCATTGTGTCAACGGCCAGACAGGTGTACCTGGCACGCAACAGAGACGCGTCGATGGTGGTCATTTTGACCGAGTATCGACCGATTGAAGTGCCGTCTTGATTGCAGCCACCCGTTCTTCAAGACTCCCCGGTTCAACGGAGACGAGTTCAAAGCCGAAGTTGCGATAGGTCTCTTCATGTACCCGTTCAAAACGCAGGGCTTGCTCGAAGCTAATCCGGCGCGCTTCGGTCGGAGTGATAAAGCCCAAATTCCGTATAAAGAAGACGCGCGTTTGATAGATCG
>JABCZC010000127.1 GCA_013289875.1 Acidobacteriota bacterium | reverse complement strand
CACTGCATCCTTATCCTCGATCTTCAGCACTGCCAGATCGCCGGTGGAAGAAACCGCGCCCGGCGTCAAGGTCACCGGCATTGGCGAGCCCGGAAAGAACACCACCAGACTCTCAAGCATGGCGGTCGCGCCACGATGCATCAGGCCTTCCGCCTCGCTATCGCCATACCAGGGCTCGGCCACATGCCGGTTTGTTGCGAGGAGTCCGTCGCCCACGAGAAATCCGGTTCCCGACACACGCGCCCGAATCGTCGCCGGTTGGTTGGCGAATCCAACCTGATAAATGCCGTAAATGTAGCCGATGGAGTTGCGGTACCGACTCAGCACCAGCGCAGGCATCGCCTGCTCACGCTCAAGCTGCTCCACGTGCTGAGTGAGCTGCGCTACCTGCTTTTGCAGTTCGTCGGGCGGCGCGCCCTGCGCCATGACCGGTGCGTAGTAATGGAACATGGCCACCGCGCCGATCAGCAACACAATCGCCAGCACAGCCTGCACCATCCGCTGCCAGCTATCGCTAACCTCGCTCGGTTCCTGAGGAATCTCCGGTTCGGACATGAGTGGTCATCTTCCCTTGTCCGGCAAGGCTTTGCCACGGTACGGAAGATGATGAACAGGAGATACTGAGATGTTTCTTAAGAAGGTGTCCGGGCGAGTAAAGCCCCGCGCTTCTGGAGCTTACGGCTTCCCAACGCCCAGGCGCTTGGCCATTGCGTCGTAGAGGAACCCCTTGCCCGGCACGTAAGGCTGCACCCACTCGCCATCAATCACGAATTGCGGAATGGCCTGCTTGCCGGCGTGCTTGGCGACCTCTTCCAGCGCTCCCGGTGTGGTTTCGACGTCGATGTCTTTGTAGGGAATGTTGTGTTTCGCCAGAAAGCGCTTGGCCTCGCGACAATCGGGACACCACGCCGCAGAATAAAGAGTAAGCTCCATCGCTACACTCGCTCCAATTGAGCCACCGTGCGCTCGTTGACCAGATTGCCGGTATTCAGCGTGGAAGCGGGCTCAAACAGGAGAAGCCAGCATTCTTCGTCGGCGACCGGACGGTGCTCGACCCCGCGTGGCACCACAATGAACTCGCCTTCTTCGATCCATTCATGCCGGTCGAGGAACTCCATGCGGAACCGCCCCTTTACCACCAGGAACATCTCGTCCTCGTGCTCGTGGTGATGGAAAACGAACTCGCCCTTCAGTTTATCAAGCTTCACATGCTGCCCGTTCAGCTCGGCGGCAATGTAGGGCTTCCAGTACTCCGAAATCTTGGCGAATTTGTCGGCGATATTGACCTTATCCACGGCGTCTCCCCGGTAACTGCGTCAAATGTCTAGATTCGCTCAGAAATGAATTGGTCGCAAAACAAGCGGGGTTGACAATCTGCGTCATGGTATATACCATGGCATATACCATGCTTAAGACCGCCAAGCTCTTCCGCAACGGCCGCAGCCAGGCTGTCCGCTTGCCCGTCGAATACCGTTTCGAGGGCTCGGAGGTCTATGTGCGCCGCGATCCCGGAACTGGCGACGTGATCCTCTCTCGCCGGCCTGAGTCCTGGGAAGACCTCTTCGCGTTGATGACGACGGTCGAGGTCCCGGAAGACTTCCTCGCAGATCGCAAGAATACTCCACAGAAGCGCCGATTGTTCTAGATGCCTGTCCGCTATCTTCTCGATACCAACACCGTCAGCTACGTCATCAAAGGGAACTTTCCGCAGGTTCGAGCGCAGCTCTTGAAGGTCGCGGTCAGCGAGGTCGGAATTTCTGTGATCACGGAGGCGGAATTGCGCTTCGGCGTCGCCAGACTGCCCCAGGCAACCAAGCTGGCGATTGTGGTCGAGGAATTCCTGCTGCGCGTCGAAGTGCTCCCCTGGGATTCACCGGCGGCCCGGCACTACGCCCGCCTTCGCGCCGCGCTGGAAGAACATGGTGAGCCGATGGGCAACCTCGATCTCATGATCGCGGCACAAGCGCTTGCAGTGGGCGGAATCCTGGTGAGCAACGATCGCGTTTTTCGAAGGGTGAAGGGATTGAAGGTCGAGGACTGGACCAAATCGTAAGCGTTTCTGCAAAAACAAAAGCCGCCAGCTCGCGCTGACGGCTGCAGTCTGAGGTCCGCTCTAGCTGTTCTCGTAGAGCAGCACGCCCTCGGTCTTCTCCGCATCCACCGGACGATAGAACAGCTTGTTGTCTTCGAGGAAAACCTCGATAAATGCCGGGCGGGTCGTGATCGTGCCTTGAATTAGCGCCTCCGACAACGGGTCTTCAATATATTTCTGCAAAGCCCTGCGCAGCGGCCGCGCTCCGTAGGTGCGGTCGGTGAGGGTTTGGTTGAGGATCCACTTCTTGGCCTCATCCGCGACCGTCACGGTGATCGACTTCTGCGCCAGGTTCGTGTTGAGCTGCGTAACCATGAGTTCCAGAATCTGGATCAGGTCCGCCTCGCTCAATGCCAGGAACAGAATGATCTCATCCAACCGGTTCAGGAATTCAGGATTAAAGGTGCGCTTCACCTCACCCTTCACCAATTCCTCGACCTTGCCCGAAACCATTTCATCTTTGGTCGACTGGAAGCCAAAGCCCTCGCGTTTCTGCAGGTGCCGCGCCCCAATGTTCGACGTCATGATCAGGATCGTGTTTTTGAAGTCGACCGTGTTGCCCAAACCGTCGGTCAGCTGGCCATCTTCAAAAACCTGCAGCAGAATGTTAAACACATCGGGATGCGCCTTCTCGATTTCATCCAGCAGCACCACCGAATAAGGTGCCCGCTTGACGCGCTCGGTGAGCTGTCCGCCCTCTTCATAGCCCACGTATCCCGGAGGCGAACCGATCAGCTTCGACACCGAGTGCTTCTCCATAAACTCCGACATGTCGAACCGCACCAACGCCTTCTCAGTTCCGAACATGAACTGCGCGAGCGTACGAGCCACTTCGGTCTTGCCCACACCGGTCGGCCCCAGGAAAAGGAACGAGCCAATCGGCCGGTTCGGATTCTTCAAGCCCGCGCGCGAACGCCGGATCGCCCGAGCCAGAGCGCTGATCGACTTATCCTGCGAAATGATGCGCTTGTGCAGCTCTTCCTCGATGCGCAGCAGTTTCTGCGTCTCTTCTTCCTTGATCGAGGTGATGGGAACGCCGGTCCAGCGCGAAACCACATCTTCGATGTCCTCGCGACCTACAACACCGGTCGAAGACTCATCCAGATGATATTTCTCGCGCAGCGCCCGCAGATTTTCGCGCTCCTTGCGTTCTTCGTCCGAATAGAAACGCGCCTTCTCGAACTCATGGTTCGCGATGGCATTTTCCATGCGGTGCACAATGAACTTGATCCGCTTCTGTACTTCGGAGATCTCTTCCGGCTGCGAAGTCTGGCGCAGTTTAACCCGCGCGCCCGCTTCATCGACCAAGTCGATGGCCTTATCCGGCAGGAACCGATCAGGAATGTAGCGGTTTGAGTGCGTGACCGCGAAGTTGATGGCATCGTCGGTATAGGTCACGGCGTGGAACTTCTCGTACCGGTCTTTGATGCCAAACAAAACCTTGATCGCGTCCGCTTCGTTTGGCGGCGGAACTTTCACTGCCTGGAAACGCCGCTCCAGCGACCGATCTTTCTCGATCGACTTCCGGTATTCCCCCGGAGTGGTCGCGCCGATGCACTGAATCTCGCCGCGCGAGAGAGCTGGCTTCAGTATGTTCGCTGCGTCCAGCGAGCCTTCCGCCGATCCCGCACCTACCAGGGTATGGAGTTCGTCAATAAAAATGATGGAATTCTGCGATTCCATCAGCTCTTTCATGATGGTCTTCAGCCGCTCTTCGAACTGTCCGCGATATTTCGTTCCCGCGACAATCAAGGAGAGATCGAGCGCCAGAATTCTCTTATCCGCCAGGAACGACGGCACCTCGCCGTCGGCAATGCGCTGCGCCAAGCCCTCGACGATGGCCGTCTTGCCCACGCCGGGCTCGCCGATGAGGACCGGATTGTTCTTGGTCCGCCGGCACAGAATCTGCACCACGCGTTCCAATTCTCCGTCGCGGCCGACCAGAGGATCCAGTTGGCTGTCCATAGCCGCCTGGGTAAGATCGCGCGAAAACTCGCTCAGCAGCGATGACTCACGCTGCCGCTGCGGCTGCGCCTTTTCCTGGCTGGTGCGCGCTAATTCCTCGCGGATGGTCGCCAGCCGCAGGCCGCGCTCGTGCAGAATCTCCGCGGCAAAACACTTTTCTTCTCTGAGTAAACCTAAGAGCAAGTGCTCAGTGCCAATGTGGCGATGCGACAGGCGCTCCGCCTCTTCTGCGGCATAGGCGAGGACCCGCTTGCACTCATTGCTCAAGGGAAGATCGACTGAGGTCGAAACCTTTTCCCGAATCGTGGTGTGACCCTCGATCTGCTTGCGGATGGATTCCACCGAGGCATGCGACCGCAGGAATCGATTCGTCAGGGCTTTATCTTCGCGCAGGAGCCCCAGCAGCAGGTGTTCAGTCTCTATGTAAGGAGACCCGAACTGGCTTGCTTCGTAGCGCGCAAAGAAAATCACGCGCCTGGCTTTCTCCGTATAACGTTCAAACATAATGCCCCTTCCCCCTGAACCCTTCCGGCCGAGAAGGCTTGCTCCTGCTCGGCCCTACTGGAACCCTGGCCCGGTGGTGGTCTTGTCTTTCCTCTTGCTTCCCATCACCATTTCATTATGCAAGCAAACTACCGTCGACCCAAGTACCCTAACGTTTCTATTATGTTACCGAAGGAACCTGTTCAAGTCTCCTTCGGCCGCCGATTTTCCCCAGTTTCTTGCACATTGTCTTACTAATCCAGCTCGTCCTCCTTCTCGCGATCTCACGTCGGCAACGACTCCGGCGTAATCTCTTCCACGCGTCCCTGTCCCAGCCGCAATACCCGATGACAGCGCCGCGCGAACGACAGGTTATGCGTTGCAATCAGGGAGGTGAGCTGGTGCTCGCGATGTAATCGTGCGATCAATTCGAAAACTGCTTCCGCCGTCTGTCCATCAAGGTCCCCGGTAGGTTCATCCGCCAGCAACAGTTTTGGACCGGTAATGAGCGCCCGCGCCAGAGCCACCCGCTGTTGTTCGCCGCCCGAGAGCTCACCGGAGCGGTGATGCGCGCGCTGCTCCAACCCGACCTCACGCAACCAGCGTGAAGCTTCCGGCGCCGCCTCTGCCCAGGTGCGCCCGCGCACCAGCAACGGCATTGCCACGTTTTCCGCGGCCGTGAATTCCGGCAGCAGATAGTGAAACTGCCAGACGAAGCCCGCCTCGCGATTCCGGAACTCCGCTGCTGCGTCCGCTGACAACGAATTCAGTTGCAATCGCGCGCAGTATACGTCACCCGCAGAAGCATGATCAAGAGCGCTGAGTATGTGCAATAAGGTACTCTTGCCCGCTCCCGACTCGCCCACAATCGCCAGCATCTCGCCGCGCTTCACCTCAAACGACAAATTTTCAAAGAGCACCAGGTCCGATTCGCCAGACCGGAAAACCTTCTTTAACCCTTGAACCCGGAGCAGAGCTTCTTGTTTCTCCACCTGCCCGGCTACCTGTTCGATTAGATGCACGCCGCCTCCCAAGGGTCCACTTGCCAGCTGAAGTCTGACGCCCCCCGGGACGGTAGACCGGCCAATCCTCTCACAGTAGGCGTGAACTCCACATGGCACGTTCGAACCATATGCCTCAAAAGACAAAACAACCGAGTCTAGACCTCAACTTTAGCTTCGGCGCCCGCCAGCCTGCGCAACGATTCCTCATAAGGCGCACGCGTTATGCCGCGCTCCGTGATGATCGCAGTCACATATTTCGCGGGAGTCACATCGAAGGCCGGATTCTCAATGGACACGCCGTCCGGCGTCATCTGTTTTCCCGCAATGTGAGTAACCTCGTTGGCGTTGCGCTGCTCGATAGGAATCTTGGTTCCGTCGGGGCAGGCGAAGTCGATGGTCGAGATGGGCGCGGCCACGTAGAAGGGAATGCCGTGCTCTTTCGCCAGAACGGCAACAGTGTAGGTACCAATCTTGTTAGCAACGTCACCGTTTGCCGCGATGCGATCGGCGCCCACCACGATCGCTCCAATCCTGCCCTGGTTCATCATGGCGCCAGCCATGTTGTCGGAGATCACCGTTGTCGGGATGCCATCCTTCATCAGCTCCCAAGCGGTAAGCCGTGAGCCTTGCAGGAATGGCCGGGTCTCATCGGCGTAGACGTGAAGCTTCTTGCCTTGTTCAACCGCCGCGCGGATCACACCCAGCGCGGTGCCGTACCCGGCCGTCGCCAAGGCACCGGCATTACAGTGCGTCAGCACTCCACCTTCGCTCGGCATCAGTGTGGCGCCGTGGCGTCCCATGGCCTGGTTGGCGGCGATGTCTTCGGCGTGCATACGTTGCGATTCTTCGATAAGGTCCTGCTTGATTTGCGTGATGGGGCGAATGCGCACGCGCTCAAACTTCTCCTGCATGCGGCGGATGGCCCAGAAGAGGTTGACAGCGGTCGGTCGAGTCTTGCCAATCAGGTCGGAGGCCTGGTCTAGGTCACGTTTCAGCTCACCCGTAGTTTCGGCTTTGGAGTTTTTGGCAGCCAGCGCGATGCCCATGGCCGCGGCCACGCCGATGGCTGGCGCTCCGCGTACCACCATGGTCCGGATGGCATCGGCAACCTGCTCGTGCGTCTTGCAGGTGACGTAGGTTTCTTCCGTGGGCAGCTTCGTCTGGTCGATGAAGCGTACGCCCTGGTCAGTCCATTCGAGAGTTTGAATCATGAAGTCTCAATTCGTTCAGCTTCTGTGTACCGCACAGCGGTTCCTTGGAGCATCCGTGACGGCCGGCTGCCCGCAGACGTCGCAACTGGCCGCGACCGCAAACATAGCGGGCGCCGTATCGTCCGTCTGCGAAACATGTTCGGCGCGGACATCGCGTGCGGTAAAGATGGAAATAAACGGTGCCGGAGCCGCGGCCTTCTCAACGTTAGGCCTTCCCTTAGCCTCTTCGCGCTCGACCAGGCACATGGCTCCCACCACCTCAAATCCGAACTCGCGAGCCGCTTCGATCGCCTGCACGGTAGAAGCGCCGGTGGTGCAAACATCGTCGACGATCACCACACGAGCGCCCTTCTCGCGAAAGCCTTCGATGCGCTGTCCGGTCCCGTGCTGTTTTTCCGCCTTGCGAACCAGAAAGCCATGCAGTTCTCCGGTTACCACCGAGACTGCCACCACGATGGGGTCGGCGCCCATGGTCAGGCCACCAATCGCTTGCGGCTTCCATCCCCGCTGCCGGATTCCGTCAGAAAAAACCTCGCCGGTCAGGCGCGAGCCCTTGGCGTCAAGAGTGGTCGTCCGGCAGTCGATGTAGTAGTCGCTCGTACCTCCAGAAGAAAGCTTGAACTCGCCCAGCCGGAAAGACTTGTGGGCGAGCAGGCGAAGCAGATCCTGACGCGAAGAACCCATGAATTCTTACGATACCACGCAGAATCAGCTTCTGTCTGAGCTCGCAGTAGGCTTCAGTCCTCAGCTTCAGACAGTCCGCCGTGATAACCTGAATATTCTTCCACCACGACTCCGAGGTATGAAATTGTCGAGTGCGCGAAAGCTTTTTTTCTCTCTCCTTGCTGGTCTCATTCTCACAAACCTAAGCAGCCCAGGATTGATTCCCACCGCGTTCGCCGAGGGCACGCGCAGCTGGGAACAGTCGAAATTTGACGAACTAACCAAGGGCACGGCCACCGGCATAGCCATTCGCAGCGCTGGCGGCCTGGAACTCGCTCCCACCTTCAAGAGCCTCTACGCCACGCCCTCCACCTACATCTGGTCGATTGCAGCCGACGATGCCGGCAACGTATATGTGGCGGCAGGCGCGCCCGCGCGCGTCTAC
>JABCZC010000126.1 GCA_013289875.1 Acidobacteriota bacterium | reverse complement strand
CATTTGAGCCTGGAAATCTCCGACGACGGTGTGGGCTTCGACGTCGAAGCCGCAAGACTTGCCGAGGGACTCGGCCTGATCAGCATGCGCGAGAGGATCCATCTGGTTGGCGGGGAATTCAACATCGTCTCCAACCTAGGAAAAGGCACCAGGATTCTTGTGCGCGTACCAGCTCCAAAGTACACGCGTTGAATTTCTTCTCTCAAGCCTCGATCCCCAAATCCGCGCGGCTGCGCCCGGCGTTGTACGACCCAAAACAAGACCGCGATCGATGGCATGGTATCAATGACGATTGTTCGCCATGTTCCCGCGCTGGTCTCCGGACGGCGGCAAGATTGTCTTTGCCCGTGGTGTAAATACTGATTTTTCAGTAACCCAGGGTGTTCGATCTGGCAAGCCACCAGATTTCCGCCCTGCCAGAATCGCAGGGATATTACTCACCTCACTGGTCGCCGGATGGGCGATATATTGCCGCCATGCCTCGCGGCAACTCAAGTATCGTAGTCTTCGATTTTCAGACCCGGAAGTGGTCAGAACTGGCACGCGCGACAGCCGGTTTCCCAAACTGGTCGGCGGATGGAAGTTCATTTATTTCTTGCGTACACGGCAGAATCCGGCAGTGCTTAGAGTACGCATTGGCGACCGCAAAGTGGAGGAGGTGCCGGATTTGAAGGGCTTGGCTACCACCGGGTATTGGGGCACTTTCCTGGCCCTCACTCTCGATGATTCGCCGCTGCTGCTGCGCAACCTCGGCACCCAGGACGTTTACGCTCTGGATTGGAATGCGCCGTAGGTTGCCGGCCTACAGGGTTTCTCATGGCCCTGCTGGTCCGGCTCCTTCTTAGTGGGGGCGACGCTCGGCCTCTCCGTTGGAATCATGCCGTGCCGGGGCGTGCCGCAAACGACGCAGACCTCGGCCTTCAACGAAATTTCAGCTCCACAGCAGGTGCAATATGCCGCCAAGTTCAACTCCTGTACTTCACCCATTGGACGGCGCAGCGGAGGGCAAAGATTCGTTTTCCTCCGCTGCTCAAGGTCAGACTCCGGGCTAGACTGCGCCCGGACCTGAATGGTTGACAGAGGCTGGTTGAACTCGGCGTTCACGTAGTTCACCGGGCCATTCTCCGCCTCGGAAAGGCGGCCCGCGATGCCCGCCCAGACGCAGGCGCCTGCGTCGGTGCCGGTATCCGTCTTGCTGAAAGCGCCACCGCGTATGGCCAGGGAGAGGGGGGCGGGATCGCGCGACGGCCAGTCAAACAACCTCCTCTGCACCGGAAATCGCATCTAAAGGAGCAAGTTATTTTGCCCTGACGTACAGAAACGTGCGTCCCAATTCTTCCGTCTTTGATCTCATAGGCGCAAAATAGGCTGAAGCGGTTGATTTGAGCGGGTTGAACCCGTATGGTGGTATTCACATTGCTGTGCCGAGCAGCCTCGGGCGAGGCTGCCGGCGCTGGATTTGTTTTTCGCTCCATTGACATAGACACTACAGTCGAGTTGCAGAAGGAGATCGGCACATGGACAACAAGCCGGCGCAAAATATTCAGGACACCTTTCTGAATACCGTTCGCAAGGATAAGACCCCCATCACGATTTACCTTGTGAGCGGAGTCAAGTTGACTGGAAAAATCCGGTCATTCGATAAGTACTCCGTACTGCTCGAAAACAACAGCCAGGAGCAACTAATCTTCAAGCACGCAATCTCCACGGTAGTCAGCAGTCGTTCGGTGCTGCATGGCGAACATCGCCCGCTGGGCGCGGGCTCTGGCGCTTCGGGACATGGATCGGCCGGCGCAGGCGCGGCCGGACAGGAACTCGCGAACTCCTGAGCGCGAAGCCTGGATGAGCGCCATCCTGAGCGGGTTTTCGCGCTGGATAAGGTTTTCTTGCGGATAAAATGCGTAGCGGCTTCGCAGGCGCGAGGCGATCATCCTTCCGCCGACCTTCGCCTATGCCTGCTGCAGCGTGCGCAATGAAATAGGCTTTTGTCATCGTATTGAATACCGTCAACCAGTCCGCCGAACGCGCCCTTCTGGTCTCCGTCGACTTCACGGCCCAGCGGCGTCAGCTGACGCGCACGGCGGCATTGGCTCGTGAAGCCGCGCTGGCCACCTCCGGTGAAGGCGAGATGGCTGAGTCTGCTCCCAGTGCTTCATTCGGCATGGAAGCTTCGCTCGAAGAATTCCGCGAGTTGGTGATATCAGCCGGGGCCGAGATTGCGGCGGAGATTGTCCAGCGCCGACCGAAGGCCGATCCGGCGACCCTGATTGGCAGCGGCAAGGTGGAGGAGCTGGAAGGCATTGCCGCTTCCTCCAACGCTGATGTAATTCTCTTCGATCACGACCTGACCCCGACACAGCTCCGCAACCTGGAAAACGCGCTGCCCTGCCGGGTGGTGGATCGCACGCAGCTGATCCTGGATATTTTTGCCCGTCATGCACGCACGCGTGAAGGCCAGTTGCAGGTGGAGCTTGCCCAGTTGGAATACATGCTGCCGCGGCTCACGGGACGGGGCGCATCGATGTCTCAGCTGGGAGGCGGCATCGGCACACGCGGCCCGGGCGAGACGCAACTCGAAACCGACCGCCGCAGGATTCAGCGCAGGCTGTTGCAACTGAAGCAGGAGATCGAAGGTGTGCGCCGCATTCGGACACAGCAGCGGCAGAGGCGCGAAGGCGTTCCGGTACCGGCGGTAGCTCTGGTGGGATATACGAACGCCGGCAAGAGCACGCTATTCAATGCCATGACCAAAGCCGGGGTGCTCGAATCGGCGCGCATGTTTGCCACACTCGACCCCAAACTCAAGGCCATCATTCTGCCCAGCCGTCGGAAGGTGCTTTTGTCGGACACGGTGGGCTTTATCCGCAATCTGCCCCACACTTTGGTCACGTCGTTCCGCGCGACACTCGAAGAGGTGCAGAAGGCCGAAGTGCTGGTGCATCTCCGCGACTGCTCCAGCCCAATGCAGGAGGAGCACAAAGCGGAGGTGGAGAAGGTGCTGGCAGAGCTGGAGGTGCTATCCAAGCCCCGCATTGAGGTGCTGAACAAGATCGACCTGCTGCCCCCGGACGAAAGGGCCGCGCTGGAGGCCGGCGGGGCGGTCGCCGTCTCCGCCAGGCTCGGCTGTGGCATCGACAAGCTGTTGGCCCATATCGACGCTGCCCTGGTGGCCGATCCGATCGTCGAACAGCGCTTCGAGATTCCTCAGTCTCAGGGCGACGTGCTTGCTGCGCTGGGCGCAGGGGCTCTGATCCGGGAGCGGGAGTTTGTGGGGAATTCCGTGGCGATGACGGTGGCCGGGCCGGCTTCGTTGCTTGGGCGTTACAGGCGGTATCAGGTGTAGCTGGCAGACGCAGAAATGGGCCGGATATAGGGGAGCAGAGGTAGGTCCCAAACATCCGGCCCATTGGACCCTGGACCGGGTCATAGGTGATACTCTGAGTGTACGCCGGTGTGACGGCGAGTCAAGTTATTTCAAAGCCATTTTTCTGAGCCTATTTTTGGGGAATGCGTTGAGCGTGCGTGCCGCGCGTTGACATCGCATTTTAACGTCTGCTACAACCAAAGGTTCCGCTTACCTTTCCACCAGCTTCCAACCTCAACCGTCGGCTCAATCATGATAGATGAACTGCTGCGTCAAATTGGCGATCTTGCGCTCGGCTCTGTGCCGACCATCGTCCTATTTGTGATACTGGTGTTTGCCTATCGTTTCGTGCTGTACGGCCCGCTGATGCGTATGCTGGCAGAACGGCGCGAGCGGACCATGGGCGCGGTCGAGAAGGCACGCGCCGCGATTGCCGCAGCCGATGCCAAGAGTCAGGAGTACGAGGCGAAACTGCGCGCCGCGCGCGCGGAGATATTCCATCGCCGCGAGCAGCGAATGCAGGAGTGGAATGCCCAGCGGGAAAGAGCCCTGGCCAGTGCGCGCGAGGCAGCGCGAGAGCGCGTAGCGGCCGCTCGCAGGGCGATCGAAGCAGAAGCAGCCGCTGCCCGGCATCAGATTGAAGCCTCTGCCGACCAGCTTGCAGGGCAGATTTTGAAAGCCATTCTTCCCCCGGAAACGGCAAGCATGGAGGGAGCCCGTTGAAGCCGATTCTGAAAGCCTGGATCACGCCGCTCGCGCTGGTCCTTCCATTGATGTTCTTATTGTGTGTGCCGGCCAGGGCTCTCGTGCAGGCGAACTCCGCTCAGCCGGCCGCAGAGCCTGCTTCCTCGGGCGAGCACATGGACGAGCCTGAGACCCACGCTCAGATGGAAGCATTCCGCCATTCGCCGTCGGTGGAATCACTGGCGCATGCCCTTCACCTCAGCGTCGAAACGACCGCCCGGATCTTCGAGATTCTGAACTCCAGTATTCTGATCGCAATCATTCTCTGGTTCTTGTTCCGCTTTGTTCCCAAGGCGTTTCGGAAGCGCAACGAAAATCTTCAGAAGCAATTGCTGGACGCGCGGCTGGCGGCAGCTGAGGCCAACGAACGCCTGGCGGTCGTCGAAGAGCGGCTGTCGAAGCTGGGCATCGAGATTGAGGCCATCCGCGAGCAGACGGAGCGGGACAGCGTCAACGACGAAAAGCGCATTCATGAGTCGCTCGAAGCAGAGCGCCAGCGCATTGTCGCCTCCGCGGAGCAGGAGATTGAGGCGGCCGGCGCAACAGCGCAGCGCGAACTCAAGAAATTCGCCGCCGAACTGGCAGTCGATCGTGCGCGGCAGGCAATTCGCCTGGGCGCCGACGGTGACCGTGTGCTGATTCACACCTTTGGCGAGAATCTGAAAGGGGAGCGGAACTGATGCCGTCCTTTGCTGCCCCTTATGCACGTGCCCTCGCCGATGTTGTTGCGGAGGCGCATCTCGATGCGGTGGACGTTCAGAGTCAGCTCGGCGATTTTGCCGCTGCTTGGCACGAAAGCGCAGGCCTCCGGGAAATATTGCTGGATCCTACGTTTCCGGTGGAAGAAAAGGTCGCGATTCTGGACAAGCTGAACACACGGTTGCAGATGATGCGGCAGGCGCGGAACTTTATCGCGGTGCTGATCGAACACGACCGGCTGCATGGGTTCGATGAAATCGTGGCCTCGTTTGGCCGCGAAATGAACCAGCGGCGGGGGATTCATGACGTGGAAATAACCACGGCGCGCAGGCTGGATGACGCAGAACGGCAAACCGTGGAAGCGCAGGTTGCCGCCCTGGCAAATGGACGGGTTATCGCCAACTTTCGCGAAGATTCATCGTTAATCGGTGGCGTGATCGTCCGTATAGGCAGTACCGTGTATGACGGATCGATACGCGGCCAGCTGGACCGGCTCAAGGAGCAACTGGCGGCCAGCTAGCGTTGACAGGCCGCCGGCGCCGTAACCGAACTCAAGATTGAAAAGACCCTGTTAGAAAAGTGAAGCATGGCTCAAATAAACGCAGATGAAATTACACAGCTCCTGAAGGAGCAGATCGAAAATTACGACACGAAGATCCGCGTGGATGAAGTTGGCACGATCATCTCGCTGGGTGACGGCATTGCGCGCCTGCATGGCCTGGACAAGGTGATGGCCGGCGAACTGCTGGACTTTCCGCACGGCGTCGCAGGACTGGCCATGAACCTGGAAGAAGACCAGGTAGGCGCGGTGCTGATGGGCGAGTACACGGAGCTTCGCGAGGGGGACCAGGTCAAGCGCTCGGGGAAGATTCTCAGCGTGCCCGTGGGCGATGCGATGATTGGCCGCGTAGTGAATTCGCTCGGCCAGCCGATCGACGACAAAGGGCCGATCGCGACAAAAGAGGTCCTGCCCGTGGAGCGGCTGGCGCCAGGCGTGGTCTCGCGGCAGCCGGTACGCGAGCCCATGATGACCGGCCTGAAGGCTATCGATTCGATGATTCCGATTGGGCGCGGACAGCGCGAGCTGATTATCGGCGACCGCCAGACGGGCAAGACCGCCATCTGCCTCGACACCATCATCAACAGCAAGGGAAAGGACCTGATCTGCGTCTATTGCGCGATCGGGCAGAAGCGCTCGTCGATCGCGCAGATCGTGCAAACGCTCACCGAGCACGGCGCCATGGACTACAGCATCGTGGTCGCGGCATCGGCATCGGAGCCAGCTCCGCTCTTGTATCTCGCGCCCTACGCGGCGACAGCGATGGCCGAGTATTTTCGCGACAACAGCAAGCATGCCCTGGTCATTTTCGACGATCTTTCCAAGCACGCAGTGGCCTATCGCGAAATTTCGCTGCTGTTGCGCCGTCCGCCGGGACGCGAGGCCTATCCGGGCGACGTGTTTTATCTCCACTCGCGGCTGCTCGAGCGCGCCTGCAAGCTGAACGACGAAGAAGGCGCCGGATCCCTGACCGCGTTGCCGATTATCGAGACGCAGGCGGGCGACGTTTCTGCCTATATCCCGACCAATGTGATCTCGATCACCGATGGGCAGATTTTCCTTGAAACAGACTTGTTCAACTCCGGCGTTCGTCCAGCGGTAAACGTGGGGCTTTCCGTATCGCGCGTAGGATTCTCGGCGGCGATCAAGGCCATCAAGCAAGTGGGTTCGACGCTCAAGCTGGACCTGGCGCAGTATCGCGAGCTGGCCGCGTTTTCGCAATTCGGCAGCGATCTCGACAAGATCACCCAGAACCAGCTGAATCGTGGCAAGCGCTTGACGGAACTGCTGAAGCAGCCCCAGTTCCACCCGCTTACCGCCGAAAAGCAGGTCATCATTCTGTACGCCGGAACGCAGGGCTTCCTGGATAACATTAAGGTGGAAAGCATCCATGCGTTCGAGGATGGTCTCTATAAGTACCTAGACTCCGGTCAAACCGCGCTGTTGAACGACATCGCCACGAAAAAGGCTTTGGACGACGATCTCAAGAAGCGGATCGGCGCCGCGCTCGATGAGTACAAGGCAAACTTCCTTGCCGAGCACGAGGACGCCAAAACAGGGGGAGCGCCGAAACAGGCCTAGAGCATGGCGAGCATCCTCGATTTACGGCGGCGCATTCGCAGCGTCAAGAGCACGCGCCAGATCACCAGGGCCATGAAGATGATCGCGGCCGCGAAGCTTCGTCGCGCGCAGGAGCGTGCCATCTCATCGCGGCCCTATGTGGCCATGCTGGCCAGCGTGCTGGAGTCGATGAAGCGGCGCATCGATCTTTACGACGACACGGGCGATCTGATCCATCCTCGGCTCAAGAGGCGCGAAGAGGAACGCGTGCTGGTCGTTGTGGTCTCCGGCGACAAGGGTTTTGCCGGGGCCTTCAATGCGAACATCATCAAGGCGACGCTGCAGTTCCTGGATCACAAGAGCGACAAGCAGATTGATGTCGAACCCATAGGCCGCAAGGGCCGCGATCTTTTCCGGCGGCGCTATCCGATCGCCAGCTTCGCCGAACAAAACGGCGAGACGGAGAATCAGCGCCCCGAGCGGCATGAACGGTCAGGCCGCGTCGAGGTCATCGGCGATCACCCCGGGCTGCTCGATAAGGTGGAGTTCGACCGGGTTCGCGATCTGGCCGAGGACATTGCTGCCCGTTATATTCACGAGGAGATTGACTCCGTTTATCTCGTCTACAACGAATTCAAGTCGGTAATCGCACAGCGTGTCGTCGTCGAACGCATCCTGCCGATCATTGATTTTGGCAAGCATGACATCGTGGAAACCCAGCAGATGTCGATCGAGGAGCGCGCAGAAGCGGCTCGCGCAGCAATGACGGCCGGCGTCAGCCTTCTGCCCGGCGAGCTAGAAGCCAGTATCCAGCAGTATGAGGACGAAGCAAAGAAGTTCGGCACTGCGGAAGTGGATTACATTTATGAGCAATCTCCGCGGGAAATCTTCGAGGCCATGCTCCCAAGTTATCTCGCCGTCCAGTTGAACCACGCGTTCCTGGAATCGGTGGCCGCCGAGCAGGCGACGCGCATGACAGCCATGGATTCGGCGA
>JABCZC010000125.1 GCA_013289875.1 Acidobacteriota bacterium | reverse complement strand
AACGTGTTTGCAATTGAAGTGGCTGAGGAACAGCAGATCCAGGCTAACCAGGCTGCAGTCACGCATGCGCAGGCAACGGCGAATCAGGGCGTAGTCGCGGCAAACCAGGCGCAGACTTCGGCGAACGTCGCACAAGTGTCGGCTGACGCGGCCCAGATATCGGCAAACCAGGCCCGGTCAAGCGGCTGCTACTGCGGGCACTATTGCCCTTACTGATGCCCAGGCAGTTACGCTCCTGAATAAGCGCGTTTCCGATCTTGCCGACTACAAAACGGTAGGGGAGGCAGACCTGTTTTTTAACACAAGGCAAGCCACATTATCCGATGCAGACAAGGCCGCTCTTAGCAAACTGGCGAGCGACGCAGCAGCCATCCAGAATTACGTGATTGAGATCGCTGGCTACGCCTCGAGCACGGGGACAAAGGCGGAGAATCTAAAGATCAGCGACGAACGGGCCACCGTTGTGGCGAACTACCTCCGTGATTCTGCGAATGTACCGATGAGGCGCCTTCTCGTACCTGCAGGATACGGCGCCAGCCATCCGGCCGTCAGCAACCAAACCTCCGAAGGGCGCGACATTAATCAGCGTGTCGATGTGAAGGTTATTGTGAACAAAGGCATCGAAGAAGGTTCGGCGATGTAACAGGGGATGAGGCGACAATCGACGGTAAACTTAAAACTGGAGGTGTGAGTTGCCTTTCTGATTCGATAGGTGTGTTCAACTAGCCTCACATCACAGTCGATGGGCTACCGAATGAACACGCCTTTCTTCGTTGTGCAAATAAGATGTCGACTCGAGATGCGCGCGCAAGGCGGATTCAACAGTCACTCGACTTTCTGCAGCGAGGCGGACTGAAAACTCACTTGAAGTCAAAAAAAGTTCGGTCGCCGGAGTCGAAGCCTCGTTCTAGTTCTCGGGTGTCAAATCAAGATGCTGATGCCCGCCTGACTAACAAGGAACTCCTATAAGTTAGGCTCGTGAAGATTGGCCGTCCCGATAAGATCCCCAAAAAGTATGGAGGGCACACCGCGAAATGCGTTCTAGCTTTTTGCCTTTTTTCTGACTGCCCTGTCCCAAGTGACAGTTGTGGCTCTGGAGTATGTGCCCTACCTTCATCCCTTACTGAGGCTGCAATGGATCGATTGTCCTCCTCGTCGGCGGCCAACCGGATTCGATTGGAAAGGGGAAAGATATGAATTGTGGAGAGAGCGTTGCCCTGCGCGTCCCGAAGCTCTTCGGCTTACACGCCGATCCGTTCGAGAGGACCGAATGCGAGGGGATTGACTACTCGCATTGGAGGATTGATCGCATATATCTGCTCGTTCCGGCGCAAGCTTATGTGACTGGCTGGCTGAGTAGCTTTAAGCAGTTTCCTCCTCGACAGCGACCCGCCAGCTTCAACCTCGAACCAGGTTATGACCCAACTGGCAAACGCAGGAAATTCAGGAAACTGAGTGGAGGGTAGTGCAAAGGACCATGATGTAGACCACTCTATCACTCGAAGGAAACACACCATTACGAATTAGGAAAGGAGTTACCAATGAAAAAGTTAACAGTATTCGCGTTGGCAGCAAGTATTACTGCGCTAGTCAGTTCTTTGCCAGCAATGGCGCAGACCAAAGTAACCTTCAATATGTCTTCCAGCTTCTATGCAGGAAATGCGAAGTTACCTGCAGGAACCTACGAGCTAAGACAGATGCAGGGTGAGCCTGATGCCCAGATTCTTCAAAATAAGGCAGGCACGCACACCGTAATGCTGGACTCCCGACCATCTACAAAGACATCAAGCGGGAAGCCCGAGCTACTTTTTAATCGGTACGGGAATACGGATTACTTGGAGGGTCTGTCCACTTCCAACGGTACCTCGATTGACTTCCCAGTTTCTACCGCGGAAAAGATCGCCGCCAAGAAAGACACTGCCAAACCACACACTGTGGCAACCCAATAAGCTCAGGGGCCGCAAAAAAGGAGGAGCTCGGAAAACGAAGCCGAAGGTTAGTGCAGAAAAGACCCTGATGTGACCAAGCGCTATTTCTTCAGAGGCGGAAAATGAACCCATTTATGAAAAAACTTTCAGATGAAGGATTGTCCAGACGTCAACTGCTGAAAATGGGGCTAACGGCTACCACCGCGAGCCTTCTGACCGCAGATGTAGAATTTGCTCTTCCGCCAAAAGCATACTCGCAGGATCGGGGCCCATTGCCTTCCTGGAACGACGGACCAGCCAGGAAGGCAATTCTGCGCTTTGTTCACACCACTACCGATTCCTCGAGTCCAAAATTTGTCCCGCCCGAGCAGCGAATCGCCACCTTCGACCAGGCTGGCACGCTCTGGGTGGAACACCCCATGTACAGTCAGGTGGTTTATTGCTTCGGTCGGGTACCCACAGTTGTGAAGGCGAAACCGGAGCTCGCCAGCGTTGAGCCTTTCAAGACAGTATTGGCGGACAACCGCGGAGCCATCGCGAAGCTGCCGATGGACGACCTCTTCAAGATTCTCGCTGCCACACTCACCGGCATGAGTGTCGACGACTTCGGAGCTCAGGCCAAAGAGTGGCTCGGAACAGCCCGCGATCCGCGCTGGAAAAGGCTGTACACAGAGCTCACCTATCTGCCGATGATTGAGCTGCTAACGTATCTGCGCGCCAATGGCTATAAGACCTACATCGTTACTGGAGGCGGTCAGGATTTCGTCCGGGTATACGCCGAAGAAGTTTATGGCATTCCACCTGAGCAGGTCGTCGGTACCGTCGGTGGTACAACCTACGGCTACGACAAGAGCGGCCACCCGTTTCTTACCAAGGAGCCGAAGTTGCTCCTGAACGACAATAACGCCGGCAAACCGGAAGGTATCCACCTGATGATCGGACGCCAGCCTTATGCAGCTTTCGGCAATTCAACGGGCGACCGGCAGATGCTGGAATACACAAAGGGCGGGCGACGGCGAGAGGCTCGCCATGCTCGTATTGCACGACGACGCGCAGCGTGAATATGCCAACGGACCGACCCAGGGCCTCCCCGACACCAAGGTCGGCACTTTCACCCGGCGCTCTATGACGAAGGTAGCTCGAAAGGCTGGACCGTTATCAGTATGAAGAACGACTGGACGCGGATCTTCGCTTTCGAGCAATAGTGAATGGCCAAGACCACCACGAGGCAACTACAAGGGAGCACGATGATGAAGGAAACAAAGA
Organism: Acidobacteriota bacterium; assembly: GCA_013289875.1. Taxonomy (GTDB): domain Bacteria; phylum Acidobacteriota; class Terriglobia; order Terriglobales; family Acidobacteriaceae; genus Silvibacterium. The sequence continues at coordinate 4,808 of JABCZC010000125.1, read as the reverse complement.
TTACGAGAATCGTATTACTCACGGCAGCGTCATTGGCAATGGTTCTGCTGCTTTCGGGTATTGCCGCGGCGCAGAACAAGATCCAGGGTGTGATCAATGGACGCAACGGGCCCTCCATGACTGTCCAGACTCAGGACATGGGAAACGTGGTCGTCGTTCTCAACGACGGCACCGAAGTGGAAGATGTATCGGGCGTCTTCCATGCTCGCAGGAAACAGATGGGCGTGACCGTTCTGGTGCCTGGGCTTCAGGTCCAGGTGCAGGGAAGCTACAACGCCCAGAACCAGTTGGTGGCGGACAGGGTTACGTTCAATGGCAAGAATCTGCAAACCGCTACCGACATTCAAGCGGGCGTGGCCCCTGTGGAGCAGCAGCAGCAGGAGCAGCAGCAGCAACTGGCGCAGCAGCAAGAGCAGCTCGAGGTGCAGCAGGCCAAACTTCAGCAGGAGCAGGCAGCGGAAGCGGCTGACGCGGCGAAGATTGCGGCGAACAAGGCGGCCATCGCGGCGGTTAACAAGCGTTTTGGCGAGCTGGGTGACTACAACATCTGGGACGAGGCCACGGTCTTATTCGGAAACGGCAAGGTCGCGGTTGACCCGCAGTATCAGCCTCAATTGCTGGCGCTGTGCCAGAAGGCGAAGACGGTCACCGGCTATGTGATTCAGGTAAAGGGCTACGCATCCGCCGTGGGCTCGGCAGCCTTGAACCAGAAGCTGAGCCAGGAGCGTGCGGCCAACGTCACCGATTTCCTGGAACAGAGTTGCGGCATTCCTTTAACAAACGTCCTTGCTCCTGGCGCGATGGGCACCAGCAGGCAGGTAGCTCCTGACACAACGGCGGAGGGACAGGCTGAAAACCGGCGCGTCGTAGTGCGGGTATTGCAGAACAAGGGTATTGCCGGCACCTAGGACGAGTGACGTCCCCGGAGCGAAAAGGAGAAATGATGAATTAGGTTCGCTGATCCTAGCGCTGTGCGCGTCTGCGATGGCTCAACAATCCGCCGATCTTGTCTCGCCTGACCAGACAGAGAGCACTTCCGCGCCGCAAAAAGCAACTGCTCCGCAGACGCCGTCCGGCACCTTATTCGCAAGCTCCGACCTGTCTGATTCGAAATGGCACTTCTACGGCACTGGGTATATCTGGATTCCGGGAATACATGGAACGGTAGGTATTCGCGGATTCGACGCGAGCGTCCACGTAACCGCAGGCGATATCTTTTCGAATTTCAGAGGTGGATTCCTGGGTGTGTTCACACCTACCTACAATCGCTTTTCGGCGCCTGTCGATTTCATCTGGATGAGGCTCAGAGACAGTAGAGCGATTCCGTTTGTACCTGATTATTCTGTGCGGGCCACACTCAACATGAGCATCGTCACCCCCAAAGTCAACTACCTGCTGGTGAATAATCCTAAGGTCAAGATTTTCGGTACCGCCGGGGCCCCGCATCTGGCATGCGGGAACGACGCTCGATCTGGTACCGATAATTAACGGCAATAACCTTTACAAGGGGCTAACCTGGACAGATTTCGTCTTGGGCGGCAGATTCAGTTTTCCTCTTGGCTCCAAGGCATCCGTCGACGTACTCGGCGATGCCGGGGAGGGCGGTGCAACCCTGGACTACCAGGTAGCTGGTCTCCTGAGTTATCAAATCAAGCCGAAATTATCGTTACAAGGGGGCTGGCGATCCCTCACCGCTCACTATGGCAACAACGAAAATGTATTCAACGCATCGATACAGGGTATCGCTCTCGGCGCAACTTATAAGTTCAGGTAAATGTCAGCGGCCAATTGACTTCTGGCATTTAGGCCTGGCGCACCGTCATTCGCAGTGGGACTTGCCTCGTGGTAACGCGTAATGACGATCGGCGCCCCCAAACGCGAAAACCCGGAATGTCAAGGCACACCGCGAGAAGGATCCAAGCCCATCAAGTTTTATCTAGAACCTATCTCATAAATCAATTTCAGCCGGTGTGCTCACCTTCGGCTTACATTCCGGTTTGCCAGTGATACGGGAGCGAGCGACCGCACGCCTGAGAAACCACCCATCGCCGCTTCTTCTGTTATAGGGCACAGTCCAATCCGGACCGTTACCGCTCCAAAGTACGCTGCCGCACCGATGTTGCCGATCTCGTGTTCAACCGCAGGCAGGATCATGGATCTTACGAAAATCGGCCGGGATGAATAGTCCCTGCTGGCATCCGTTTCCTGCGTAGGAGCTTTAACGCTGGTACTTGCACTTCTTGATTATTCGCCGAGCAGTGATTCCTCCGCGACTGAGCTTGCCGTCGGAAAGTCCGTCAATGAGCGTAGACATTTTTGTAAAGTGAGAATATTCTCGCTCCCTTGGCTGCCGTTTGCGATCGCGCCGAGCAGTATAGCTCGGGGTTCCTGCATGCGTTTCCGCAGCAGCAGCATGCAGTGGAGTTGATGGCAGTTGTCGAGCATAATTTTACGAGTATGGCAGTGCGCTTTTCACGTTTTAGAACTAGCTTAGTTTTTCATGCCCTTCTGGCACAACGAACCATGAAACGAGGAGAGATGGTGGCTTGTGCGGGCGGCCTAAGGGGGTCTATCGTTCGGAGCTGCAGTAGCGGTTGGAGAGGTTGTCTAGCAGTGGAGTCACCAGAACCCGCGGACTTAGTTTAACCCGGACACCGTTATGAACAACGAACTGTAGCTCGCATCCTGGATGCGGAGCACGTAGGAGAGACTATTGTGATTCAGGTGTCTCTTCCGCTACTGCAGAGGAGAGAGAAGCATGGACGTGTTGTATCCACACTGCAGCGGAATCGACATTCACAAGAAAAGCATCACGGTTTGTGTCCTCATCCGTGAGTCGGGGCGAAAGGAGCAAAAGCAAATACGCGAGTTCGGCACCACGACTGCCGAGATTTTGCGTTGTGGGGACTGGTTGCAAGAATTGGGCATTACTCATGTGGCGATGGAATCCACTGGCGTTTACTGGCGACCGATCTGGAATCTTTTAGAAGGACGGTTTGAGCTGCTGCTGGCCAATGCCACACATATCAAGAACGTACCGGGACGAAAGACGGACGTAAAGGACAGTGAGTGGATTGCTCAGTTGATGCAGCACGGACTGCTGAAGCCGAGCTTCGTGCCTGACACGGTGCTGCGAGATTTGCGCGAACTCAGCCGGGATCGTACCAGTCTGGTGGCCGAGCGATCCCGCCTGAAGAACCGCATCCAAAAGATCCTGGAGGACGCCAACATCAAATTGGGGTCCGTGGCCAGCGATGTCCTGGGAAAGAGTGGCCGGGCCATGCTTACGGCCATGATTGCAGGCAACCAAGACCCGCAAGGGTTGGCGGATTTGGCCCAGGGACAATTGCGTCTCAAGATCCCTCAATTGGTGGAGGCACTACGGGGACGAGTGCGCACCATACATCGTTTTCGTTTGCAACAACAGCTGGCGCGGGTTGATTTCATTGATGCCCAGATTGCGCAACTGGAAGCAGAAATGGAAAAACAGAATGCGCCCTTTGAAGAAGCCGTCTCCCTGCTGGCAGAGATCCCAGGTTTCGACCGGACTACGGCTTGGGCGGTGATCGCTGAAATCGGAATCAATATGAACCAGTTTCCTTCGGCCAACCACCTAGCCTCCTGGGCAGGAGTTTGTCCTGGAAACAACGAAAGCGGAGGCAAGCGCCTCAGTGGCAAGACGCGAAAAGGCAGCCGATGGCTCCGGCAGAAACTGTGCCAGAGCGCCTGGTGTTCCTCCCGCTGCAAGAACAGCTACTTCGCCGCCTACTTTCAACGCATTGCTGCCCACCGTGGGCGGAAGCGAGCGATCGTCGCCGTCAGCCACGCTCTGCTTGTGGTTTGCTACTATCTGCTCCAGCGCAAATGTCATTTCGAGGACTTGGGAGTGCACTATTTCGACCAACTCAACCACGAAAAGCTGACGCTATATCTGGTCAAACGTCTGACTCGACTCGGCCACAGAGTCACACTCGAACCCTCTTCAGCCGTGGCCTAATTCTGTTTCAGGAGAGCTAGGGTCAACTGCTGTCTTTACTCGCATCCCTGTTTGCTAATCTCTAATTCTCTAATCCCTGGAAAACACAATGAGCCCTGTTCATTTTTACGAGATTTGCATAGGATCCCTCGGCATGTCCTTGTGCGAGATGAGAAATGGCTCGCCAAGAGACTGCTTGTCCAGCCAGGGACCCTGGCGGTTACCCGCGGGTATCCGATCAGATACCGAACGCGCCGCACAGAGCTTGATCTACGGATACGCACACGGCTGTATTTGATTGAAAAACAGGGGCGAAGTACAGACGGGAGACCCTTCGGATCGCGGTGAATCTTTGGCATGGAGCTTGCATATTCCGAACGCATAGCAGGCAGCTACCCAGGCCCTCCGCAAGGCAAAGGCTGTTTCCGCGCCCGATGGGGATACGCCAACCAGAACCTGGGTGCGGCCTAAGGAGGGGTTATGAGGCTTGTACGTCAGTTTGTATTTCTTTTCGTGGTGCTCTTCGCGATCGAAGGGTTATCATTGCAAGCTCAAGACTGGGAGCACTTCCGCGCTGCTTATCCGTACCACATTCAAACAATTGCCCTGTCTGATGATCACCGCACTCTCATCATCTCTGAGCCGCCACCTTCGGTCACGCTCCAGCAGATCAGGGACCTTGATCCCGCTTTGAGTCATGCAACGATTAGAGCAGAGCGCATTGGAGTTGACGGATGGGTGGCCGATGTAGTTGTAGACCTGCCGCCGCTCGACCCGCAACAGTTGCGCGAAGTGGTAGATCATCTTCAGCAGCTCCTCTTCGGCACCTCGT
>JABCZC010000124.1 GCA_013289875.1 Acidobacteriota bacterium | reverse complement strand
CTCTTGCGTGCTGAACATCCCAGAACTGTAGGCTTGCGCGCTCTCACGAGCGCGCCCAGAACACCCGTGCCTCCGCTTGACAAATGACTTACATGGACGTCGGCAACACGGATATTACCACCCAATCCCCGAACCTTCCGGAATGCCGGTGATCCACCAATGACGCAGCGGGCCTCGATGAGTGCATTGGCGATTATGCGCTGACTCAGAATCGCGCCCTGGTAAAACGTCACCAACGCCTTCTTCTATTCCCGGTTGAACACCAATGTGTCCGGCTTGCTGTGACCCGCCTGCTGAACGGTCATCGTCAACGTGTTCAGGTCGGGAGAAAGCGTGATCCGCTGCGTGTCTGTGGTCTTGCCGTTGATCTTGTCGGTTATTTCCAGAGTATGGTCGTTCACCCGGCGTCCCGACGACGCGGAGCCCGGCGCAACCTCGGCGCCCTGGACCGGATAATCTTTCCCGTCGAATTTCATCTTTCTGGCGGAATGTTCCGCAGGAAGCAAGAGTGCGAGGCCGTCCCCCTGGTAAGGCTGAATCTCAAGTTCGTAGACTGAATTTACCTTCTCGTGCGAACTTTCCCACCTACCCGCGAAACCCGAGCTCCCTGCCGTTCGCGTGAACACGTAATCGATGCTGAATGTCCACCCATCGGGCCGGGAGGCCGTGAAGTTGTCGGTGAGCGTCCTGGCGTCCGCTGAAAGCTTGAAGATGGCCGTCATTACTGTGTAACCGTCCTTCTTGCGGACGAGCTTCCAAGTATTGGGCTCGACGGGGGTAACCGACAGGGTGGTTCCTGAGTGGCCGGGCTGTTCGGTCCCGTCCACCAGAATCGTCTCCGTTCCACCACCGCCAAAGTCGAAGACGTACCTGTTTGGGCCGGCGGCTTCGATCTTCATTTGGTAGGTTTCCTTGCTTTGGGAAGGGTCGAGCTTCCATTTTCCGACAAATGGATCGCTCGCCGCCCACAACGTACCTGTGGTCAGCCAAGCAGCCAGCAACAACTGAAGAGTGCGCTTGAACACGGAATCCTCCTTCGCGGAAACTCGCGGCTCAACGATGAGAGGGTATGGTATCCGTCAAACATGATTTCACACTTCGTTCTCGATTGACGGTAACAGGGCAATGCACTCATCGAGCTCCGGCTTCCGCGCAAAAGGAGGGTTCGTAGGTAAATGCGCTGGTATTGAGCGAACCGACGACCCCGTGCTGTAGAGTCATCCGGGACATTGACCCGACACCCGGCACGCGGTTTATAACCTGGAAGTTTGGCGTACATTTTCACACAACCTGCTAAAATAGGATTAGAGATTCAGAAGAAGGGATCGCCTGACGGCGATCCCTTTTGCTTTGGCGCAGAGGTTTGAGATATGACTAAGGCTTTTATAATGAACGACGAGGTTGCAAGTCGTTTGCCTTGAAGGATCGTCCGCAGGTCATACAAAATAAATGACATACTGCAAATGTCTTTAGAATCAATGATCTGCCCGCGGGATCATGGATGAAAGTGATGCAGAATGTGCGATTTACAGGCGAGAGGATAGAACCCGGGGGGAGGGGTACCCACCTCCGCGGGAGTCACATTACCCCTGACGCGCGCGCATTCTCGCAACAAGAGCGCGCAACGCCTTGCCGCGATGACTCAGCCGGTGTTTCGTCACCAGGTCGATCTCGGCCATGGTCTTGCCGAGCTCACACAGATAGAAGAGAGGATCGTACCCAAAGCCTCCACCGCCGCGGGGAACTGTAAGAACTTCGCCCTCCACGGTGCCTTCGGCGGTCAGGAGACATTCTCCCTCCCGTGCCGCGGCCAGAACGCACCTGTATCGTGCCTCGCGCCGCTCGCCAGGCATGTCCTTGAGCTGGGCAAGCAGATACAGGTTGTTCCGCTCATCGGTACTCAGCCCTGGATAGATCACCAGGCCTGCATCCTCGGCATAGCGAGCCGAGCGGACTCCCGGTTCGCCGCCCAGCGCATCGACTTCCAGTCCGGAATCGTCGGCGAGGACAATCTCGCCGGGAAGATATCGGCTGTAATGGACCGCCTTCACCCGCGCATTGCCCTCGAAGTCAGGCTCGTCCTCAGCCGGAGCCGGAATATCCTTAAGCCCGGGCAGCGGCTGAATGGCGATGCCTTCTGCTTCCGCCGCCGCGGTGAAGTCACGCAGCTTGCCCGGGTTCGTGGTGGCAACGTAGAGAGTGGTCATCCGATCGGTGCGTTGAGCAGGTCGTAGGCCAGCGGACAGCCCTCGCACCGGGCCACGCGACCACAATGCCGTTTGCCCACCTCGACGATAACGGCATGGAACTCGTTGTGATGCTGCCTGCGTGTCGCCGGATCGTCGCCTTGGAAGGCGCCGAGAGCCAGTTGCTGGATGTCCATATACCTGGCCGAGGCCGGCAGCAGACCGTGCCTCGTGACCAAACGGCGCAGATACTCGTCGACTACCATGGCCGGCTGGCCGAGAGCATAGAGCAGGATGGCATCGGCGGTCTCCGGCCCCACTCCGGGCAGCTCAAGCAACCGGGGGCGCACGATCTCCGGCGCCTCCTCCGCCAGCTTTTCGAGCGATCCTCCGTAGTAGCTGTCGAGCAAAGCGATGAATGCCTTGATAGCCGCTGCCTTGCGCGTCATGTATCCCGAAGGACGAATATGGATGCGCAGTTCCTCCTCCGAAACCTCGCGCAGGCCCTCGACAGTGAGTAAACCGCGCCCTTCGAGATTCTGCAGAGATTTCTCCACCGATGTCCATGCAGTGTTCTGCGTAAGATATGCGCCGACGATCACCTCGAGCGGCGTCTTCGCCGGCCACCACTGCTGCGGGCCATAGGCCTCCAGCAATCGTGTGTATAAGGCACGAAGACGCGCAGGCATGACGGAAGCAGAGGATTGTGTGGCACGGGAAGCGACGCCCCTCATGTCCGGCTTTCCGCTTCCTTCTGCTCGCGCAACTGATTCTTCCAGCCCAGCAGCCTGGCGCGCGTCGCCGCCGCTTCGGCTTCGAGGATATTTCCCTGGCGCTGATAGAGGATCGAGAGGCTGGTATGGGCGAGAACGTCCTCCGGATGGGCGGCAACGAGTTCACGCGCAGCGATGACGGCATCGGCGAGCTGTCCAGCATCCTTCAGTGCGTGGATCAGGCCATGTGCAGCATCAGCATACTCGGAATCGGCGGCAAGGCACGCCCGAAAGCCGGCAATCGCGGCCGGGAGATCGCCCGCGGCGAGGCTATCGACGGCCTCATGGTAGCGGAGCTCCGCGTTAGACGTCGCAAGGCTGGCACTCTCTTCTGGGAATCCGGGAGACATTTCTCTCCCATCATAATCTTCAGTGCAAGGCAGCTACAGGCGCGGCGGTTGGATGCGCTGCTCCTTTTGCCGCAGGATCGCCTTGGCCCGCCGAAGCCGGGTGTGCAACCGCTGTCACTTCCGTTTGCGGCACGCCATTGATAGACGGCAGCACGATAATGTCGACGCGGCGGTTCTGACCTCGTCCCTCAGACGTGTCGTTTCCCGTCACCGGGTGATATTCGGCGTATCCGGCGGCCGCCAGACGTCCCGGCTGAAAGTCGAAGCGCTCGATGAAAAGCCTGGCCATGCGGGTGGCGCGTGCCGTCGAGAGCTCCCAGTTGGAGGCGAATTGGCCGGTATGAATGGGGACGTTGTCGGTATGGCCTTCGATGCGGATGTCATAAGGGGTGGGGCGCAGGATCGCGACGATGGAGTCGATACTGCCGATCGAGCCCGGATGGGGGCTGGTCGAACCACTGTCATAAAAGCCGGCCTCGCGCAGTGAGATGACCAGACCGTCTCTCCCGATATGCAGTGCGACCACACGCTGGGCGATCTGGTTCGACAGCCTGGCCTCGAGCTCTTTCCGCATGCGTTCGAAGTCGGCTTTTACAGCTGCTGACGGCGAGGCAGAAAGTTCGTCGCCCAGCACAATATTGACCGGAGTGACCGGCTCGTCGGTAGAGGAGGCAACGCTTTTCGCGCGCGGATCGGCCTTGTCCGGCGGAAACAGTCCGAGAGATTTGAAGGCCTGGTTGATGGCGTGCGCGACCTGGGCCTGTTTTCTGATGTCGGTCTGCGAGCTGGCATAAAGCACGACAAAAAAAGCGAACATCAGTGTGATGAAATCGGCATACGAAACCAGCCACCGCTCGTGATTGGCGTGGATTTTCCGTTTGTGCCGTTTCATGCCGCGCCTTTTTTCACTTCAACCGGACCTGCGCCTTTGGCGCGAGGGGCCGTAAGAAAGCTTTCGAGCTTGATCTCGATCATGCGAGGGTTCATGCCCTCGAGGATTGACACGACGCCCTCGAGCGTCATCTCCTTCAGCACCTGTTGTTCGCGGATGCGAAGGCGCAATTTGCCGGCTACGGGCAGAAAGAAGATATTTGCGACGCCGACGCCATAGATGGTGGCGACAAAGGCGACGGCAATGCCGCGGCCGACCTCGTCCATGTGGTCCAGATGCTGCATCACCTGGATAAGACCCATGACCGCGCCGATGATGCCAATCGTAGGTGAGAAGCCGCCCGCGGATTCGAAGACGGCAGGGATCTTCTCCTCCAGCTCGAATTGGTTTTCAATCTGCAGCTCCATGATCTTGCGCAGTTCGCTGGGTTCGGTTCCATCCACGGCCAGCATGACGGCCTGCTTGAGAAAGGGATCCTCAATGGACTGCAAATCCTGATCGAGCGAGATAATCCCGCTGCGGCGCGCTTTGTTGGCAAAGTGAATCAGCTGCCTGACACAGGATTCACTGCCGGTCTCGCGGTGAAAGAAGACGCCAAACAACCGTTTGGTCGCAGTCCCGACAATCGCCAGCGGATACTGAAGCATGACTGCGCCAAATGTGCCGCCCAGGACGATCATGGCGGCAGTGGGCTGCAGAATCTGGCCGATGTGGCCGCCTTCGAGCAGCAGACCGGCCAGAATCCCGGCCAATGCCAGTAATATTCCAATAAGACTGCTTGTATCCATCGCGTTTTTATCCCCTGCGTTCCGTCAACCTCAGGATCGGTATCGCTTTCATCCACGCACCCGCGGCTCTACCTTTCTGTTCAGCGCCTGCGCGAGGACATAGCCGAATCCGGTTCAATCTCGTCGAGAGTTCCGAGCGCCGTCTCTGCCGCCAGGGCGCGCAGAACACTCCCCGAAGCAAGGAGCAGCCCTCCGGGGCAATCCTTCGCCGCCTCGCCCATCAGCCGCGCCCGATAGGCAACTGTCAGGCCGATTACCTCGGCTGTGCTTTCGCAAACAACGATCTTTTCCCCGGTGACGAGGGTGAGTGTGGTGTCCGGCGACGACTCGGCCTGTTGAATAAGGTCGCTGTTGACAACCAGTGCGGTCCCGTTGAGGCGCGTGAGTTCGATCATCGTGTATTCGCCTTGAGGTTGATCTGATCTCTCTATCGGCGGGGACGGGGAAAGGTTGATGGAGCTTCACCATGCGAAGGCCGGCCCGGCGCAATCGGGTTGAGGACACGCACGCTGCTTGCCAAACAGCTCCGGCCGAATAAAGAGGCCATTGCCCACGCCGATGAAGGGGGTGTGTCAGACGGTTCCTTCCGCCAGGCGACCCGGTCCTAAGCATCGCGCTTTCGCTGCCGGTAAAGCGCCTTAAGCAGGAATCCATCGATCGATCCACAGATCAACTTGTAAAGGGAGCAAATCAAATGTCTTTGGGTGTCCTGAACAACATCGCAGCAGTTTACGCGGAGAACAATCTGAACTCGACGCAGGCCAGCCTGCAGAACACGCTCGAACAGCTCTCGTCTGGTTCGCGCATCAACTCCGGCGCGGACGACGCGGCCGGCCTCTCCATCGCCGACGGACTGGGAGCGGCTTCCGCCGCTCTGACGCAGTCTGCCGATAACGCCACGCAGGGTGTTGGCCTTCTGCAGGTCGCCGACGGCGCGCTCTCCCAGGTAACCAATCTTCTGAACCGCGGAATCACACTGGCGACGGAAGCTTCGAACGGCACCCTGAGCACCTCGCAGGATGCGGCAGCTAACCAGGAATATCAGTCAATCCCGGCCGAAATCAATAACATCGGCACAACCACCACCTTCAATGGCAATAGCGTCTTCTCCGGCAACGCGGTCACCGTCTACTCCGGCGACGCGACCACCACCGGCGGAGCCACCGACGCGCTCACTATCGCTGATCTGACCTCGGCCAGCGTCGGCGACGTGGGCGGTGTGATCGCTTCTACCGGGACCGCTATCAGCTATACACCGGGAACGGGCGAGGATCTCAGCGCCGATGTCCTCACCAGCGCCACGGCAGCGCAGACGGCTCTGACCGACACCAACACCGCCATTACCGACGTGGCTGCGCAGCGCGGTTACGTTGGCTCGCAGATCAATACGCTGAACGCCATCTCCAACGTGGATTCGACCGAGCAGGAGAACGTTCTTTCAGCGCAGAACTCCATTCAGGCGACGGACTACGGCCAAGCGACCTCAGACCTTTCAAAGTACGAAATCCTCAGCCAGACCGGCATCAGCGCTCTGGCCCAGGCCAACAGCGTGGAACAGGAAGTCACCAAGCTGTTGCAGTAACGCTCTATCCATTCCTCCTGCGGGGAGCTTTGGCTCCCATACGATACGCGAAAGCCGCTGTCCATGCGGCTTTCCGTGCTTTCATACCTGCGCATATTTGCTTTAGTACCCTATCTGGCGCTATCCTTCGGGTATGGCAAACGAGTACAACAAGCACATTCAGAAGATGCGCAAGCTGTTGCGCACTACTCCTACAGGTCATAGGCGCAAGCCTTCACTGTACTGGTACTGCAAGACCCCGAACGGATGGCGCTACATACCAGCGCCGGACGCGGAACGCTCCGAAGTCGTCACCACGTATCCTGGCGGACGCATGATGCTACGTGAACGTCTCGGCTCCGGTCAGCGTGTCTATACGCAGGTCAAAGGGGATGCCTCTACAACGCTTCAGGCTGCCCGTAGACGAGCCGCAACGCATAATAGTGCCATGCCCATGCTTATGGGGAGCAGTACGCTCAAGGGTCAGATAAAAGAGTTCATCACCCGGTACGAGAACAAGAGCAAACGTGAGGCAGCGAAGAAAGCCAGTGAAGCCTTGAATGATTTCCAACTGGCGTGTCCTGATGTGCGGAGCGCGAAGCACATCACCCTGGATCACGTCTTGCGGTTTCACGGGTGGTTGGCTGAGAAGGGGAATGTCCCGCGTACCGTGTTCAACAAACACAAACTCCTGCATGTCTTCCTGAAGTTTGCCAAGGTCGATGTCGACGAAGTCATCCCTGCGAATAGCAAACCACGTTACGAGCAGCCACCGATAACCATCTATGAGCCTGAAGACATTGAAAAGCTGTTGGCTCACGCCGACTCATATATGGCGCTGGTTATCAGCATGGCGTATGGTCTCGGGCTCCGCGAAAGGGAACTGATGCATGTTGAGTTCAGCGACATCCTGAGCACGCGTGTCCTCGTTGTCCAGAGTAAGCCGCGATTCATGTTCACTACGAAGACACACGAACACCGTAAGATTGCAATCCATAGTGATCTCTACGAGCGTCTCATGGCATGGCAGCGTCAATATCCGAACCGCCGTCTCATCCTGGGAGTAGGCAAGGGATTCGAGACACCGAACACGGGATTACTCGGACGCCTGAAGCGACTCGCGCAGCGTGCCGGTGTCAACGATGCCACGTTGCATCGTTTTCGCAGGACTTTTATCTCCGTGTTGTTGCGGTCGGGGATGCCTATCCGCGATGTGCAGGCGCAAGCCGGTCATAAGTCGATGGCCGCTACCGACAGGTACGCTCAAGCGTTGGGTGCGGAGAAACTGGTAAGCCATCATGACGCCGTGTTTCGGGTAGCTACTGCCTTGCCAGTCTGACACAAACGAGAACAGAATCCCTCCGACCCGATGTTGGCACGGAGGGGTTTTCTGTCTGTGGGCTGGCAAGCCAGGAGTTACTGCGTGTTCGTCTTTGGTGGCTTCGCCAAAAGTCGCTCTAAAATCCAGCGTGAGAGAGTGCAGGTCGAGCAGTAGGCTGGCAAGCCAGAGTCTCGTTGACAGCGATGGACTATCATCGTGCGACCCCGTGCTTGCAGTACTGT
>JABCZC010000123.1 GCA_013289875.1 Acidobacteriota bacterium | reverse complement strand
ATCGGAAACACCAATGCGCAATACCAGTACCGCCTCGCTCTCGCGACCCTCAACTATCAGATCGGCGCGACGCCATGATGGAAAACTTCAAGCTGAGGTTTTCCGGTTGCGCGTGGACGGATTCTGCTCGCAGAATGCGAGGCTTTTGCGCAACACTTCTGTCGCGGCGCTTTTCAGCCTGGCTTCTCGTGACGCATGGCTTTCACTCTTTCGCACGCCGTGCTGGAGGTTGAAGTCAATGAAACTAGTCAGCCAGCGTTATGCCGGCGTTGTCCGACTCAATTCGCGCGGGGCGCAGCCAATCGCGTGGCTAATGGCTCATCTTGCTGTTTGTGAAGGTCGTTCGCTTTAGAAAACTCGGCCTTGGCTTCCTGCTGGCGTCCCATGGAAGCGTAAAGGCGCGCCAGGCGCCAGTGTGCATCTACCTGCAGCGGGTCCATCTGAATCGCACGCTGAAATGCTGCGATCGCGTCCTCCTCGTGTCCCTGGTCAGCGAAGACGATGCCAAGGTCAACGAACGCGATGCGCGGGGCGCCGGGCTGGCCGGCGGCCTTTTCCAGTAGCGGCTGCGCGGCGGCGTTGTCATTCTGTTTGATCTCTATATCGGCAAGATATGCCAGGGCCTGTGTGTGATTCGGGTCGTTGGCGAGTTCGAGCTTGAATTGCGTTTCCGCGGCGTCAAAGGAGCGCTGTTTCCAGAGCAGATATCCCAGTCCGAAGTGCACGTTCGACTCGTTGGGAGAGGCTTTGACCGCGGCCTCGAATTGACGGATCGCGCCATCGGGGTCGTTCAAGCCGTCGAGGGCCTCGCCGGCCAGCATATCGGCCTGTGCGGACTCCGGGGCGAGCACGAGAATCTGTTTATATTGCTCGAGGGCGCAGTCGTAGTGCGCCGACCAGAGGCAGCTTTGTGCCAGCACAGTGCGCAATTGAAGATTATCGGGAGTCCTGCCTACTGCGGCTTTCAGATGGGGCACGGCCTGCTGGTATTGCGCGGTTCCGTAGTAGCACATGCCGAGAAGAACCTGCGCTTGCATGTTGTCCGGAGACTTTGCGACCGCGGCCTTGAGCGGACCGATCGCCTCGTCAAGCTTCGCCTGTTTGAAGAGAGCCAGGCCAAGGTTTAACTCGACGCCGGGCAGATTGGCCTTGAGCGCCAGAGCCTTGCGGTATGCGTCTGCAGCCTGCGCATACTCCTCTTCATGCGCGAGGGCTACTCCCAGGTGAGCCCAGGCTGCTCCGTCTGCGGGAACATGCTGGATCACTTCGCGCCATGCGACCTCGGCCTGCTTCCATTGTCCCTGTTGTTCGAGCGCGAGGGCGTGGTTCGTGGAAGTGTCCTGCGCGCCGGCCATCGCCGCGGTAAGAAAAAGGAAACAGATGCCAGATATAAAACGCATAGTTTAAGAAGCGTGTAATTAAAGTAATTCGGTGCTTGCCGCAGAGCAAATCGGCAGAATTCCATAATCCGGGAATCCGGATGCGGGTGGCTGGATTCGTCCCGTACAAAAAGAAAAACGCAGTGGAGCGGATGCCCCACTGCGTTCAGCATGCAGCACTTTTAGAACATGAATTTTCCGCCAAACTGGAAGGTGCGGGGATCGTATGTGGATGTTACCTGACCGAAGTTGCCATCGGTGAATCCAGTATCGATGCCGTTGAACTCGGTGTGGTTGAAGGTGTTATAGGATTCGGCGCGAAGCTGGATGACCATACCCTCTGTGATGTGGAAATCCTTGAAGAGGCTAAGGTTCCAGTTAAAGAGACCCGGGCCAACCACTGCGTCTTTGTGGGCGCTGCCGAAGCCCTGATTGGTTCCGCCATCCCACGCTGCGAGCGGAGCGCTGAAGGCCGAGGTATTGAACCATGCCAGCTGCTTCTTCGGATAGCTCCGCGCGGCCGACGAGAAATCCGGACGGTTCGTAGTGGTGCCGCCCAGTCCAAGGGTGTCAGGTGAATAGGTGACGTTGACCGGGTTTCCGCTCTGGGCCGTGGTAATGCCGGAGAACTGCCATCCGCCGAGCAGCGCGCGCTTAAGGGCGCTCTCGGAGTGCAGGAAGAAGGGGAAATTGTAAATGTAGTTTGCGGTGAATACATTCCGGCGATCGATGGTTCCCGAGCCACGGTCGTATTCGATATTGAATGGATCGGAGATCTGTCCCCCGGAACCCTGCTGGTTGGTGGAGGTAAGATCGCCGCTCTGGATATCGATCTCGTGCGACCAGGTATAGGACATTTGAAGAGTGAGTCCATGCTTGTTCTGCATGCGGAATCCGGCCTGGAAGGAGTTGTAGTTGCTGTTGGTGATATTTTCTGTCTGGGTGATGCCGCCAAACCCCTGATACATCCGGTAGCGATTTGAGTTGAACGCAGGCAAAAGCTTACCTGGGTTTGCTGGGTCTGGCAATTGCCCGGCAACACCCTGCCTGTCGTAAAAGGGATTGGTTGGATCAGCGGCGTCGGTATTTGTCAGGGGCAGAGTGTTGATTCCGCGCTCATCGCTCTGGTGCCAGGCGGTCAAGCCGACGTACTGGACCATCACGACGATCGATGGAGCCAGTTCGTGCTGCACTCCCAGGCTGAACTGATTGGTACCGGGGTTTGGGTAGTAATACGCCAGGTTGGTGAAATTGCCAGGGAAAAACGGAGCGGCAGCGGTCTGTCCGGTGGTACTGCTGGTATTCGGATTCGAGAAGTAGATCGAGCTCACACTGGGCTGATAAGCATTCGGCGGGTTCGTGTCCGTGCCGTAGATATCGTTGCCCTGTACGCGCTCGAAGAACATTCCGAATCCGCCGCGGATGACCGTCTTGCCGTTCCCAAACAGATCGTAAGCAAAACCAACTCGCGGCCCGACAGTTCCGTACGAGTTCTTCACGAGGCCCCTGGGGAATCCGTTAACGCCCGCCAGCTGGACGCCGTTCAGATAGAACGGCACGGGCGCGCCGGGGGGTTGGCTGAAGCCCGGGCCAGTGGGATCCAGGGACCCGTTAGCAGCACTTGGCGACTGAGCGTTCGCAGGGTTGAAGTCGCCCGGAATGAAGTTCGAAGTCCGGTTGTTCTTTTCATACACGTGCGGCATAAGGTCCCAGCGGAGACCGAGGTTGAGAGTGAGCCGTGGGAGAACCTTCCAGTTATCCTGCCCATACATCGAGTACGTATTGTTCAGCCAATGGAAGATCGACTGCTGGTTAAGCTGCTGGTAGCTGCTGGCAAAGCCCAGCAGGAAGTTGGCGTACGCGTCCTGAGCAGCACTCGACTGACTGAACGTGTAGTCGCCCTGGGTATCGGCCTGCTGCTGCTGGTTCTTGTCGTTCCGCATGTAGCCAAAGCCGAACTTGAAGGCGTGGCTTCCCTTGGTCAACGACAGGTCGTCGCGGATCTGGTAGTTGAGGTAGGAGTTGCGCCACGGCCAGTAGTTGACAGTCCAGTTGGTGTTCGGCGCCCCGGAGAAGTCTATCGATGGAAGGCGATTCCCGGCGTTGTTGCCGGTGAAAATGCCCACCGCGGTCCAGCCGTCAGGCTGCGTTATGGAGGCACCGGGCGCCGCAATCGGCGTGATGTCGATGGTGTTTCCATTTACGTTCAGGGCAGTTTCATTCAGGAGGGTTGGAGAGAGCTGCTGGGTAAGCTTGATGACCGTACCCCAGGTCGGGTTACTGAAGACGTCGCCGGCGGTCAAATAGCTGTCATTGCTCCACATGTCCGGGAAGATCGTCTGTGTCGCCGAGTCATGAATCCAGTGGCCGAAGAGGTGCAGCTTATCATTGATGTTGTGGTCGATGCGAACCACATCCTCACGGACGTACGTCGGCTGCTTCGGTGAGGAAACAACCTGCGTGCCGTTGGCGGTATTGGGATGGGGTATAGCGCCGGTACCCATGAAGAGCACGGCGTTGGGATCGATCAGGTTGGCGGGAATGGTATAGACATTCGGGGAACTGGTGGGAAACGGATTGCCCGCAACCAGGCCGTCCTCGCTATACAGTGCGAGCTTTGCCGGGTCCGCTGTGGCCGGAACGATCAGCGTAACGGGCTGCTTGGTCGTCGAATTTACGGTTAATGGTGTGTATGACAAAGGCTGCCCGGCGACGGGGAAGTACGCCGAAGGAATGGTATTCACGACGGATGGAGAGGCTCCCGCGATGTACTTGCGCCACTCTTCGTTGACGAAAAAGAAGGTCTTGGTGCGGTCTTCGTTATAGACGTGCGGGATGAAGACCGGGCCGCCAATGTTTCCGCCAAAGATATTCAGACGAAGCTCGGGAGTGGGCTGATCTGCCTGCTTCGAGAAGTAATTCGCGGCGTCGAAAGCATCGTTGCGGTTGAACTCCCACACTCCGCCGTGGAAGGCGCGCGATCCCGACTTGATGACCATCGCCACGGTGCCGCCCGAGTTAATACCGTAGTCAGGGGTGTAATTGCTGGCGAGAACATTGAACTCGGCCAACGCGTCCGGACTGATTGCAACGTCCAGCTTGCCGCCGCTGCCGCGGTCATAGACTTCGCCGCCGTCAATCAACCAGTTGTTGTGGTCGTACCGGCTGCCGTTGAAGTTGATCTCGGCGCTGCTAGCCTGAGCCGTAACTCCGTTGAAGGAGGGCAGGGTATTGGTAACGCCGGTGCCCAGAGTGGTCAGCGACATGACGTTGCGCCCATTGGTCGAGAGCTGCAGGACCTGCTGCCCGGTGATTACGCTACTGACCTCGCTGGTTTCCGATTGCACCTGCAGCGCATTCGCCTGGACGGTAACAGTCTGGCTGGCCGCGCCTACTTCCAACGACACATCGGCACGGACGGTCTCCGCTTCGTTGACTACGATGCCCGTTCTGTTGTAGGTCTTGAATCCGTTGGCCGTGGCCTTGAGGTTATAGGTGCCGATGGCGAGACCGGGAACCTGATAGTTACCGGAACCGCTCGAGTCGGTGGTGCGGGATTCGCCAGTAGTTGCTTGCGTAATTGTGATGGTCACGCCCGGGACTGCTGCTCCAGTGGAGTCGGTCACCTGGCCGGTGATGGCTGCATTCTCCTGCGCTCCTGCGATCGCTGCCACGCACATCGCAAACGCAGTGATCCCAAGAACCCTCTTCAGATACATCATAAAGTGCCCCCTAAAGTAACTTCTTAAACGATCTTGTGGGTTTTCTCGACATCTTTACGGTTATCACGTTTTCTGGCTATCAGGTTATCTGGTTATCTGGTTTTCAAGTTTTCTGGTTTTCTTGCCGGCGCCATCATAAGCCAGAATGCCGTTCGAACGGCTTACGAACGCAATGCGGAAATGAACAATGGACAGTCATTCCATCAACTTCGTTAGACAATCGCTTGTCTTAACAGTGTGCGAAAAGATATCATTTACTTTCGCTGGAAAATTAAATCGCCTTAGGCTGATCCTTGTCAAGTGATAAAACGATTTATATTTCATGGTGACGCTGGTTTATTACGTGGCATCGGCGATCGCTTGACGGATCCCCTCTGGGGCTGGCCGGAAAGAATGGATCGCGTTGATTGGTAGAAAATCGTTTGTGTTCCAAGTGTTTTGCTAATCAGGTGTTATTGAAACATGCTGTGTACGCCCGATGAGCTACGACCACCTCTTAGATAGGCGGTTTTTCGCGCACAGGGAAGAGCGAAACAAAAAATTGGGAGGATCAGACCAAACCATTGCCACGCTCATCCAGCAAAAGATCGGCTGACGAGGCTTTACCGCACACGCAGTCCAAGCGGTCTGCCCACAACAAGCCAGTCAGGCTTAAGGAACTGGCTCATCATTTGGGCCTGAATCCCTCGACGATCTCCGTGGTTCTCAACGATACTCCCGGACGATCCATTCCCGAGGATACGCGGAAACGGATCAAGGAGGCGGCCAGACAATTCAATTATCAACCGAATTTGGTGGCGCGCTCATTTCGCAACCGGCGCACGCTGACGCTCGGGATCCTGGTTCCTGAACTGAGCGACGGATATCACACCGAAGTGATGACCAGTGTGGGTGATTACCTCATGAGTGCGGGCTACTTTTATTTGACCGCCCACCACAGGCATCGTCCCGACCTGGTTGAACAGTACAGTAAGCTTCTTATCGCCAGAGGGGCTGAGGGTATGATCTGCATCGATACGGCCCTGGAGCGCCCTCTCTCAGTCCCGGTGGTCGCCGTGGCGGGACACCGCCGCATCGCCGGCGTGACAAATGTAGTACTGGATCATCGCATGGCGGCCGAATTGACCTTGAACCATCTGTACACACTGGGCCATCGCCGCATCGCCTTTATGCACGGACAGCCCTTCAGCTCAGATTCCGATGATCGATGGCAACGTATTGTTGAAGTAAGCAGTGAACTGGGCATTGAGATAAGACCCGAACTTACAGTCCAACTTGATCGCGATGTCAGTTCGCCCGAACTCGGTTACCCTGTGGTCCAGCAGCTTTTCTCCGAAAAACGAGTATTTACGGCGCTGGTTTGTTTCAATGATGTTGCCGCCATTGGGGCGATTCGTGCCATGCGTGACATGGGCCTTCGCGTACCTGAAGACGTCTCTGTAATCGGGTTCGACGATATTAAGGCTGCTTCATACATGAGTCCCAGACTAACCACGATTCGCCAGCCTTTGTCAGACATGGGACGATACGCGGCCCAATGTATCGTAAACCGCCTGAATCGCACAGAAGACTTCGGTGAGCTGGTTGCCTTCGAGCCTAAGCTGATGGTGCGTGAATCAACCTCTGTCATGAACCCGCAGACACGAATCCGTGAAGGGAAGGCGGACACGTTGTCCCGGAAAAGCAAGAATGGTTCCCCTTCCAGAAGATAACGGGCGTCTACCCGTTCAACTCGTGATTTGTCTGCATCTTGGATTCGTTCTGACAGGTATCGGGACAGTTCTTCTTGGCTGTGTTTTGCCGGTGCTCGGCGGTCCTTGGACCCTGAACGATAGTCGCTCCGGGTTTCTGCTCGCAGCCCAGTTTACAGGCTCATCTTGTGGCGCGCTGCTTGTGCAATCGACTCTCTATGCGAGTCTGATCCGGGGATATTTGCTTCTGATAGCAGGTGGTGTATCCATCGCATTTTGCCATGGTCACTTTGCCGTTCCCCTGTTTTTTATCTTTGGACTGGGTCTGGGCTCAGCTATGACGGCCACGAGCATGCTGGTTGGGCGCATCTATAGCGCGACCCGGGGTTCTGCCTTGTCTCTGCTAAATGCCTCCTGGTGCTTAGGCGCAGTCATCTGTCCGCCGATCGTGACAATCTGGGTACACTCCCGCTCCCCCGCCTCGCTATTCATGGCCATGGGCTGCGCAGGGGCTTTGTCCGTATTTTTTGCAGGATTGCAACACTCACATCTTTCCCGCCTACGCGATGATTTCATGGGTCCACAGAGTCTGCGCTCAAAGTTTTCTACACTCATGCCGCTCGGCTTATTCGCTTTCTTATACGTTGGCGTGGAAACCTCAATCAGCAGCTGGATGATGACTTTTGTTTATCGTCTACACCTTCCAAGTACCGTTTTAGCTCCCACCGCCACCTCGTTTTTCTGGATTGCACTCCTCTTCGGCAGAGCCATTGCACCTGCGGTGTTGAAGAAAATGACCGAATCGAGACTGCTCACAATTTGCTTATCTCTGACCCTCGTGAGCAGCTTTCAGCTGCTTCTGAGCCATACGTTCGCCATGAGCCTCACGAGTGCGCTCCTGGCCGGCCTGATGCTCGCACCCATTTTCCCTCTCTGTCTGGCCAGGGTCTTGGCGATCACCAGCCGAGCATCTGAATCAAAATGGGTCTTTGGATTCAGTGGACTTGGAGGTGCAGTATTTCCCTGGATGACCGGGCAAGTCGCCACAATTGGTGGTTCCCTCCGAACCGGTCTGATGGTCCCATTCTTCGCGTCCTGCTTGATGCTTTTTCTACATTTGCGTGCGAAATCGATTTCAGAAACACTTCTTCCTTGAAGGCTTTGGCTCATCAGCAAAGCTCTTCGCGAGCGTTTGCCATGTCTGTGTCCCTCCTGAAAGCGCGGCTGAGTGCAGGTTTCCTGCTTTGCGCGGCGCTTTCCGGCGTGGGCCACGCGCAGGAGCCTTCGCCCAGCCTTAAGGAAGCCGATGCTGATTATCGAGCCGGCGTCGCCGCA
>JABCZC010000122.1 GCA_013289875.1 Acidobacteriota bacterium | reverse complement strand
CGCAGTAGCCATCCGCCCCCATTGCGCTTGAAATCTGTCTCTTTGGAAGGTTAAGGTTCCGGGGAGATCGATCCATGAGCAACTCCCTCCGGAGATCGCTGTCGGGCCTCACATCAGCCTTTCCCAGCGCACTCAGCCCATACTGGCGTGCGCTTCCGATAAGGCGTATGAAGCTGTTCCTGGCGGGCACCTTCCTCATCGCCGTTGCGTCCGGTTTTTGCTTCGATCTGCTGCTGCTCAATTTTCTCAGTCTGGGTCGAGGCTTGTTTTGGCCTGTCTTGATAGGCATCTCGTCAACCGTACTTCTCGTTACCATAATTAAGAAAGCTCGCCTCGTTCCTGTGCTATTTGTGCTGGTCGTCGGTTTGTTTTGGCTGGGTTATCGCGCCGCGCATGGGTCAGCGCCATTCCCGGTGCAGGAGGCGCTGCACAGACGGGTAGTCTTCGACGCCATCGGCACTTTGCTTGCTGTCGGTTTTGGTTTTCGACTCCTGACCTTGTTCGCCGGTACGGAGGGCCTGGCCCACATCCGCATGCAGACCGAGCTTTCTCTGGCCCACGGCATTCAAGCGACCCTGGTGCCAACCGTTTCCTTTCAGAACGCCGGTTTCGAGGTGTATGGCAAATCCATTCCCAGCACTGAGATGGGCGGCGACTTGATCGATGTCATCGCGAGCGATGGAAGTCTGCTGGTCTATGTCGCGGATGTATCGGGACACGGCCTGGCAGCCGGCCAGTTGATGGGGATGTTGAAGACTGCGATGCGGCTTGCCGTCCAATTCCGGCAGACGCCGGTTGCATTGCTTGAAAGTGCGGACCGCGTTTTGCCCGGCCTCAAGGGACCCGATATGTACGCCACGCTGGCTTTGTTGCACTTCGATGGTTCGGCGGAGGTGGAGTACTCTTCGGCAGGGCACGTCCCCATTCTGCATTATCGGAATCGCAGTCAGGACACGGCTCAGCTCTCGATGGAGCAGTTTCCTTTGGGCCTGATTTCCGGGGGTTGCTATGCCAGCCAGCGCGTTATGTACTCATCAAGGGATCTGTTCCTGCTGCTTACAGACGGCATATCGGAGGTACCCAACGCAAGGGACGAGGATTTTGGGCTGACCCGTCTGGCGCAACTCCTGACGCAACACGCGGCGCAACCCCTGCCGCAGATTTGGGACCTGATCATGACGGAAGTCCGTAAACACGGTGTGCAACAGGATGACCAGACCTTGCTCCTGGTCCGGGTTATTCCATGAGCCGCTCTCAAAAGAGGCAGGGCCTTTGGAAAACCGTGGCCCACTCTCAAGAGGCGTCGCCCTCTTAAACCTTATCAGTGACGCTTACGATATAGGCTGGAACCTGCTGCGAGCCGATGAGGGCCTGGTCACTCAGAACCCGAACAACCTTCCAGGTCTTTCCCCTGCGTGCCACAATATCGCCTACGACGTAATGCGGGAGATCGCCGAGTATATCAACTTCGACATCCGCATCTGTCTCGTCATCGTTGTACCGAAACACCACCTGCTTTGCCTGATCGCCCATTCTCGCGTCCTCCTGATCCTTGAGAGGAGAATTCTACCCTCCATGATCCGGCTCCACATGCGCACCCCCGGGCCGCCGCTTTTCCTCGTCGATGATCGCCGCCAGGTGGACTATCGCTCGTGCACTGCCCATATACTAAAGTTTCTTTGTTCGGACATGTGTGGCCGCTACCAACGCCGATCCGAAAAGTGGCGCATCGCTGAAGCCTTCGGTGTCGGCAACGCTGTCCAGCAATGCGATTCCTCCGTGTAAGTTCCCATTCCGAGCGCGTCTCCCATGCGCTCCAGCCGGTCCCAGGATATGGGTAATCATTACTCAAAGGGCATATCCAATTACCGATTAGGGTATGTTCGAGATTCAGGGTCATCCAGTAATGTCCCGGATAGAAAGCCCCCGACGTGTTAAGCAGGTGAACCGATCCGCCTGCAAACACAGATGGGATTGGAGTGGACCTCAACGAACCTATTACTCTCGACCAAGAAACGCTATTCTGCCAAGCTGGAAACTCGCTCGCGCTGCTATTCCTGTCGGCGTCGCGTGAAGCCGTAAAGCTCTCCGGTATCGAGCGACCTGAGCAGCTTGTACGGCGGGTGAACGATGCCCTCCTGGAGCTACTCAAACATCGGTATGAATGCCCGGCCTGCAACGCGAGGTGAGTCATGGCGGCTTCGGTAGACTGGTGGGTCAGCGCTCGCTTTCAGGGGCGGTAGGCAAGCAGCGCATCGCTGAAGCCTTCGCTCCGGGCAAGGTCGATGGGCTCCTCGTGAACTCACGCCAGATTACAACGTTGCGCCTTGTTTGCGGGAGGGAACGACTATCCGGCCGAACAGGCAGGAGTGATTTCGATTCCAGTTCGAGGACCTGAGGATACGAAGCGAGTGATCGAAGCAATCATCGCCTGCTTAGCTGACGGCGATCAGCAGGCTGACTTTAACATGGGCGCTGTCATGCGAATACCATAAATACAACCTTTGGGGCAGACGATGCGGGGTATTATGCCAGATCACTCTGAGAGTTATCTTCACGCCCCCACTCTCATCGAGCATTTGCCATTTAGCTATCTGTGAACACGCTTCCGCGAGGATGCCCCTTGGCCAGCGGCGGAGGGGTGCTTGCCTCACTGAAATCAGCTGTCCATCGCCAGTTCCTGATCTCAGGCATATCTTCCAGGTGCTGTCGAATGTAGTCGTGGTGTTCGTAGAGCCTTCGATTGAACATGTCCATTGCGTCCAAGGCCTGGGAACGCAGCCGTGGGACATGCTTCAGCGCGTCGACGGCAAGGTGGAAACGGCTCATTTTGTTCAGCACCACCATGTCGAACGGCGTGGTGGTCGTGCCTTGATCCATGTAGCCACGCACATGAAAACGGCTCTCATTCGAGCGCCCATGAACCATGCTGTGAATGAGCCAGCGATTGTTGTGAAAGGCGAAGATAACAGGAGCCTCCTTGGTGAAGAGCGCGTCGAAGGACATGTTGTCCATCCCATGCGGATGATCATCCGGCATCATCAGAGCGGTTAAATCCACCACATTGACAACCCGCACCTTGATGCCGGGAACGTATTTCTGCAGAAGCCAGGACGTCGCACATATCTCAATCGTTGGTACGTCGCCCGCGCAAGCCAGCACGATGTCCGGCTCCGCGCCTTCGTCGTTGGTGGCGAACTTCCATGTGGATGCTCCGCGCGAGCAATGCTCGCGAGCCTCGTCCATATTCAGCCATTGAAGCTGCGGTTGTTTGCCGCAGGTAACCAAGTTGACGTAGTTGCGACTCCGCATGCAGTGGTCGAATACGCTCAGCAGACAGTTGCTGTCTGGTGGATAGTAGACCCGGATGGTTTCGCTCCTGCGCGCCAGCGCATTGTCTACAAATCCGGTCGCCTGGTGACTGAAGCCGTTGTGATCGTTTCGCCAGGCGTGACTCGTCAGCAGGACATTCAGCGATGCGAGGGGTCGGCGCCACGGGAAGTCGCGGCACTGTTCCAGCCACTTGGCATGCTGCGTCAGCATCGAGTCCACGACCTGCGCGAAGGCTTCATAGGAAGACCACATGCCATGCCGACCAGTCAGCAAGTAGCCTTCGAGCCAACCCTGACAGCAATGCTCGCTCAACACTTCCATTAGGCGGCCGTCAGGACTGAGGTCATCATCGATCGAGACAGTTTCTGCCATAAAGCATCGCTTGGTAGCCTCTAGGACGGAACCTAAGCGATTGGAGTCCGTCTCATCGGGGCAGAACATACGGAAATTTGTCGGATTTAGCCGGAAGACATCGCCAAAGAAGTCTCCGAGCTTTCGCGGAGCTTCAGCGACCACCTGGCCTGGCCCGGGAATTTCGAGCGCATAATTCGTAAAGTCGGGTAGATCGAGCGCGGTCAACAGCCGCCCGCCGTTGACATGAGGATTCCCGCCCATGCGGCGATTGCCCGCCGGCGCAAGTTCCGCCAATTCACTGATGAATTTGCCATTTTCATCGAAGAGTTCTTCCGGCTTGTAGCTTCTCATCCAGTCTTCAAGGATCTTGAGATGTTCGGGGTTTTCGCGGACCGTTGCGAGCGGGACCTGGTGCGCACGGAAGGTGCCTTCAATCGGGATTCCATCCACTTCTTTTGGGCAGGTCCACCCCTTGGGTGTGCGCAGAACGATCATTGGCCAGATTGGCTGCTTCTTGAATCCGTCCCGGCGCGTCTCCTGCTGAATGGCTCGAATCTCGGCATAGCAATCGTCCAGGGTTCCAGCCAGGACCTGATGCACCGCCTCCGGATCATCGCCTTCGACAAAATGGGGTTTGTAACCACGTCCCATGTACAGTGCTTTCAGGTCTGCGTCGCTCGTTCGCCCCTGAACGGTCGGTCCGGAGATTTTGTAACCGTTGAGGTGCAGAATCGGGAGGACTGCGCCATCCCGCACCGGATTCAGGAAGTTGACGGACTTCCAGCTTCCTTCGAGAGGACAGGTCTCGGATTCCCCGTCACCGATGACGCAGGCGACGATCAGATCTGGATTGTCGAAAGCGGCGCCGAAAGCGTGGACCAGGGAGTAGCCAAGCTCTCCACCCTCGTGCATGGAGTTCGGCACGTGCGGGCCGCAATGGCTGGGCACACCGCCCGGCGTAGAGAACTTTCTGAAGAGAAGCCGCATGCCATCTTCATCCGGCGTAATCTCCGGATGAACTTCTGTATACGTGCCTTCCAGATAGGAGCTTGCATTCAGCGAAGGGCCACCATGCCCGGGACCGGCGATGTAAATGAAGTTCGCATCATGCTCTTTGATTAGCCGGTTCAGATGAATGTAGATGAGGTTTTGTCCCGGTGAAGTCCCCCAGTGCCCGAGCAGCCTTGGTTTGATCTGTTCCGCTTTGAGCGGCTCCCGCAACAGCGGGTTTTCAAAGAGGTAGATCTGGCCAATGCAAAGATAATTCGCGGCGCGCCAGTACCGGTTCATCTTGTCAAGCATCTCCGGGGTGAGCGGACCCTTGGGAACCGGAGCTGCCGCCTCGCTTTTGCCGTTCGCCGCGATTGCTGTAGATAAAGCCACGTCGAAGATAAACTTACTCGGCTTTGCGGCCTCGTCTCTGGTCTGGTCCATTAATGTTGATCCCTGATGCTGATCGATGCCGATTGTTTGCTCTGTTGTGGCCATATCAATTGCTCCTCTTTGCTTCTCCATTACGGCTGACAACCCGTGTAGCGGGTCGAACGTTACTTCTGCAGAAGCTTGCGGATCGATTGCAATTCCGCGCGTCGTTTCGCGGTGGTCCTGGGATAGGCCATCTTTAGATCCTCGAGCGCATCAAGAACAATTCTGAAAACGATCAGGCGTGCTGCTGTCGAATTGGCCTCGCGACCACACCACTCGAAGCGACTTCAGCGCCGTAGGCGCATCCTGCGACCTTTCTCGATGGCTAGGTCGAGACTGGACGGTTCCCTGAAGGTCTATTAGCTTCAACGCCTTGGAGACTTAGAGCAATGCACCGATGCTGCATCTCGTGCTCTACTAGTGCTGCGCCGATGGGGGCCGAGGCGACCGTTTGGAAACAATGGAGGCAAATCGAATCAAAGCTACCGTCTGTGTTGCACCGATGCGCATAATTCTGGCTCATATAAATGACCCCTCGATTCCTTGGCTCATTCTCGAAGACCGGGCTCTTCTCGCATTCGGCATTCGATGTCTCTGGATGGTTGCCGATGCTTAACAGTTGACCCATCACAGTTTCCTCCGGAGTGAAAATTGTCCCAACTCCAGCTCACCAAGTATGGTCAATTTTGCTC
Source organism: Acidobacteriota bacterium (assembly GCA_013289875.1). Classification (GTDB taxonomy): domain Bacteria; phylum Acidobacteriota; class Terriglobia; order Terriglobales; family Acidobacteriaceae; genus Silvibacterium. The sequence continues at coordinate 2,413 of JABCZC010000122.1, read as the reverse complement.
ACTCAGGCGGCCGCCTCGCAGCGCGGGTGTTTCTCGGGCGTTTCTGTCCGGGACGACGTTTTCGCCCCATGTGGTCCATATAGCTCAGACCCCAGACAACTTTTCGGATCAAGATGATCTCGTGGTACTGGATTTTGAAGGAGATGAGTAGGCAGGTGACGTTCTGCCATGCCCAGGGTGTTACTCCCCTCGAGTGCGCGGAAGGTGAAACCGTACGGCCGCTCGGCGCCTGCCTATCTTTTGCAGGAGGTCAATGCAAATGGAGCACACAAAGAAGAGTCACCCGGTGGTTGGACTGATCATTCTCATTTTCCTTGGCTATCTCGTCTATCAGGCTATCTCGTCGATCACATAGAGTACCTCGCAATTCAGTGACGACCCTTGACTGTGGTGGGCATCAAGCACGCGCACATACAGGCAGCGGAAACGGCATCCCCGCCTTCCGGAAGGCGAACCTCATAGGTGCGCACCATGTTGACCAGAGAGCAGCTTCTGGCGGAGATCGCGAACCAGGAACATGCTATTGCCGGGGTACAGGCACGGTTAAAGTCCGGGGAGTTCTCGAGTGCGGGAAGAGCCAAACTGGAACGAGAGATCCTCAAGCGGGCCCAATTGCGGTATACCGCGCTGCATGATTTCAGGGAATTGGGCAAATAGAATCTTGCTCCAAAACTTTCGTGCAAGAAGGAGTTCCGCAAATCCATTGATTCCCGCGGGCATGTCTGTGAACCTGTAACCGATTCAGCCCGTGCCGCAAGCACCTGGGCCCGAACATCGAGCAGTCCGTGTAACTACTAATACGCTATGTGATCCGGATTGCTCAGATCAAGATGACCCTGGGGACTACAGTGAAGAATGTAGAGGGAGGTAGACCATGCCCTCGACCGACGGTGAGGAGAAGTTATGAATGGATTTAAATGTCTTGCACTACTTGGCGTTGCCGGAATCTGCTTCACGGCATCCACTTTTAAAACACAGGCTCAGGTCACCGTTAACATCGGAGCTGAGCCTGCCTGTCCCTATGGTTACTACGACTATGCTCCTTATGACTGTTCTCCCACTGGCTACTACGGCCCGGAATGGTTTACTGGCGGCGTCTTTATTGGCGCTGGTCCGTGGTTTCATGGACCCAGCACCTTCCATGGCAACGTAGATAACCATTTCGATCCACAGCAGGGCTATAAGGGTTCAGTGCCAAAGCGTGGCGATAAGGCCGAAACGCCGAAAAACGGCGGTAAAGCGCCCACCGAGTTCAAAGGAAATGAAGTGCGTGATGGACGCGGCAACACAGGTGATGCTAAGCACTAACTAAAATTCACCGACGGACCAAACCTGGCGTCGTTGCATGAACCCAGGTCCGCAAAATCCGGGCCTGGGATACCCCACTCTCTTATCACGCGAGCGCATAGAGATATGGCCAGTGGGCTCTGATGTGAGGAATGTGCGGGTCCGCCAGGAGTCTCGAGGAGCAATCGCATGCATCCAAGCGCATCTTTCGTAGTCGCTCTGCTCGGCTTCGGCCTGCTGGCGCCAGCGCAGGATCGGATGCCGGTCCAGCCCGCGCAGCAGCTTGTCGCGGACGTGATCTACAACGAACTCAATGACCGCGGGTGCGATAGCCTCTGGCAATACGGCGTCCTTCGGGTCTCCGGTTCGCAGAATGTCGATCGCGAACAGGTCGAGACATCCGATGGACCCATCTTTCGTCTGGTGAAAGATCACGGCAATTCTCTCGATGCTGGCCAGCGCAGGCGCGAAGAGCTGCGACTTGAGGAACTTGTTGAAAAGCCGGGTGCGATGGCCCACATCCAGCAGGAGCATTTAAAGGACGAAGCGCGGATGCGGAGGGCGATTGAACTGCTTCCCCGGGCCTTCCTGTTTGAATATACCGGTCCGAGTGAAGGCGTTCAGGTACGTCTTTCTTTTCGCCCGAACCCGGCCTTTACACCCGCCAGCTACGAGGCGCGCATTTTGCACGCGCTGGGCGGCACGCTGGTTGTGAATCAACGGTTAAAGCGCTTGATTGAGATCGATGGGCATCTGATAGAACGCGTCGATTTTGGCTACGGTCTTCTTGGCCACGTGGAAAAAGGCGGGACCTTTGAGATTCGGCGTGAACAGGTGAGCGAGACCCACTGGAAGACGAATCTGGTCGAGGTCCACATTCAAGGCAAGGTACTGCTCTTCAAGAATGTGACTAAGGACCAGCGCGAGTCGCGGTCGGATTTTCGCCCGGTTCCGCAAGACATCAGCCTTGCGGAGGCGAAGGTGTTGCTTGATCAGGCTGTGGGCACTCGCGAGGAAGCACTGTTGGGGAGCGGTCGCCCATAGAGAAGGATATCGGGGTCGGTTTTCCGACCGATTGATCTTAGTCATTCGTTCAATTTCGAGATAACATCACGGTTTCGCTAAA
>JABCZC010000121.1 GCA_013289875.1 Acidobacteriota bacterium | reverse complement strand
TTCCGTGCCGCATTGAAAATCATTCGCTAGGGCGGGTGCCCGTTAACCTCTGGCCCTTTCACACCCAGGGCCGCCTTAACCACGAGCCGTTTCTATTTGACGCTCCCATTTCGGCGGCGGTATGATGCGGGCCCGAGGTCCCCCATGAGCGAATTGACGACGCCAATCAGTGCGGTAATGAAGCGGAAGACCGGAGAAGTCTGGTCAGTGCCGCCGGATGCTTCCGTGTATCGGGCCATCGAGATGATGGCTGAAAAGCAGGTGGGCGCGCTGCTCGTGATCGTGCAGGGCGAATTGCTGGGCATCATCTCCGAGCGCGACTACGCCCGCAAGGTCATCCTCAAGGGGCGGTCGTCGAAGGAGACGGCTGTCTCCGAGATCATGTCCAGCCCGGTCATCTTTGTTTCCGCGCAGCATACTGTGGGCGACTGCATGCGTATCATCACCGAGAATCGCATCCGCCATCTCCCCGTAGTGCAAAACGGCGCCGTCGTTGGCCTCATCTCCATCGGCGACCTCGTGAACTGGATCGTTACCGAGCAGCAGGAAACTATCCGCCACCTCGAAGCCTACATCTCCGGGATGGCGACCTAGGGCCTAGTTATTCCGAACCCAAAATTCCTGGTTGAAAGGAGCTATCCCATGCCCAGTTATCTTCTCCAGGTCTCTTACAGCGCCGAAGCATGGGCCGCGATGATCAAACACCCTCAAGACCGTATAGAAGCTGTGCGTAAGTCGGTCGAGAAGCTGGGTGGCAAGATTATCAACGGCTGGCTGTCATTCGGCGACTACGACATCGTCGCTCTCCTCGACATGCCCGACAACGTGTTTGCTGCAGCGTTCGCGATGGCCGCGGCCGCCGGCGGAGCCTGCAAGAACGTAAAGACCACGCCGCTACTCAGTATCGATGAAGCAAAGGCGGCGATGCGTAAGGCCGCCGCCTCGGGATACAAACCCGCCACAGCCGGCAAGTAGGGATCGCACTGGCCATTCCGCCTCAAAGCGGCAGTGGGACGGAAAGGTGTGTCGGGCTTCACCGAGGAAAGCAGGAAATGTCTTCCCCAAACGCTCGCTTTTCGTCTGGCCCAGCTTGGGCCACCAATAAGGGAGCAGTGTTCGCCTTTGAACAATGAGACTCACTGATGGACGGTCGGCGCATTTCTCCCGCGCGGTAAGTGGCTGACGATGCAAGAGAAAGCGGGATTCAGCTTTGGATGATCGCGTGCTCGTCTGGCTCGTGGAAAGTTCCACTTCGAGACTTCGACCGTTTTCCGAGGGAGCACCACAAGAATGATGACTCTGTTACAGGATGTGCGCTACGCGCTGCGGCAGTTGAGGAAGACTCCCGGCTTTACGGCGACAGCCGTGCTGACCCTGGCCCTGGGAATCGGGGCGAATGCGGCCATCTTCACGCTCGTGAATGCAGTGCTGATGAGGAATTTGCCGGTCGCCGATCCGAGGACACTAGTGCGAATCGGCAATCACAACGACTGCTGCGTGGGCGGCGGTATTCAGAACGATCGCGACGATGAGGGAGATTACAGCTATTTCCCAACAGCGACCTGGCAGCTGCTGAGGAAGAACGTTCCGGAGTTCGAAGAACTGGCGGCGATGCAGGCGGGCTTCGGGTATCGTCCGGTAACGGTGCGCCGCGATGGCGACCAGGCCGGCGCACGATCGGTGATGGGCGAGTTTGTCTCCGGCAATTACTTCCACACATTTGGTCTGCGCCCATATTCCGGCCGGCTGCTGACCGATACCGATGATGTCGAGGGAGCACCGATCGTGGCGGTGATGAGCTACGAAACGTGGCGCCGCGATTATTCGGGCGATACGTCGGTGGTGGGTGGCACCTTCTGGGTGAATACCAAACCTGTGACGATTGCGGGGATTGCTCCCGCGGGATTTTACGGCGACCGGCTGACGAGCACACCTCCGGATTTCTACCTGCCGATTGAAGCAATGCCTGTCTTGGCGAATGCTAATTATGTGCACAGCCCCAACACGCGCTGGCTATACATGGTCGGGAGGGTGAAGCCGGGTGTGGATCTGCCCGCGTTGCAGCAAAAGGTGAGCGGACTGGTGCGGCAGTCATTTGGCCAGACCGATGCGTTTTCAGGCGGGCGAGGCAAGGATCAGCTGCCGAAGGTGCACGTGGTGCTGACGCCGGGCGGCGGCGGTATCCAGGGCATGCAGCAGGAATACGCTTCGAATCTGAAGCTGCTGATGACGATCTCCGGGCTGGTGCTGCTGATTGCGTGCGCGAACATTGCCAACCTGCTGCTGGCGCGCGGGATGAGCCGCAAGGCGGAGATGTCGGTGCGTACAGCCCTGGGCGCGGGACGGGCGAGGATTGTCCGGCAACTGCTGACGGAGAGCCTGGTACTGGCGGCAGTAAGCGGCATTGCTGGATTAGTCGTTGCCTATGGCGGCACGCGGATGCTGCTGACGCTGGCTTTTCCGGGAGCGCAGGCGGTGCCGATCGAGGCAAGCCCTTCGCTGCCGGTGCTGGGATTTGCGTGCGCGCTATCGCTGGTCACAGGCGTGTTGTTTGGCGTGGCTCCGGCGTGGATTGCAGCGCAGGCAGATCCGGCGGAGGCGCTGCGGAGCGGGGCAAGGACCACGGCGTCGGGCGCGTCCCTGCTGCAGCGCGCACTGGTGGTTCTGCAGGCGGCACTGTCGCTGGTGTTGCTGGTGGGCGCGGGCTTGTTTACGCAGAGCCTCAGCAAGCTGGAGCACATGAATTTCCACGTGGAGTCGAAGAATCGTTATATCGTCCACATCAATCCGCAGGCGGCGGGATATTCGGGTATGCAGCTCGATGCGTTGTACAGAACGATGGCAGAGAGGTTCCATACGATTCCAGGAGTGTGGAAGGTTGGTATCAGTTCGTACACGCCGATGGAAGATGACAACTGGGGCGAGGGTGTTCAGATACACGGGCAGCCATATCTGAATGAGGTCGCGTCGATCGTGCGGGTCAACGGGGATTACTTCGACTCGGTGGGAACGAGCGTAGTGGTGGGGCGCGGCATCACTGAGAGGGACGCGCCGGGAGCTCCGTCGGTAGCGGTAGTGAACCAGGAGTTCGTCAAGAAGTTCTTCAAGCCGGGCGAGAACCCGATCGGGCAACACTTTGGCGCGCCGGGTACGACGACGCCGGGAGACTTTGAGATCGTCGGCGTGGTCGAGGATACGACGTACCAATCTCCGCGATGGAAGAACCACACGATGTACTTCCTGCCTCTGATGCAGCGGCCGGCGAGTGACAAGAGTCCGATTGCGAACGATGGCTCTCTCTATGCCGGGGCGATCGTGCTCGCAACCAGCCACCCCATGAATGATATGGAGGCAATCGCGCGACGGACTCTGTCGGGTATCAATCCGAACCTGACGGTGGTGAAGTTCCAGACCTTCGATCAGCAGATTGCCGACATCTTTACCGACGACCGGCTGGTGGCGCGGCTGACGATGCTCTTCGGCGGTCTGGCATTACTGCTGGCCACGATTGGGCTGTACGGAGTGACCGCCTACACGGTGGCGCTGCGAACCGGCGAGATCGGGATTCGCATGGCCCTGGGTGCGGATCGGGCGGGCGTCATCGCCATGGTGATGCGCGGCGCGTTGATCCAGACAGGGCTGGGCCTCGCGATCGGTATTCCAACCGCGCTGCTGTGCGTGCGCTTTGTCGAGGCGCAACTCTATGAGATCAAGGGCGTGGACGCCAAGGTGCTCGTGGTGTCGATCATCACGCTGGCGGTGGCGGCGTCTTTGGCGGGGCTGATTCCGGCAAGGCGAGCGGCATCGACTGATCCGGCGAAAGCGCTGAGGACGGAGTAAAAATACCGCCTGGCGGTTACTTCTCCTTTTCCAGCTCGACGACCATGACTTCGATCGGCTTGTCGCCTGCGTTCACATCGGCGTGCATGGTGCCGGGCGGATTCGCGGGCAGCCAGTAGGCCTTGCCTGTCTCCCAGACATGCTCTTCCGATGCTCCGCCCTGTTCCACGATCTTCATCGTGCCGCCGCTCAGGGCGATGATCACGCGCGGGTGATCGTGCCGGTGCATGGTCAGGGGCGACTTCGGCATCACGACGGACTTCCACACCTTCACATCTTCATTCTCGAACTGCGGAAATCGCTGGGTCTGGGTCTGTTGCGCGCGCACCGCCGCGTAAGCCCCCAGGAACAGCGCCGCCAACATCAAGCCACGGTTAAGCAAAGATTTCATTGGCCCTCCGAATGCCGGAGTGTAGCATGCCGGCCGATTCTTGATCCCGGCATTGGTTGCCAAAAGCGCGAGTCCAGCGCATACACTTATTCGGCAGGAAGGAGTCTGACTTTGAAGAAGATTGCCATACTGTTCGCCATAATGGCGATATCGCTGGCTGGGAACGGGCGCGCGCAGGATGCGGGAACGGTGAAGACGATCAACGGATATACCCCGACATGGTGGAAGGAGGCGGTGGTCTACCAGGTCTATCCACGGTCTTTCAAGGACTCGAACGGCGACGGCATCGGCGACCTGCCCGGGATCACCTCGAAGCTCGACTACCTGCAGGGCCTCGGCGTGAACGTCATCTGGCTGAGTCCGCACTTCGATTCGCCCAACGCCGACAATGGATACGACATCCGCGACTATCGAAGAGTCATGAAGGAGTTCGGCACCATGGCGGACTTCGACGCGCTACTCGCCGGGATCAAGAAGCGGCACATGCGGCTAATTATCGACCTGGTGGTGAATCACACCTCGGACGAGCACCACTGGTTTGTCGAGTCCAAAAAATCGAAGGACAACCCGTATCGCGATTACTACTTCTGGCGCGACGGCAAGGGCTCGGGAGGAAGCGAGCCGCCGAACAACTATCCCTCGTTCTTTTCCGGCTCGGCCTGGCAGTATGACGCGGTGACCGAACAGTACTATCTCCACTATTTCGCGGTGAAGCAGCCTGACCTTAACTGGGACAATCCCAAAGTGCGCGCCGAGGTCTACGACCTGATGAAGTTCTGGCTGGACAAGGGCGTCGATGGTTTCCGCATGGACGTGATTCCGTTGATCTCCAAACGCCCGGGACTGCCGGACCTCACGGTGAGCGAGTTGAAGAATATCGGGGATGCCTACGCCAACGGCCCGCACATGCACGAGTATCTGCAGGAGATGAACCGCGAGGTCCTGTCCAAGTATGACGTCATGACAGTGGGTGAGGCCCTCGGCGTCTCGCTTGAGCAGACGCCGCTGATGGTCGGCGACGATCGACACGAGCTGAACATGATCTTCAACTTCGACGCTGTCAGGATCAACCGCGCCGGCCGCCAGTGGAAGAGCTGGACCCTGCCCGACTTGAAGGCCATCTACGCCAGGCACGCAGCGGAGCTCAATGTCCATAGCTGGGACACGGTCTTTCTTTCGAACCACGACAATCCGCGGCTGGTATCCAGCTTCGGCGACGACTCGCCGGAGTATCGCGTGCCCTCTGCCAAGCTGCTGGAGACGATGCTGCTGACGCTGCGGGGCACGCCGTTCATTTACCAGGGCGACGAGCTGGGAATGACGAACTATCCCTTCAAATCGATTGCGGATTACAACGACATCGAGGCAAAGAACGGCTACAAGGCGGATGTGGTCACTGGCAAAGTAAGCGAGGCGGATTACCTGGCGAATCTTCGCCACATGAGCCGCGATAACGCGCGCACGCCGGTGCAATGGGATACCTCGGCCAACGGCGGCTTCACCACCGGCGCCCAGCCGTGGCTGGCTGTGAATCCCAATTACAAGGAGATCAACGCCGCTCAGGAGCTGGCTGATCCGAACTCCGTCTATCGCTACACGCAGCAGATGATCGAGTTGCGCCACAAAACCCCGGCGCTCGTCTACGGAGACTACGCGGACCTGGACCCGATGAACCCATCGATTTTTGCTTACGTGCGATCGCTTGGGGTGGATCGGTACCTGGTGGTACTGAATTTTTCAGACAAGCCCGCGACTTATAAGATCCCGGGCGGATTAAGGCCAACGCAATTGCTCATGACGAATCTCGGGAGCACGGAGGCGGACACTTCCACACTGCACCTGAAACCTTGGGAGGCCAGAGTCTACCGGTACGTAGCTGCCGTTTCCGGGCGGATACCCGAGGGCGGCAACGGCATAACCGGCGAAAAACTATCGCCGCCCCGTAATGGACGGTGAATGGCTGGAACCCGGGCGAGCCCCCGTCTTACCGCGGTACTGCAATCGAAACCGGCTGCTGGTCCGGTTCGAGCCAAAGCACCTGGTGTTCAAAAACGCGCCCGAAGTGTCGGGCCACGGCGTTGATGGCGTTCTCCATAGTGGGCGACGGCACTGAGTCAGGGACCTCAAGTTCGAGGCTGGTCACGGCGCGGTCGGAGATGCCGCACGGCACGATGAGGTCGAAGTCGCGGAGGTCGGTCGTGACGTTGAGCGCGAAGCCGTGCGAAGTGATGCCGCGCGAGATGTGTACACCGATGGCGGCGATTTTCTTTTCGGGGATCGCCCCGCCGGAGATGGTCCAGACGCCGGTGCGGCCGGCAATGCGTTGCGCCGGCACGGCGAAGTCTCCCAGGGCGCGGATGAGGGCTTCTTCGAGCAGGCGGACGTAGTCGACGGCCCCCACACGGCGGTCGTTCAGGGTGAAGCTGCGCAGGTCGAGGATGGGATATCCGACCAATTGGCCCGGGCCGTGGTAGGTGACGTCTCCGCCGCGATTGATCTCGTGAATCTCGACACCGCGGTAGGCGAGGAATTCATCGCTGGCGAGAATGTTGGCGCGAGAGGAGTTGCGTCCCACGGTGAGGACCGGGGGGTGTTCGAGCAGAACGAGCGTGTTGCCGATGCGGTTCTCGTGGCGCGCTTCGACGAGCTGCTTCTGGAGGTCGAGTCCGGTGACGTAGTCGACACGGCCGAGATGGATGAGGCTAAGGATCATTGATGATGAACCCACGTCCGAGAAGCCGGACGTGGGGCACCCGCTTGCTCGCTTATTTCTAGACGTTGATCGCCATTCCTTCCACGCTGCTGAAACCGTCGAGCATAGCTTCGGACAGCGTTGGGTGGGCGTGGATGGTCCACATCAGGTCTTCGACTGTGCCTTCCAGCTCCATGGCCGTAACGGCTTCGGCGATGAGCTCCGTTGCCTGCGGGCCGATGATGTGCACGCCGAGGATTTCTCCGTGTTTCGCGTCGGCGACGACCTTCACGAAGCCGTCATGCGAGTCAACGATGGTGGCCTTTGAGTTTCCGACGAAGGGGAACTTACCCACCTTGACGCTGTGTCCCAGCTCTTTGGCCCTGGCTTCCGTCAGGCCGACGCTGCCAATTTGCGGCTCGGTGTAAGTGCAGCCGGGGATGCGGTCGCGCTTGATGGGACGCGCGTACTTGCCGGCGATTCTGGCGACGGCGACCAGACCGGCCATGGAGCCGGAGTGGGCGAGCTGCGGCATGCCGGCGACGATGTCTCCGATGGCGTAGATGCCGGGCTCGTCGGTCTGCATATATTCGTTGACCTTGATGAAGCCGCGATCGGGGGTGATCTTTGTCTTTTCGAGGCCGACGCCTTCGGTGCGCGGTCCGCGGCCAACAGCGACGAGTACCTTCTCGGCTTCCTTCGACGTTTGCTTGCCGTCCGAGCCGGTGTAGGTGACCTTCACGCCGTCCTTGGTCTCTTCGACCTTCTCGACCTTGGCGCCGGTCGCGCTTTCGATGCCGCGCTTGCGGAAGGAGCGGGCGAGTTCCTTGCTGATGTCTTCGTCTTCGACGGGGACGAGACGGGGCAGATATTCGAGGATGGAGATTTCCGAGCCGAAGCTGCGGAAGATCGAGCCAAACTCGACGCCCACCGCGCCCGCTCCGATGATGAGGAGCGACTTGGGGATGCGATCCAAGGACAGGATTTCGATGTTAGTGAGGACGCGGTCGCTGACCTCGACACCGGGCAGAAGGCGCGCGTTTGAGCCAGTGGCGAGGACGATGTTCTTTGTCTTGACGATGGAGGGCTTGGCCTTTTCCTTGTCGCCTGGCGTGACTTCGACGGAGTGGACGCCGTCCTTAGCCGGGCCGGTCAGGCGGCCGAAGCCGGGAACGACGGTAACCTTATTCTTGCGCATCAGGAAGTCGAGGCCCTTGACGTGCCGGGAGACGATGCCGTTCTTGCGGTCGAGGATTGCCTTCCAGTTGACGGTGGCTTCGCCGAGTCCGTCGAGGCCGTACTCCTTGGCGTGCTTGAAGTGGTCGTAGATCTCGGCGTTGAAGAGCAGCGCCTTGGTCGGGATGCAGCCGACGAGCAGGCAGGTGCCGCCGAGGCGGCTGTCCTTTTCGATGAGGGCGACTTTGAGGCCGTACTGGCCGGCGCGGATGGCCGCGGTGTATCCGGCGGGTCCGCCGCCGAGGATGGCTACGTCGTAGATGGTCTCTGCCAAGGGAAAGCTCCGTTCAGGGTAGCGATGGCGTGAGGGATCGGGCCCGCTGGTCCGGGCTCAACCCAAACACTCTATTGTACGCAAGGATTCCGATATGGAAGATGC
>JABCZC010000120.1 GCA_013289875.1 Acidobacteriota bacterium | reverse complement strand
CCCGATGAAGTTCATACTGGTCCCGAGGAGCCTCCTTGGATGTTTCTGAATCCGCCGCTTCTGCTGAGTTCAGCACTTGTACACCAAATGCTCCTCAACCAGCGACTTATCCATCCAAACAAGTGACGTTCCTGATGCTGGATAAACTGACTCAATCTCCCTTTGCCGATCCAAAACACAAAAGGCCCCAGGCATTGGCCCGGAGCCCTTCACGCGACACCTTCGACAGCGATTACACTTGAGCGGGAACCGGCTTTGCCGCTTCCGAGTTGAGGCTCGCGTTGGTGCCGGAATTCACCTGCTGTTTCGGCTCATTTCCCGGCTTGCGAATGTCGATGCCGCCCTTGAAGAATGCGCCATCCTCAATCGAAATCCGCTGCGCCGTCACGTCCCCGGTCAGCGAACCTTCGCTGCGAATGTCCACGCGATCGCTCGCGCTCATATTGCCGCGCACCTTGCCGAGGACAACAATCTCGCGCGCCGTGATGTTCGCCGCGACCTGTCCGTTCCGGCCCACCGTCACGCGGTTGCCCGCCAGATTGATCGCGCCTTCCACCTTGCCGTCGATATAAAGCGATTCCGAACCGCTCACTTCGCCCTTCACCACCAGGCTCTTGCCAATGGTTGCCTGATCGCCGGAGGAAGCAGGCTGCGCGCTGGCTGTCGGAGTACGGACCGCCGGTTCATAACTGGGGGTGGCAGGCGCCGCCGGACGAACCGGTTCGTTGGTGGGCGTCTGCGAAGAGCTGCTGGGTTGATTCGGTTTCCACATCGTGTTAACTTTTCCTCTCTTCTTCTGCTTGCTCCACTGGACCAGCGGCGCCGTGGGAACTTTCGCCCAGCGCATCGCCCCTCATCCCGCAGGGCTTGAATTACGTCGATCCCTCTTTGACCAGGCCCTCGTCAGGCCTATTCGCCAACAGCCAATCCGCACAATCGGCGTTATGACTCGATCTTATACACCCTCACGGAAAAAATGCACCCTCCCTGTGAATCTTTTCGTCAATGCGGGAAACTCTTGAGTCACATGGAACAGCTGGGAAGCAGACAGCTGCCCCTGCCGTACCATGTTCCTGTGACCGACCGCGAACTCCTCCGCCACATCGAGCGATCCCCCGGCCAGCGAGCCGGATACAAGCAGCTCGTCCGCGAGTTCTCGCTCGGCGGAGGACGCGAGCGCCGTCTGCTCCTCGAACACCTCGCCCGCCTCACCGCCGCCGGCCATCTCGTCAAGACCGATCGCGAGCAATGGGCCATTCCCAAAGCTCCCGCAAAGTCCGGATATCAGGCCAGCAACCTCGTCGCCGGGCGCCTCGACCTGCACCGCGACGGCTTCGGTTTCGTCCGCCCCGCGCAGGGCGACCGCCTCGACGACATCTTCATCCCGCCCAACGAAACCCACGACGCCATGCAGGGCGACCAGGTCCTCGTCGAACTCGCTCCTTCCCGAAATGACGGACGCAAGCTCGGTCGCATCGTGCGCGTGCTCACCCGCCGCAACGCGACCGTCATCGGCACTTTCCACTACGCGCGCGAAGGTCGCGGACGTGAGAATTTCGGCGGCAACTACGTCACGCCCTTCGACGACCGGATGAACCAGCCCATCCTCATTCCCTTCGACGCGCCTCTTCCCCATCTGCCCACGGCCGCCCACCCGCACCGCGTCCTTGGAGAAGATGCCGCCCGCGCCATCCGTAACTATGACAGCGACAATCTCGAAGGCCTCGTCGTCGATGTTGAAATCACCGCCTGGCCTACTCCCACACGCCCCGCCCGCGGCAAGATTCTCGAAGTCCTAGGCCACGAAGACGACTTCGGTATCGATGTCGAGATGGTCATCCGCAAGCATCATCTCCCGCGTATCTTCCCCGATAACGTCCTCGCCGAAGCCCGCGCTGTTGCGCATCTCGACACCGACGTCATCGCCGCCCGTCGCGACTTCCGCGATCTGCCCATCGTTACCATCGACGGCGAAACCGCGCGCGACTTCGACGATGCGGTTTTAGTCGAACACGACTCCGCAACCGGCCACTGGCATCTCCAGGTTCACATCGCCGACGTGGCCCACTACGTCACGCCAGGCACCGCGCTCGACCTCGAAGCCCGCTTGCGCGGCAACTCCGTCTATTTTCCCGACCGCGCCATCCCCATGCTCCCGCAGGAGCTTTCCACCAACATCTGCAGCCTCCGCCCCGGCGAAGACCGTCTCGTCCTGTCATGCCTAATGAACATCGACGCGAGCGGCAACGTCCTCGACTACGAGGTCACAGAGGGCGTCATCCGCTCCGCGCGCCGCATGACCTACACCCAGGTCCACCAGATTCTCGAAGGCAACCAGGTCACCCGCGCCGAATTCGCCGACCTCGTCCCGGCCTTCGGACGCATGAAGCAGCTCGCCGAAATCCTCAATCACAAGCGCGACCGCCGCGGCTCCATCGACTTCGATCTGCCTGAGCCCATCATCGAGTTCGACGAGTTCGGAGCCATGAAGTCGGTCACCCGCTCCACGCGCAACTGGGCCCACCGTCTCATCGAGGAGTTCATGCTCTCGGCCAACGAATCCGTGGCCTCATGGATCGAGACCCTCGGCGTGCCTTCCCTCTACCGCATCCACGAAAAACCCGAACCTCGCCGCATCGTCGAGTTCGAAGACATCGCCGCGTCCTTTGGATATTCGCTCGGCATCGGCAACCTCCCCGTCCGCAAGTTCCAGACGAAAGGCGAGCGCCGCGAGCATCAACACCACGACAGCGGACGTGGCCGCTCCAATCCCCGCCAGCACGAAGTCCCCGAAGACATCCCCGTCACACCACGCATGTACCAGAAGTTGACCGCGAAGATCGCCGGCAAACCCGAGGAGCGGATCCTTTCCTACCTCATGCTGCGCTCGCTCAAGCAGGCCCGCTACAGCGAGAAGAATGAGGGACACTTCGCGCTCGCGGCGCCCTGTTACACCCACTTCACCTCGCCCATCCGCCGCTATCCCGACCTCATCGTTCACCGCGTGGCAAAATCACTGCTCAATGCCGGAGTGAGCGGCCACGGCCACCTCTTCCCCGGCGAACCTCACGCCAAAAGCCTGCACTCGCGCACTCACTCCAACAAACAAAACGATCTCATCCTGAGCGTAGCGCGGAGCGCGGAGTCGAAGGACCTGCTTTTCGACTCTATCCCGGAAACCGATCTCTCCCTCATCGCCACCGAATGCAGCGAATCCGAACGCCGAGCAGCCGACGCCGAACGCGAGCTCGTCGAGTGGAAAAAGATGAAGTTCATGCGCGACCGGGTCGGAGAAGACTTCGACGCCATGATCCTTAGCGTCACCAAGTACGGATTCTTCGTCGAACTCGGCGACCTCTTCATCGAAGGCCTCGTGCCCATCCAGACCCTGGGTGCGCTCGACAACGACTACTACACCTTCCGCGAAAACACCCGCGAGATCATCGGCGAACGCTGGGGACGCCGCTTCAAAATCGGACAACAAGCACGCGTGCTGCTCGAACGCATCGACGCCGTCCAGAAGCGCCTGCAATTCTCCATCCTGCTAAGCGAAGAAGAGAAGCCATCAGCCCTGAACCCCAAACCCACAACACGCTCAGGCAACACAAAGCAAAAGAGCAAAAAGAAGACCAACACGATTCCGGCCTTCGCCGCCAACGTAGCAGGCGCAGCAAAAAAGAAATTTAAAGCAAAAAAGGGAAAGAAAAGCATGCAGCGCCAGGCGGCCACGCCCCACCCATTCCCCAAGAAAATCAAAAAGGCAAAGCGGCGAAAGTGACAAACCTCAAACTTACTTATTCCATAACAAGTTTGCATTAGTGCCGCGAGCCAACGGCCACGCCCTGTGAGTGCTCACCTCGATCAGCACCACCATCGGCAAGCTCCTCGTGGCTTGCGCTTCGGCAACGAGAAACTTCCCGTTCGGCGACAAAATCTGCGCATATAAAGCTACTTGATCATTGGATTGGAGTAAATGGAGGTTTGTTCCGTCTACGTTCACCTCGTAAATGGCCGTCCGATCATTAAGCTTCTGTTCAAAAGCAATAGCCTGCCCATCAGGGAACCACGACGGATTCACGGGTGGATAGTTCACCTCGGTAATCTTGTGGACTTCGGTACCGTCCGCGTTGACCACCCATATCGATACATTGGTTCCCCCATCAGAGCGAGTGAACAAAATGCCCTTTCCGTCAGGCGACCATTTCGGATGGCTACCTGACGTAATCGACTTTGGGTTCTGTCCATCGCTGTCCATCACGCGAATTGTAGAAGTATGATCGCCAAACTCAACAAACACGATCCGGAGGCCATCTGGCGACCATTGCGGAAAGCATTCGCCTGCATGCTTAACGTTTGTGATCTGTTTTCGGCCGGAACCATCCGCGTTGATCACATACATCTGGCCATAACCGCGGCCATCGCCAGCGCGTTCACAATAGGCAATTCTTGCGCCATCAGGTGAAATAGCAGGAAATTCCCCGAGCACCAAATGCCTCGGTTTTGAGTTGTAGGAGTCCAGGACATAGACCTCACCTAAGGGGAGGATCTTTTCGATACCAATTCCCGAGGCAGCATCTCTTGGCACCTGGAACGCGAGTTTGCTGATCACTGCTGGTACAGGAGCCGGCGGCTGGGAGGCATCTTGCCCAAAAGCCGATAGCGAAGAGCTAAGTGCGAATAAGGAAAATGTTGTAAGTGACAAATAGGCATGTCCAGACATGGGCCTCATTATTCCATGTGTTCTAGGTTGAAAAAAGCATCGCTAAGTTGCCGAAAAGTCGCAGGGATAGGCGCGCATTCAGCCTGGCAAAACCTGTACCCTGTAGTCATATGGCGCGACATCCCATCCTCATCGTCCACGGCGGACCCTGGGCCATCCCCGACGACACGCTCGAGGCTCACGAGTAGGGCGTCTTCAATCCCCTCGGAGTTTCGACCCGAGTCCCTATAGTATTTCCACCATGCGTAAGCTCGTGCTTCTCGCTCTCAGCCTCACCCTACCTGCCGTCGCCCAGCAAAAACTCTCCGCGCCCCAGCTCATCGATCTCGCCAGCGCACACAGCCCAACCCTGCCGCAGGCCATCACCTCCACCTTCGACGCCAAAGACCTCAAAGAAGGCACCGCCTGGGCAAGCCACGGACCCGACTTCTTCTTCGCCACCGAAGCGCCTGCGCAACCAACGCTGGTCATCGATGATGCTCCCGCAACGGGCACACAGATGCAGCCCCTCACCGGCTCCAACCTCTGGTACGGAGTCGCGCACGTCGAGCCCATCGGCACTCTCCATTCTTTCCATTACCTCGTCAACGGAGCACTCTTCGGTGGCCGTCTTGATCTTCCCGCCTTCGGTCCGCTCTCCTATCTGCAGCCCGGAGTGCCCTCCGGCACACTCTCTCCCAAAATCATCTACACCAGCAAAATCTATGACGGCATGAAGAGTGAGTACTGGATCTATGTGCCCGCGCAATATGATCCAAAAACTCCCGCCGCGCTTATGGTCTTTCAGGATGGCGAATGGTACACCGATCGCAACGGCAACAACCCCGCGCTGAACGTCATCGACAACCTGATCGCGCAGAAGAAAATCCCCGTCATGATCTGCGTCTTCATCAATCCCGGAGACATCAGCGCCTCGCCCGGCACACCGACCTACAACTTCGTGAAAGCCTACTCCGACCAGTGGCATCGCACTCTCAAGGACTCCATGCGCAGCACACTCTACGACACGGTCAGCGATCGCTATGCGCGTTTTCTGCGCGACGAGGTGCTCGCCGACGTTGCAGCAAAGTACAACATCCGCAAGGACGCCTACAGCCACGCCATCACTGGACTCTCCTCGGGCGGCATCTCCTCCTTCAACGCCGCCTGGCAGATGCCCGAGCAATTCAGCCGCGTCATCTCCTGGATCGGCAGTTTCACCAGCATCCAGTGGAAAGAAGTCGTTACCATTCCCGACGGCGGCCAGGACTATCCCGAAAAGATTCTTCGCGAACCTCACCGCAACCTGCGCGTGTGGCTGCAGGACGGCGCGAACGACATGGAGAACGACCGCTACGGAAGCTGGCCGCTCGCGAACATCCGCATGGCGAACGCCCTCAAGCTCAAGGGCTACGACTTCAATTTCAGCTTCGGCAAGGGCACGCACAATTCCGGCCACGGCGCAGCCGAATTTCCCGAGGAGATGACCTGGCTCTGGCGCGATTACGACCCGTCGAAAACCGAGCAGACCTACGAAATGGAGCCCTCCGAGAAATCAAAGCCGCTCTTCCGCGTCTCGGTCGTCAACCGAAAAAGCGAGTAACGCGCGCGTATACTCAAGGGTCGGTTATGTCGCATACCCCAATCCTTATCGTTCACGGCGGAGCCTGGGCCATCCCCGACGACATGCTCGAGGCCCACGAGCAAGGCGTCTTTGACGCGCTGCAGACCGGCTATTCGCTGCTCGAACTCGGAGCCTCCGCCACCGACGCCGTCGAAGCCGCCGTCACCAAACTCGAAGACGACACCACCTTCGACGCCGGGCGCGGCAGCTTTCTCACCCGCGACGGGCGCGTCCAGCTTGATGCTCTCCTCATGGATGGAGGCACGATGCGCGCCGGCGGAGTCGCCTGCGTCGAGCGCCTGCGCAATCCCATTCAGGCCGCGCGCCTGGTGCTCGACAGGAGCCCGCACATCTACTTCGTTGGCCAGGGCGCCGAAGAATTCGCCGCCGCCCACGGCATGCCACTTATCGACAACTCCGAGCTTGTCCTCGACCGCGAACGCGAGCGCCTCGCCCTGGCTCAATCGAATGAGCGCGCCGGTCTCCCCGACCTCACCTTTGCCGGCCCCACCTTCGCCGACGACAAATCTCCCGAGACCGCCGCTCCGCCCCTCGACTCCCATGACACCGTCGGAGCCGTCGCCCTCGACCAACACGGCAATATTGCTGCCGGCACTTCCACTGGAGGCACGCTCAACAAAGATCCCGGCCGCGTCGGCGATTCATCGCTCATCGGCTGTGGTTGCTACGCCGACAACCAGAGCGCCGCCGTTTCGCTCACCGGCTGGGGCGAACCCATCATGAAGCTGGTTCTGGGCAAGTGGGCCACCGATCGCGTCCAGTTGGGCCGGTCGCCCGAGCAGGTTGCTCCCGAAGCCATCTCCTATCTGCACAAACGCCTCGGGGGACACGGCGGCATCATCCTGCTCGGCCGCGATGGCCGATACGGCCTCGCCCACAACACTCCGCGTATGGCCTGGGGCATCTGCACCCCCGACGGGCCCCGCACCGGCACCCGTATCGAGTAAAGGCCCAGCACGAACAACAATCATCGCCTTCCATCTCGCAGCAATCAGTATGGATAAGCTCACGCTCTTTGGATTATTCGCCGTAACGTCAATGCTCGTCTTTTACGCGCTTGAGAAACGCAGCCATTGGTTCATCCTGGCATTTGCCGCTTCGTGCGTCTTGGCTTCAACCTACGGATTCCTGCAGGGAGCATGGCCCTTCGGCCTGGTCGAAGGCGTATGGTCACTTGTCGCACTGCGACGCTGGTGGATGAGCCGAAAACTAAACTAGCGCGGGCCGCAACCCCAGTTCCATCGTACGCCTTCCTGCTTCCTGCGCCCTGTTCTCTGAGCCCTGTCCTTCAGCGATAATCGTTCTATGCTCGTGCTCGCTTCCTCGTCGCCGCGCCGCAGAGAATTGCTCGCGCAGGCCGGCTACACCTTCACCGTCGCTCCCGCGCATATCCCGGAAGATCCCCTGTCCGGCGAATCGCCCATCGCCTACGTCGTCCGCCTCGCCCGGGAAAAAGCCGAAGCCGTCTGCGCGCAACTTACTCCGAACGAAAACGAACCCATCCTCGTTCTCGGAGCCGACACCACGGTCGTCGCGCCCAACGGAGAGATCCTCGGCAAGCCCGTCGACGCGACCGACGCCGCGCGCATGCTCCGCCTGCTCGCCGGAGCCACCCATCAGGTCATCACCGGCGTCGCACTGGTCACGCAGGCGGGCATCGAAACCGCCGCCGAAGTCACGCACGTGACCATGCTCACATTGTCCGAATCGGAAATTGCGGACTACATCGCGACCAACGAGCCCATGGACAAGGCGGGTGCCTACGCCATCCAGGGCCGCGCCGCCCGCTGGGTCCCGCGCACCCACGGGTGCTATTTCAATGTAGTCGGATTGCCCCTGGCGCTGGTCTCGAGCTTAATCGAAGGCGCTAACAGACATGTGGACAAAACTGTTATCCCCGAAACCGCGGCAGCTTCATCCATTTGAGCTTCCTCTCCAGCTTCTCGAACGAGGGATCGGCGGACACAACCGTGGCATCGTACTCGATTGCCAGCGCCGCCGCGAAGCTGTCTGCATAGCCCAGCTTGTATCTGTACTTGAGGATCGACGCCTGTACCGTCCGATCGAAATCTGCTTCGGCAATCGAAATTGCCTGCTGCAGTTGTCGAATCATCTGGAGGGCTCTTTCTTCTGGCTCTGATTTCAGGAGTGTGTAGAGGACTTCGCCCAAATTAACAGCGGACATCATGAGATGGCTCGCACCTGCCTTCGCCTCAACGAAGAGTGCCGTCATCTTTTCATTGCCACCCGGAGCCTCCGGATCCAGGTACCGAAGCACAGCATTAGCGTCGAGAATATAGTGCTTCACGCCGATCTTCCCGCTCACGTTCTTTCCGCCGTTCCTCGATGAGCATCCTTTCCAGGCCCTTACCCTTAAGGGACCCCTGCAGAGCAAGAACGGCGGCAAAAGGATCGGGCTCCAGGACCAGATGGCCACCTTCCTCCCGAAAAGCCACTACAGTTCCTTCTTTTAACCGGAATTTTTTTCGCAGAGCGGCAGGAATCACTATCTGCCCTTTGGAACTGATAACCGCAGTCGCAGCCATTTTGGCTTACCTC
>JABCZC010000119.1 GCA_013289875.1 Acidobacteriota bacterium | reverse complement strand
CTCGATACCTGACCTGTTCTGACCAGCTCAGCCCTGTTCGTAGTTCTCCACCCCAGAGAGCACCTGACCGGTATACACTAGTCCTGGCGTGCAGGACGCCGCTCATCCGCGGACAGGACCGAGTCCGCCTGTGAAGCACACGAACCTGGGTTCCTACGAATCTCCTTTCGCCCTGGCATAGCGGACCACGGGCACGACCACGAAGGAGGTCCGTCATGGCCAGCCGCCACTTTCCCGTCCGCCCCAACCTTGACCAGCTCAAACACCAGGCAAAAGATCTGCTGCACGCCCTTCGCCGTAACGATCCGGATGCCGTTGCCGACTTCCACGAATTTCACTCCAAGCCGGTCGATCCCGCATCAGCCCGGCTCGCCGATGCGCAGTTCGTGCTTGCGCGCAGTTATGGCCTTCCCAGTTGGCCTCGCCTTGTAACCGCATGCCGGATGACCCATGCCATCTGGCGTGGTGATGTCGAGGCTGTTCGCGCTCTCGTGCTGCGCGATCCGCGGCTGCTGGATGAGGATGCGCGCGGGGTGAAAGGCAATTGGGGTCCTCCCATGTCCTACGCCGCCAACCTCGGTCAGGATGCAATCATCGAAATGCTGCGCGGCCTAGGCGCATCCGACATGCAGCACGCCTTCGGGCGCGCCTGTCTGCAGGGCCAGATCGAGACTGCGCGCAGGCTGCATGCCATGATGGGTGGGCCGCGGCCGCCCGACGGCGAATTGAGCGGACCCGCTTACACTCTCAATGTGGCGGGCACGGCACTCCTGCTCGAGCTGGGCGCACGCCTGTACGACGAGAATGGAAATTGGCTTGCACCCGTCCATACGGTGCTCGAGACTGACAGCCGCAATCCATCGGCCAAGCATCGCATTCTGGAACTCTACGTCGAGCATGGCTTCATCCTGCCCGATACGCCGGCGAGGGCTCTGCACCGCGGCCGCATCGACCTGCTCGAAGAGCATCTGCGCCGCGATCCCGATCTGCTCAAGCGAACCTTCACCCACGAGGAGATCTATCCGCCCGAGCTCGGCTGTCACGATGAGGTGCTGGCGACGCACGGAACGCCGCTTGCCGGCACGACTTTACTGCATATGTGCGCCGACTATGACGAATTAGAGATCGCTCATTGGCTGCTCGATCGCGGCGTGAATGTCGATGAGCCAGCCGCGGTTGACGCTGACGGCTTCGGTAGTTATACAGCTCTCCTCGCGACCGTGGTCTCCCAGCCGAACTTCTGGATGAATCATCATGGAAAAGCTCCGGACGCGCCGTTCACGCGCCTGTTGCTCGGCCACGGAGCCAATCCGAATGCGCGTGCGTCGCTGGGCAAACGATTTCATCCCGGATATGGAATCCATGGAATGCATGAGTATCGCAACGTGACTTCGCTCAGTTGGGGCGAGCAGTTTCACTTCAAGAAGCTCGTGAACACCGCGGCAATGAATCTCATCGCTGAGCACGGCGGCCGACCATAGCTTGCTCGAGAGCGATCAGGGGCAGGCGAGCCCGCTCGCCGGATATACTGTGCTGGCTATGATGAAGCCCTCTTTGCTGCTCCTTCTCCAGGTCGCCCTTGCTGCTGGTCTTTTGCCTTTACCCGTCCGCGCCCAGTCTCACGATGCGGTCTCGCCTTCTCTGCTCGTCGCCAATCAAGGATCCAGCGATCTCAGCATCATCGATCCCGCCGCGGCGCGCCAGGTCGCAACGGTGCCCGAAAACGGAGTCACCGGCCACGAAGTCGCTGCCTCGCCCAACGGCCGTACCGCCTACGTGCCCATCTACGGAGACTCCGGCGTAGGCAAGCCAGGCACCGACGGCCGCAACATGGTTGTGATCGATATCCCGTCGCGCAAAGTCATCGGCAACGTCGACTTCGGCCACGGTGTAAGGCCGCACTGCGTAATCTACGACACGAACAGCGGCATGCTCTTCGTCACAACCGAGCTCGACAAATCTGTAACCATCATCGATCCGAAAACGCTCAAGATCGTCGGCTCTGTCCCCACTTCGCAGGAGCAGTCGCACATGCTCGCGCTCTCCCGCGACGGAAAGCGCGGTTATACCGCCAATGTCGGGCCTGGCACCGTCTCGGTGCTCGATATGAAGGCTCGCAAGACCATCGCCGTGATTCCCATTTCCGCGACAACGCAGCGCATCTCCATCTCGCGCGATGACAGCATGGTCTTCACCGCCGATCAGACAAAGCCGCAACTCGCTGTCATCGACACCGCAAGCAACAAAATCCGCACCTGGATACCTTTGCCCGCCATCGCCTACGGCACCGCCTCCACCATCGATGGCCGATGGCTCCTCGTCTGCATGGAGCCGGCGAATCAGGTGGCTGTCGTCGACCTCAAGACGCTGAAGGTTGTCCGCACCATCGACGTGCCCCACGCGCCGAACGAGATACTCCCCAGCCCGGACGGCAAGGTGGCTTACGTCTCGTGCCCCAACAGCAACCAGGTCGCCGTCATCGATCTTTCGCAGTGGAAAGTGCAGTCGCTGATCGACGCCGGGAAATACTCCGATGGCCTCGCCTGGGCGAAGTAGCTGGCTCCTTATTTGCTGACGATCAGCAGCGTCACACCGTGCTTGGGCAGCGTGTCGGTAAATACGCCCGAGTGATGGCCGAGGTCTTTCCCTTTCCAGACGTCGCGCAGGTTGGCGCCGTCCTTGAAGCCGATCTCCGCCAGATCGACGGAGACATCGCGGTTATCCCAGCTGCGATTGAAGAGGCCGACAGCAACGCGTCCGCCGCTGAGTGGCTTGGTCCAGACGTCGAAGTCCCCGCTCTGGTAGAGGCGGTCGCCCTGTTTGCCGAGCGCATCCTGATCGATGGCAATGGCTTCCTTGTTCATCAGGATGCTCTTGTCAGTGTCGGTCATCTTGCTGAGATCGTTGCCGGCCAGCAGAGGCGCGGCCAGAATGACCCACAGACTCATGTGCGTCTTATATTCGTCCTCGGTCATCTTGCCGTTGCCGACTTCGAGCATGTCGGGGTCGTTCCAGCGGCCGGGCCCGGCGTATTTTGAAAGCCCGGCCTGGCTGAAGCCGATGGCGATCATGCGCCCGTAGGAATCGTCGATGTCATCGGTCGTTCGCCACATTTGCGCGCCGATTCCCGGCCCCCATTTCCAGGGCTGATCGACTCCGTATTGGCACAGGCTGTAAAGAATGGGCCGGCCGGTGGCCTTGAGAGCCTCGCCCATCTTGCGGTAGGCGTCGATCATCAGATCCTTGGCCGCATTCGGGTCGTTGGGGTGTTCGGCTTTTACCTTGTTCATATTGGTTTGGAAGGAGCAAAGATCGTACTTGAGGAAATCCACGCCCCATTCAGCATACATCTTCGCGTCCTGCGCTTCGTGGTCGAGACTGCCCGCGTATCCGCCGCAGGTTTTTGCTCCCGGTGAAGAGTAGATCCCGAACTTCAGCCCCTTGGAGTGAATGTAATCGCCGAGACCCTTCATGTCCGGAAAGCGATCGTTCGGATGCAGGATGCCCTGTGCATCCCGCTTGCCCTGCCAGGTGTCATCGACATTCACATAGATATAGCCCGCATCGCGCATGCCGGTGCTGACCATCATGTCGGCCGCGGAGCGAACGTCTGCGTCGGTCACATGCTCCGCGAAGTGGTTCCAGCTGTTCCAGCCCATGGGCGGCGTAGGAGCGACCTGCGACTGGCTGAAAGCGGACGCGGCAGCAAAAAGTATGGCACACGAGAGTGCAGCGAGATTTCGCATCGAAGAGACTCCTGGGAAACCGTTTACAAGCGCCATTAAGCATACCGCAACCCCGTCATTCGCGGCGATATGGCACCCCACGCCGACCCGGCGTAGCATTGGTTTTCGACAGGAACGCTCCAGCAAAGGGGAAAGAGAATGTCAGTTTCATTTGAGAAGGACATCAAGCCGATGTTCAGGCCGATCGACGTTGAACACATGAAGGTATACAACATGCCTCTCGACGACTACGCCTACATGTCAGATCCTTCAAACGATCATGGCAATGCCCGCAGTGTTGAGGAAACCTTGAAAGACCAATCCATGCCTCCGGGCGGCCCATACTGGGATGAGCAACAGTTGGCTCTTTACAGCCAGTGGAAAAGCGACGGCTATCAGCCGTAATTCCAGGGCTCTGCGAAAATGAGGGAACCCCGGATGAATATCCGCCCCGCCACCCTCGAAGACGCGTCATTCATCGCCCCCGTCCATATTGCAAGCTGGCGGGCGGCCTACGTTGGAATCGTGCCTCAGGCACATCTCGACGCTCTCGACGAGAGCCAGTTCGCCGAGCGATGGCGGACATGGATCACCACGGAAACATCCGCCTCGATCTTCGTCGCCGAGGTAGACGACAACATTTGCGGCTTTGCTTCCGCAGGCCCAATCCGCAAGCCTGTCTCGGTCTATGACGGTGAGTTATATGCCATTTATCTCGCGCCCAACATGCAGAGAAAGGGCATCGGCCGCGAGCTCTTCGTGCACATTGCCCGCGAACTGGTCGCCAGGAAACTGAATCACATGTTGCTTTGGACGCTGCGCCAGAATCCTTCGACAGGTTTCTACAAGCGATTGGGCGGGAGCGTCGTTGCTGAGGACGTCGAGGAGATCGGCGGCGAGAGCCTGCCCACAATCGCGTACGGGTGGACCAACATCGCGACACAAAGCTGGAGATGACTAGACTCCCGTTCCCTCCCCCGATAATCTCAAACAAACTCCATCACTCCGAGGCCGCTTGATCCCAGTTCGCCCCTTCATCTATCTCGGCAAAAACGCCCCGCTCGCATGCGGCGAAATCCCGCTCGACGCCCTCGCCAAAAAGTACGGAACCCCGCTCTACGTCTACTCCGCAGAGCATCTTCTCTACCGGCTCCGCCTCTTCACCGAGGCTTTCTGTGAACAGCCGCATCTGATTTGCTATGCCGTCAAGGCCAATCCTTCGCTTGCGATTCTAAGACTCCTCGACCGGCAAGGCGCGGGCTTCGACATCGTTTCCGGAGGTGAACTCGAACGCATCGTCACCGTGAACAAGTCCGCCGCCGCGCGCGTCGTCTTCTCCGGAGTCGGCAAGACCGCTCCCGAGATCGACCTCGCCCTCCGCTGCGGAATTCTGCTCTTCAACGTCGAGAGCGAAGGCGAACTCGAGCTCCTCGCCGAGCGCGCCTCAAAGCTTAGGAAAAACGCCCCCATCGCCCTCCGCGTCAACCCCGACGTCTTCGCCGAGACCCACCCTTACATCTCCACCGGACTCCGCGAGCACAAGTTCGGCATCGACATCCGCCGCGCCCGCGCCGTATATCGTAACGCCGCCGGTTACAAATGGATTGAACCCGCCGGAGTCAGCGTTCACATCGGCTCCCAGATCCGCAGCGTCGAGCCCTTCGGAGCAGCCGCAGGCCGCGTCGCTGACCTCGTCACCCAACTCCGCAAAGACGGCCTGAGCATCAAATACCTCGACGCCGGCGGAGGCCTCGGCATTGAGTATCATGCCGCGCAGCCATTCAAGCCCGAGGAAAAGGTCCTTCAGTATGCCGCCGCGCTCATTCAGGCCATTCGCAAACTCGACGACATCACCCTGCTCCTCGAACCAGGCCGCTTCCTTGTCGCCCAGGCCGGAGCGCTCCTCACGCGCGTGCTCTACGTCAAGAAAAACGGCGAGAAGACCTTCATCATTGCCGACGCCGGCATGAACGACCTGATCCGCCCCGCGCTTTATCAGGCCCACCACGAGATTGTCCCCGTCAGCCCTCGCAAAGGCCGCAAGATCACAGCCGATATCGTCGGTCCTGTCTGCGAAACCGGAGACTTCTTCGCCCGTGACCGCGAACTACCTCCAGTGCGACCCGGCGACCTCCTCGCCATCCTTGACGCTGGCGCTTACGGCCACGCCCTCGCATCGAACTACAACTCGCGCCCGCGCCCCACCGAGGTCCTCGTGCAGGGGAAGCGCGCCCGCCTCATCCGACGTCGCGAGACGACTGCCGATATGCTAGCCACCGAGAGCATGTGATAGTTTGAGTTCCGCATGGATTTTTGGAGGATATGGATGTATCTGCGGGTTGTGAAACGTTTTCTACCCTCGGCTCTTCTCGCAACTCTCACCTTCGTGCACGCCGCCCACGCCTCCAACCCCCTGCAAATCAAAACCGACAAAGGCAAAGTAGAAGGTTCGCTCACGACCGACGGCAAGGTTCGCGCATTCAAGGGCATTCCCTTCGCCGCGCCACCAGTCGGCAACCTGCGCTGGCAGCCTCCGCAACCCGCCGCCAAATGGAAAGACGCCCGGTCCGCGAAAGACTTCGGCAATCACTGTCTGCAAACGGGCGGCTATCCCGATATGACCTTCCACGATCCTGGAGCCAGCGAAGACTGCCTCACCCTCAATGTCTGGACACCCATTGATGCAAAACCCGGCAGCCTGCCGGTCATGGTCTGGATTTATGGCGGCGGCTTCAACACTGGCGGGACCTCCGAGAACCGCCAGGATGGCCAGTTTCTCGCCCATCGCAATGTTGTTGTCGTCTCTATGAACTATCGCCTCGGCATCTTCGGGTTCTTCACCCATCCCGAGCTCACCGCCGAGTCACCACATCACGCCTCCGGCAATTACGGCCTGATGGATGAAACCGCCGCCATCGAGTGGGTCAAGCGCAACATCAAGGCCTTCGGAGGCGACCCGAATAACATCACCATCTTCGGAGAATCCGCCGGATCGTTCGCCGTCAGCGCACAAATGGCTTCGCCGCTCAGCAAAGGCCTCTTCCAGAAAGCCATTGGCGAAAGCGGAGGAGCCTTCTACAGCACTGGACTCAGCTTTCAACCGCGCGAGGCACGCGAGCAGCGCGATGCGAAGTTTGCCGAGACTGCGCTGCACGCCACCACGCTCGCCGATCTCAGAAAGCTCTCGGCCGACGACATTCTCAACGCCGTCACTGCGAAGACCATCCCACCTCCTCCGCGCTTCGGACCTGATGTCGATGGATATTTCCTTCCCGACAGCGTCCCTGACATCTACGCCGCGGGCAACCAGGCACACGTTCCGCTGATCGCCGGTTGGAATGCCGACGAGGAGCGCGGAGCCGTGATCTTCGCCAAACCGCCGGTCACCGTGGAGACCTTCAAAGCTCAGGCCCAGGGCGAGTTTGGAGAGAACGCGGACAAGTTCCTCGCACTCTACCCAGCGACTAACGATATCCAAGCCAAGGCCTCAGCCGGCGATTATGCCGGAGACCGATTCATCGCCTTCTCAACGTGGCGCTGGCTTGAAGCGCAGGTCCAGACAGGCAAAGCGCCCGTCTATCGCTACCGCTTCGACCTGGGATCACCCGGCGACAAGTTCCATCCCGCCGCCGTCGGAGCCTTCCACTCCGACGACATCGAATACGTCTTCGGCACCCTTGACTCACGTCAGGAATTCACCGCGCGTCCTGAGGACCGCAAGCTCTCTGACCAGATCGGCACCTATTGGACCAACTTCGCCCGCACCGGCGATCCCAACGGCGGAGCCGGCGCGAATGCAGACTTGCCCAAGTGGCCCACCTACAACGCGTCAACGGGATGGCTGGTGATGCACCTCGACGCCAATTCTGAAGCGAAACCGGACAATCTCCGCGACCGATATCTCTTCCTCGACAGCGTATGGGGAAAACCGAAAAACTAACCCGGCTCAGCTCGCCAGCTTCAAATAATCCGGGCGATCTGCGATCGTGCGGTGCCGATACACTCTCGCGATTGCACGATCCTTCAGGAAGAACACACCCGGCATCTGCTGGATATCTTCCTTCAATAATCCGATTCCATACTTGAACATCGCACCCCTGATCCATCCGATCCAAACCGCTGGCCGAAAGATCTGAAACAAACTCACTCGTGCCAGGGTGAATGCGGGATTGCGATAGAGCGACCCGTCCGGATTGCTCACTCGCTCTACATCCGAGAGCCCGTAGTAGTCGAAGTAGGGTTTGGCCCGTTCTGGGCTGCCCAGATGCACGAAGACAACCTGCACTCCACGCGCAACGAGGTCCGCCTGAACCTTCGAGACGTCGTCGATCGCCTGACGGCAAAACGCACATCCGAAGTGCCGCAGAAAAACCAGTAGCACCGGCCGCTCGTCCACCAGCGCAAGCAGCGTTTTCCCTGATTCCGTTCGCGTCTCGCCCAGAGCCACAACCAGCTCTTGCTGCACCTATTCCGAGCCTTTCTCTCCCGCTGAAAACACCGTCCATGGCCCCGCCTTCATGTCCTTCAGAATCGGAGCCTGCCATGAATACTCGGGATGTGCCGCCAGGAATGGCTTGGCTAGAAAATCCTCACCGCAAGGGTGCCCGGCGTGCGCTACGAAGCTCATCCTCTCCGCCATATCGCTGTCTGCCGCTTTGCCCTGCACCGCTCCGCCCGGATAATACGCGCCCCACTCCCACACTGGAATCCCTTCTCGAGCCACATCCGCATGCCCGCATAGCGTCCGCTGATCGGCCTTCTTCTCGCGCAGGAAGGTGTCCTCATGATCGGCGAGAAACTGCTCCGCCATCGGCACGTCGATCTTGCCCTTGTTTGCCGCCATCAATTGCTCCCAGCGAATTCGGCGTGCATTCGGCGACGATCCCATGTCACGCAGATCGAAGCCCTCTGTCTCATCCTTGATCAGCGCCGGATCGCGCGCAAAATTCGAGCTCACGAAGTAGCCGTCCTTCTTGCGCCACACCGGTGTGTGCTTCAGTCCCAGCTCCAGATACGCAATCTCGCCCGTCTTGCGATCGCCCACAAGCCAGTCATTCGCATACCCGCCGTTGTCTTCTTTGATCATTGTGGCCAGGTAATCGTCGATCGAGTTGGCGTACTGCAGCGCTTTGCGCGAGCGCACAAACTCCGGCTTGCCCTTCGAATCCCACCCGATAAACTGCGTGATCGTCGTCTCCGTTGCCATGATGCCCGCACCGTTGATGCCGAAATCGTCCTGGCTGGTGATCACCGACGGCAGCCCGTC
>JABCZC010000118.1 GCA_013289875.1 Acidobacteriota bacterium | reverse complement strand
TGGCGTGGGTGCGGAGGTCTTTGGGATCTTTGGGGTCTTTGCCGGAGCGCAGGACGGTGGCGCGATGGCGGAGCCAGTCGGAGTCGGGGCCAACGGCGCGGGAGGCGGCTTCGTCGATGAGGTTGGCGCCGATGAGGTAGTCAACCGGGGCGTCGGTTTCAGCCTTGATGCGCTTGAGCAGGTCGCGCCGCCAGGTTTCGAAGTGGTCGACCCAGCCCTGGACCTTGAAGCCGTAACGGCCCAGCTCGCCAACTCGAAAGGAGGCGGTCCAGCGGTCGTTATCCAGAGGGCGCATGGGGATCTCGGTCCACTCGTCGGAGCCTTCGCGGTGAGCGAGCAGCGCAGCCGAGATCGAGTCATGGCCGTCGGTGAAGATGTCGGCTTCGACGTGGACCTGGTCGCCGATGGTGCGCTTTGCGGGGAAGCGCCCGGCGTCGATTTCGGGGTAGACTCCTTCAATGATGACGCGCTTGCGTCCGTCGGATTCAGTCAGCTTCTTCATTGGCCTGTCTTCTTTGCTCGATCAATTTCCGGTAAAGGCGGATGGTCTGCTGGGCGATGGCGGTCCAGCTGAAGATTTCTTCGACACGGCGACGTCCCGCGTCACCGAAGAGCCTGCATCTTTCCGGGTCTTGAAGCAGGCGGTTGATCGCGCCGGCGAGATCGCGGGCGAACTTGGCGGGATCAGTGGGGAAGCTGGTGACCGAGTCCTGATCGAACGGAACGAGATAGCCGGTTTCGCCATCGACCACGACCTCTTTGATGCCGCCGGTGGCGCTGGCGACGACGGGCGCGCGGCAGGCCATGGCTTCGAGGTTGATGATTCCGAAAGGCTCGTAGACGGAGGGGCAGCAGAAGACGCGGCAATTGCTGTAGAGCTGGATGGCCTCCTGTTTGGTGACCATTTTTTCGATCCAGACAATGCGCGGGTGGTGAATGCGAGCCTCGGAGACTTTCTGGCGGAGCTCGGCGGCGATTTCCGGGGTGTCGGGCGCGCCGGCGCAGAGCACGAGCTGAATGTCGGACGGCAGGTAGCGGACGGCGTCGACGAGATGGGTGACGCCCTTCTGGCGCGTGATGCGGCCGACGAAGAGCACGTAGGGTACTTCGAGGTCGACTCCGTAGTCGGCGAGGGCTTTGGTTTCGGGGGTCTTCTGATATTCGGCGAGATCGATGCCGTTGTAGATGACGTGGATGCGAGCGGGGTCGACGTCAGGGTAGGCGCGAAGGATGTCTTCCCTGGTGCCCTGGGAGACGGCGACGATCGCGTCGGCGTCGAGGATGGCGGTGCGCTCCATCCAGGAGCTCATGGCGTAGCCGCTGCCGAGCTGCTCGGATTTCCAGGCGCGAAGCGGCTCCAGCGAATGGGTCGTGAGGACAAAGGGCACGCCGTAGAGCTTTTTGGCGAGGAAACCGGCCATCGACACATACCAGGTGTGGGTGTGGACCACGTCAATGCCGGCCAACGCCTTGATCTGGGTGAGATTGAGGCTGAAGGCTTCGAGCGCGCCCTTGAATTTGCCCTCGGTGCCGTTGGTGATCTCGGCCCAGGGCTCCGCGCCGCGGACGTGGAGATTTCCCTCATCGGAATGCTGGGGTCCCCAGCAATGCACTTCGACTTCGATCTCGCGGGCGAGTTCGCGGCTCAGGTAATCGACGTGGACTCCCGCGCCCCCATAGACCTGTGGGGGAAATTCTCGGGTGAATAAGCCGACTCGCATGGTATGCCTCCAGCTGAATCGATGGTGCAGTGCAGTGAAGAGTAATAGAAAGCGTGACGAACCCGCCGGGCAAGTGTATTGGCTTAAAGGCCGGGGTGCAAGTCTACCGCTTTGTGCTGGCTTGCGGCGTTGAATTGGGTGCGGGCTAGTGCTGAATTGCCCATGGAGGCATTCGATGAGAGGAATATTAAAATCTGGTGCCCTCTGGCACCAAAAGTTTAGAAAAAAGGTACGCCGGACCCGGTCGGGGGTTCCTATAAAGTAACCAGTTTCGGTATCCTGGAGTGGATGCCCCGCACGCTGGGGCCACACCACCGAAGGAGATCTTGAAATGGCAGAGACAGTGAAGAAGACCAAGGCGCCCGCAAAGCCACGGAAGACAGCAACGAAGAAAGAGACAGTTGTTGAAGTGGCAGCAGCAGCGGCGGCGACACCGTCTCGCGAGGAAATCGCGCAGCTTGCGCGGAAGTACTGGGCAGAGCGGGGTTGGCAGGATGGCTACGCAGAGCACGACTGGCTGCGTGCCGAGCAGGAACTGAGAGGAATGGCATCGTAAACAGCTGAAAACCGGGCAGCTAAGACGCGGCCAGTTGAAGTCCGGATAGCTAAAAAGCGAGTAGCGAAAACAATTCCCTGCGTGGGACCAGCAGTTTGCGGGACTGTTCTGGCCTGGGCAGGGATTTTTCTGTTTGTCGGCAGTTCAGGCGAAAGCCGGTTATCGGAAGGGACTTCCCGGTCTATCGGTTGCCGGCGGCGTTCATCTTCGCGCGCAGACGAGCTTCGGCGGCATCGCTCCAGTATTTGCAGTTGAGCTGGATAAAGACCGAGGTATAGGGAATGGTCGTGTTCGTTTTGAGGACGAGTATGTGGAAGGTCTTTCCTGCCTCGTCGATGCGGGCGATGATCTTCTCGTGCGGGAGAGAGTCCACTTTGTAGCCGCGCAGAAGATCGCCGATACGGGCGCGGTAGGCCGAGGCTCCGGCGGCGTCCTGGTCGGGCACAAAGGGCAGTTCCGCATCCATGAAAATGTCGGGCCGGACGTGAATGGAGTGGTTGATGGCGTCGAGGACGGATTCCACGACCTCCTCCTGGCCGGCGTTCGTCTCGATGGTCTCGATGCCAGGCGAGGTCTGGAGAGGATAGGCCGAATCAACGATGAGAATCCAGTTGCGGTGGCCGAGGAGAGGCATGGTCTCGGCTACCTTCGCCTTCCAGGCGGATGACTCAGCAGGCTCGGCGGAGTGCAGGAGCGGGGCTGCAAGGAAGAGGACGAGAGGCAGAAGACGCTTCATCGCCACAGCATAAACCCGCGTCCGAGAATATGGGTTCGCCGGAGTGCCGGCTGACGAGCGAATTGCAGGCCAGCCCAAGTTAGTATGAGGAACGATGGAATTCGAGCAGTTCCTCAATCCGCTGGACGCCTCGCGCGCGATACGGATGCTGCGCAAACTTGGCGGTCATGACATCTCCGGGTGGGCGCTGACGGGCGGCCTGGCGATCGAGATTCACATCCTGCTGCGCAGCGGGCCGGCAGGAACGCGGCACCTGCACGACATCGATTTTGTGGCTGACTCTTTTGATCGTATTCCTGAGACTTTGGGAAGCGAGATGCTGTTGCGGCATGTGCATCCGGGCGATCCGCCGGGCAAGACGCTGCTGCAGGCGGTTGACGAGGAATTGGCAATGCGCGTGGACGTGATACGCGCTTACGGATTGGAAATGGAGCGTGTATCCCCGGTTGAGGTGAGTGAAATTCCTCTGAGAATACTGTCGCTCGAGGATGTGGAAGCGGCGCATGCGGCCGTTTGCTGGGACCTGCTTGAGGGCAAGAGGGTCGATCCGAAATATGCGAAGGATTTTGTGAGGATGTTGGATCTAGTGAAGTCCGACGAGATCGAGAATGTTTGGCAGGAACACAGGAAGCCGGAGTGTACCGCGAGCTTTGCCGAGACGGCCAGGGAGTTACGGGCCGCGATCGCGTCAAAGCCGGAGCTGCTGGCGCCCGTTGCGCGTTTGATGGATGTCAGCGCGGTGTGTCCGCGATGCCACGGAACGGATGCTTTCCGGCTGGCGGAGGCCAGCGAGGTACTTTCGATTCTGGGATACTGCTGAGGATTCGCGCCGGATCTCAGATTCCTGGCGAAAAACGCTAGATTTTCGTTACCATTTTTTCATCAGGGTTGTACCGGTCCTGGGGGGTTCTACGGGAATTCCGCGAATTCTACGGACCGGATTCAAAAGGAGAACGGAATGATTGGAAGTTCAAAATGGCGCAGTGCACTGCTGGCTGCCGTCTTCGCCGTATTCGCTGTCTTTGCGTGGCAGGGCGCGGCCGCTCAGGATGATGTGGTTCATATTTTTTCCGGCGTTGTGAAGCACGTGGACAAGGGAACGAAAACGGTGGTGATCAAGAGCGCCGACGGCACGGAGGAGACAATCAAATACACGGACAAGACCGTGGTTGAGGGTTCCAAGGACGCCGGCAAAGGCGTCGGGAAGGCTGCGACGGAGACCTATCTTGCGGGAAAGAAGGGTGCCACAGTGACGGTGAAGTACACCGGCAAGGGCGCTGAGAAAACTGCCACAGCAGTCAAGGACGCCGTCGACTAGAGCGTCGATTCAAAAAACGGGAGCGTATGCTGTTGTGGATGATTCGCAACGCACGCTCTCGTACTTTCCTGTTTTTCGCTTTTTCTCTTGCAATCGCCAGCGTGGCTGCTCGCGGGCAAGTGTCCGGCGTTGCGCCTCCATTACGTACCCAAGGGCACCAGATCCTGGATGCCTCCGGCCATAGCGTAAGGCTGACTTCAGTCAACTGGTACGGCTTCGATCAGAAGGAATATGTTGCTGGCGGGCTCGATCACGCTCCGCTGGGCACGATTGTCGGGGAAATTGTCGCTCTGGGCGTGAACTCGGTGCGGCTGCCCTGGGCAAACGAGACGCTGGAGCATAATCCAGTCGTGCCGGACTACGCGGTCAAGGCGAATCCCCAATTCAAAGGCAAGCGGGCGATGGATATCATGGACGCGGTCGTCGATGCGCTCGCGAAGGCGCACATCATGGTCATCCTGGACAACCATATGAGCCAGGCCGACTGGTGCTGCGACGAAAAGGATGGCAACGGGCTCTGGTACAACGACGAGTATCCGGAGAACAAGTGGCTGGCGGACTGGCGGACGATCGTGGGCCGCTACAAACACGAGCGATGGGTGATCGGAGCGGACCTGCGCAACGAACTGCGCAGCGGGGCAGCGTGGGGTGGCAGCGACGCCAAGCTCGACTGGCATGCGGCGGCGGAGCGCGGCGGGGATGCGGTGCTCGGGGTGAATCCGCGTCTGCTGATTATGGTGGAGAGCCCGGAATACTCGACCAACTTTGCGGGGTTCGACAAGCTGCCGGTGCGGCTGAAGGTGGCGGATCGGCTGGTGTATTCGCCGCACGCGTATGCTCCGAAGGACCACGTGTTTTCGAGCTACGAGGAATTGCAGCAGGTCTATGACGCGCGGGCCGGATTTCTGCTGCATGTGGAGCCGGGCGTTCCGCTGTGGGTGGGCGAGTTCGGGACCTGCCAGACGCTGGACTGCGGGGCGAACTCTGACTGGTTCAAGCTGTTTGTGCGCTATTTGAAAGAGAACGATCTGGCGTGGAGTTACTGGCCGCTGAACGGGACGCAATCGAGCGGCGTGGGTCGAAAATACGACACGCTCGAGACTTTTGGCCTGCTATCGACCGACTATCAGACGATTGCGGCGCCCAAGATCGTCGAGCTGCTGCGCACGGTTGAAAACCAGCCTCAGCGGTGATGTCTCTATTTCGGGCCTGGTTTATTTCGGGCCTGGGGCGCAGACAAAGTTAGCGGCGTCGGAGGTGTCGCCTGAGCCTTTGTATTTCGCCTGCTGCGGATAAGCGCACAGGGGCCGAGTCATCTTTTGCTGAGACGCAGAGCCTTCGCGGGGATACTTTGTGGCGATCACCTGTTCCGGAGCCGTACCCTTCTCGACCCACTGCTCGAGGGCGAGGTAGAGGTCGTGCTGGGGATCGTCCGGACCCATCCCTGGCTCCCATCCTCCCTGCCCAAAGCTGTCGGGACCTGGACCGCCAGCGCAATGCTGTACTCCGGGAGCCATGAAGAGGCGGACAAATGACTGCGCGTTCTTCTGGCCGGTAGCGGCGGTCATTTGGTTGTAGTAATCGACGGTGCTCAGTGCTGAGATGGCGGGGTCGTTCCAGCCGTGATAGAGGATCAGTTTGCCGCCGCGCTGGCCGAAGGTCCTCAGGTCTGGGTTGGTGGCATTCAACACGGATGCAGTCTTTTCGACGGCCGCCCTCAAGCCATCGTCCACGTTAAAGGTCTTGTAGTCCCAATCGGATTTTTCGTACACCATGTTCGAGAAGTAGCCAAAGCCAAAGACAAACATCAGGCTCTTACCGGGAGCGGGGCCGGTGATCCACAAACCCCATCCGTTGCCGCCGGTTTCACTGCCCGGAAGATAGCCGGGGAAAACCTGCTTTCCAGCGGAGTCATAAGCTCCGGCATAGAGCGCTTTCAAGGCAGTCACCTGCGGCGCGGTCAGGCACTGGTCAGAGTCAGATGCCTTGCAGAGCATGACTGCGGGGTCGAAGTGGCATTGGCGAGGGTCGTTGAGAATGCCGTCTTTGACGCCGTCGGAGGCATCGCAGGCAGCCAGTACGGCAGAGCTGATGGCGGGCAGTTTGGACGCAGGGATGTAGCTTGCGGGATCGAGGATAAGCGCCTGGACGTTGTGCACCGCGGTGGTGAGCAGGTTGGTCCAATTGTTTGCCGGCGCTCCGGCAAGGATTCCGTCGTAGTCGGCGGGGTAACGCTGAGCCTCCATGAGGGCCTCGCGGCCGCCGTCGGAGCAGGCGGCAAAATATGAGCGGCGGGGAGCATTGCTGTAGTAGGCCTGCACAATCGCCCGTGATTGCAGCGTCATCTCATGGACGCCTCGATAACCATAGTCGATGACTTTTTCCGGGTGTCCGAGCGCCCAGGAGGCGTCGCCTGCGAAAGCGGCGTGGCCGGTGTCAGTCCCGGCACTCGCATAACCGAGGCTCACGGCCAAGGCGAGGCCGCCATAGTCAATTTCTCCGGCGAAACCGCCGTTGCCCTGGCCGCGGAACTTTCCGTTCCAGCCGCTCGCCGGCATCCAGACTTCTATTTTGATGTCGGAGTCGGGAGTGGGCGCGACTTGAGCTACGACCCGGCAAAATGCAGGGAGGCTTGGATAGATCCGGGCCTCCGCAGGGTCGTACGGCTTCCGAGGCGGAGTGAGTTTGCCGGCTTCGACCTGCTCAGCATGAATAATTTTTGTGTTCGGCAGGTTCAGCGTGGTCAGGGCAGCGCAGGAGGCCGGGGTGGGTGCCGCTTTCTGGCCAAAAGCGGAAGAGACCAGCAGGAACAAAATCAGTACCGAGCCCGCCAAGCAATTCATCGACACCTCCGAACAGCATGGGTATTGAACCATATCTCAAATGAATGGAGAAATATACACGTCAAGCCGCTGCCCAAGAGTTCGTTTCCGGGCATCCCGACTCTGGAGCTCTAGCTGTTCGCCTGCTTTGCATTCGCTGAAAGTGGGAGCTTTTCGCGGAGCGTGTCGTCGAGATCGCAGAGCTTGTCCGTCACCAGGTTCAACTTGCGGGAGAGGTTCTGGATTTCCGATTCGGCGCGGCGATTCACGTCGAAGTCCAGTTCGCTGCGCAGGCGGTCCTTCTTGTCCTGCCGGTTCTGGCTCATCATGATGACCGGCGCCTGGATGGCGGCAATCATGGACAAAAACAGATTAAGGAGGATGAAGGGGTAGGGATCCCAGGCCTTCCCCTTCAGAGCGACGTTGATGGTAGTGTAAATCGCGAGCACGATGCCAACGATGATGATGAAGGTCCACGAGCCTCCGAAGCTGGCGACCGAGTCGGCAATGCGCTCGGCGAAGGTGTATTCCTCTTCGATCAAGTCGTTCGCGTTGCGGCTGGCGCGCAGGCGCACCAGATGCTGCGAGGCGTGGAACTGGCGGCCTACAGCAGCCAACATATCCATGCCGGCCATGGGTTTTTTCTGCAGCAGGATAGCGATGTCCTCGCGGCCTACTTCGACACACTCCGTCTCCTCGATGGCCAGGGCGTTGGTCTGGTGGGGAGTTTGTTCCAGCATGGAAGCGAATCCGAAGAACTCGCCGTGGCCGGGCTGGTCAACCATGACCTCCTGGTGATCCTCATCGACGGTGGTGACCTGCACCTGGCCGGACATCAAGATGTAGGCGTGCTTGCCGGGGTCGCCGATCTTGTAGATGCGCTGCCTGGGAGCGAATTTTTTGAGTTCAACCTGCGCGCCCAGAACGGCAAGTTCGTCGTCATCGAGCAAGGCAAAAAGCGGGACGTGTTTCAACTCCAGCGGGTTGCACGGCATGGATCACCTCTTGGCGGTTTTGTGTGCTGAGACGAACTTCGAGAAAACGATAGCAGACGGCCAACACGTGCTGAAAATGACAATTCGATTACATGTCCCGCAGGCTTCGAGGCAAAGGCCGATTTCTTTCTCTTCCGTTCATTTATCCTCGATGTATGCGTTTCTTTTCCGTTCTTTTTGCCGGCGGCGTGGCTGCGTCGCTATGTTTTACTTCTTCTTTTGCCAAGACGGCAGATTTTGGCGCTCAGGCTCCACAACAGCAGACGGCTCCGCAACAGCAGACGGCTCCGCCTGCTGCGCAGGCTCCGGTGGCTCCGTTGAAGCTGGAGAATTTGCCGCCCGATCCACACACACCGACGCCGGAAGAGCGGGCGGCCGAGGAGGCAGCGGCGGTACGGGGGCAGATTATGCGTCTCGCCCAATCCCAGGCGAACTGGGGACCCAAAGTGTCCTCGGCGGGAATAACGCTGGCCATGAAGGAAGTGAGCCGCGCAAAGACGCCCTCCGGGACGCAGGTAACCTACAGGCTCACCGGGACAGGATTCCCTCCGGGGACGAGATTAACGCTGTTGCGCTGGGCGCTGAACCGGAATGAACTGACTCCGGTGATGGATGGGATTGTGATCGACGGATCGGGGACGGCGGTGTGCCGTGAGCCCTTACCCGCGCTGAGCTCAAAGACGGATGCGCCGGCAAATGCCCCCGCAAAGGCGGCTGCGGTCGATTGCTCGAAGACAATGCAGGTGAACGCTCCAGTGGAAATAACCACGACGGCGGCCAAGGGAGAGGCAGTGCGCTTGGCGCTTCTGACGGATGACAAAAAGGGCGGAGCGGCGACGAGCGCAGTTCCCTTCCCACTTGAATCGGAGGACAAGGGTTGCAAGCTGCAGGCGCTGCTGGGGTCAAAAGACGCCGAGCTGGTGCTGATTGAAGGCGACGGGTTCAAGACGAGCGATAACTTCACGCTGGGCACGGAAACATTCGGCCAGAAGA
>JABCZC010000117.1 GCA_013289875.1 Acidobacteriota bacterium | reverse complement strand
GAGCGCAGCTGGAGCCACGTAACGCTGCGCCGCCTTGACGCCGACTCCCTCTCGGCCAACCTCACCGTCACCGACTCCCTCGGCGCTCCACTCCTCCGCTTCTCCAACCTCCGCTTCCGTAAATTCGCCCAAAAGAATACCAGTCTGTCCTCATTGATGTATCGCCTTGACTGGCCGGCAGCCGAGCTCGCGAGCGAGATGCGGGAAGCCGCGATGAATGACGCGGTCACAAAACTTGAAGAGAAGATGGAGCAATGGAGCCGTACCGAGGCCGTTGTTAAGTACAACCACTTTTTTAATGAGCTGGAAGAGCTCGCTGCGGACTATGTTCTTCAGGCATTTCAAGAACTGGGATGGCCGGAAACGGGCGCCTCTCATTCCTGGAGTGAAGAAGCATTGCAGGACCGCTGGAAGATCATTCCTCAACATCAGCGTCTGCTGCACCGCATGCTTGAGATCGCAGTTGAGACCGGTGCCGTCCATCATACTGAAGAGGGCGCTTATTTTGGACCTGGCCCAAAGCCGATCACTTCAAATCGAATCACCGACTTCAGACAAAAGTTCCCATTCGGACACACTGAGCTCGAGTTGGTTGTCCGTTGCGGTGAATCTCTCGCTGCAGTTCTGACCGGAAATGCCGACGGGAGAGAGCTTCTCTTTCCGGGCGGTGAGAGTGAAGCGATGAGTTGCCTTTATCGGGACTCGGTGCCTGCCCGAATCTACAACGAGATGGTCGCCGAGTTAGTGACTCGCATTGTTGGTGCTCGCCTCGGTACGACGACTCGCATCCTGGAGGTTGGTGGTGGCACAGGTGCAACCACCCATTCTGTGCTCAAAGCGCTGCGATCTGTTGGCAAAACTCCTTCAGAGTATGTGTTCACGGATATTTCGCCTTTACTGGTAAGGCGTGCGGTCAACAATTTCGGAGAAAATGCCTTCTTTCGAGCCAATGTTTTCGATTTAGAGCGCGACCCGCGTGCGCAAGGTATCGACGGTACATTCTCTGTGATCGTTGCCGTAAATGTCTTGCATGCTACTGCTGATCTCTCCGCAACGCTCGACAGGTTGAAGCTTCTGCTTGCTGCAGATGGTGTGTTGATTCCGGTTGAAGTTACCGGAAAACAGCGCTGGGCAGATATTACCGTCGGACTATTGGATGGATGGTGGAGATATATAGATCGCCACATGCGTGCCGATTATCCCACCCTGAAGAGCGGCAGCTGGCAGCCGCTGCTTGAGAACGCGGGCTTTCAGAAGGTAGTAACTCTGCCGCAAACTGCCGATCAGCAGTCGATTTTTGGGCGGCAGGAACTCATCGTAGCCGCGGGCCTTTCCAAGTCGAAGCGAATAGTGGTCGTCGGTAACGGAGATCTGGCCGCTGAAGTAGCGTTGAATCTCCGGCAGCAAAATGGTCTGACCGATTCGGTAAGTACCAATGACCTGGAAAACGCACTGTCGTCTTCCATTACACTCGACGCCATCGTTTGGGTGACAGACAGGCATGAAGGCTTCGACAAAGTACCAGCCGGTAGTGCTTCGAGCGCGGTCGAAATTCCGATCCGCTCTCTACTTGCGACAGTACACGCATTGATTGAACACAGAGCACACCCTGCGCCGCGGCTCTACGTTGTTAGCGCAGGAGCGTGTGCCGTCGGTCCCGACGCCGCAAGCATTCACGTAGCAGATACACCGCTGATAGGTCTTGCTTCCGGGATTGCGGCCGAAATGTCGGAGTTACGCTGTACGCGGCTTGATTGCGACCCGGAAGAAGGAAAACTCGCCGCAACACGAGTTGTTGCCGAGATTCTGTCCGATGCAGAAGATCAATGGATTGCCTGGCGATCGGGTGAACGCCGCGTTGCGAGGCTTCGGAGAGTGCAAGCATCGGCCACAGACGAGGCGCTTCCGGAACGGGTGCAGCTGAGAGCGGGATCCGGAATCGATGCCCTGGAGTACATAACGGCTCCGCGGCAAGAGCTGCAGCCCGATGAAGTGGAAATCGAAGTTCGTTCTACCGCGCTCAATTTTCGCGATGTTCTGCAGTCACTCGGTGTTGTGAATCTCGATTCGCCCCTCGGCACAGATTGCGCCGGCATCATTCTCCGCACCGGCAAGTCGGTTTCCGACCTTATACCTGGCGATGAAGTAGTGGCGATTACACCCGGGTGCTTCGCGAGTCATGCAATCGCTCCGCGAGCGGTCGTCGTGAAAAAGCCGACAACGCTGTCCTTTGCGGAAGCTGCCGCACAAAGCATTGCGTATTTGACCGCGGACTACTGCTTGCGCGAAGTTGCGCAAGTCCGCAGGGGAGAACGTGTTCTCATTCATGCAGCCGCCGGCGGGGTAGGGCTTGCAGCGGTTTATCTGTGCATGAGGGCCGGAGCTGAACCGCTGGCGACTGCTGGAAGCGAACGGAAACGCAACTTCCTGAGAAGTCTCGGCGTGAACCACGTCTACGATTCCCGCTCACGGGAGTTTGCCAAAGAAATCTCCGGCGGTTTCGACGTCGTGCTGAATTCGCTGGCGGGTGAGGCAATCGATGCCGGTTTGGGGCTGCTCAAATCCGGAGGACGATTCATCGAGCTCGGTAAGACAGATTTGCGCGACCGTGCGGCCGTGGAAAAGAATTGGCCGGGTGTTCGATATCTTCCTGTGGATCTTACGCCGCATTTCGCCAGCAAGGCGCCTTGGGTAGCCGAGCGATTGGCAGTCCTTTTCAGGGAAATTTCGGATGGGAAGCTTCCCGCGTTGCCAGTTACGGTCTTCGACTCCAGCGAGGTGAAGGATGCCTTCCGCTGTATGGCCCGAGCAGAACATATTGGCCGGATTGTCGTGCAGCGGAAAGCGACGCAGCGATTTACAGGATCTCACTTGATCACTGGTGGTATGCGCGGTATCGGTCTCACTCTGGCAGAGTGGCTGGTTGAGAACGGTGCCCGTGGTCTCGTTCTGGTGGGGCGTCGCGAACCCGACGAGGCGGCACGTCAATTGATCGCACAATTTGAAACGAAAGGTGTCGCAGTCAAGACTGTTCAGGGCGATATCGCCGATCCGCGAGTTGCACGTGAAGCAGTTCGATTGGGAGGAAATAATCTTCGAGGGGTGTGGCACGGCGCGGGGGTGCTCGAGAATGCTTCCATCGAACGCCAATCGTGGGACGTTGTTCATACCGTCTTGAGGCCAAAGCTTGATGGTGCATGGAATCTGCACGTCCTGACTCTTGCGAAGCAACTGGAGTTCTTCGTCTTGTTTTCCTCCTGGGCGTCGATTGACGGAGCTCCCGGGCAGATTAATCACAGCGCAGCCAACGCTTTTCTGGACGGTCTTGCTCACTTCCGCCGAACGAATGGACTACCGGCCCTGAGTGTGAACTGGGGAGCCTGGAGGGATGTCGGGTCTGCCGCGGGCGACAAAGTACAACGCCAACTCGCGCGTTCGGGCATGGAGACGATGCTGCCGAAAGATGCGTTAGAAACACTGCGTCTTGCACTGTCCCTTTCCGATGCCCAGATCGCAATCGCAGCGATCCGCTGGCCTCAATATCTGGCGCAGCGCAAAGGCAGCAGTTCGTTCTACGAAAGCCTGGTGTCCGAATACGACTTCCGTCCCACTTTGCAGACGGCGCAGGTTGGCTCGAGCTTCCCGGACAGCCCTAAAGGATCGGAGGACCTTCTTAACGGAAGCTCCTTGCTTAAAGAGATTCGTGCACTACCGGCAATCTCTCGCAATATCGTTCTGATTCGAAAAATCACTGGCGTCATGCGCACAACTCTCGGAATTCGAGAAGACGAGGACATCGATCCCGATCTGCCGTTGAGCGCACTCGGGATGGACTCCTTGCTTGCCATTGAATTGCGCAATACCCTGTCCGGGCTATTTCACAAGCAATTTCCCTCGACTATTCTTTTCGATCATCCGACACTGCGAACGCTCGCCGTGTATTTGGAGAAAGAGACATTAACCGTCGATCGAACACCGCCGGTCACCGACATAAACCCCTCTCCCCTCGCAAAGATTGCAACTCCAACCACAGACGTCGCGAACGGGAAAGAGAATGTCCTGGACATTCTCGACATGATCGAGCATATGACTGACCAGGAAGTAGAATCGCTCGATTCTCATTCGTGATTTACATTCGAAGCAATGGAGCACATGGCAACTGAATCTACATTCAAGGGTTTCCTTGATCGCATCCAGAAACTCTCTCCGAAGCGGCTTGCCTTGCTCGCCGCCGAACTGGAGCGGCGTTTAGCGGCACAAGTGACCTCGGCCCCCGAACCCATCGCTGTAACCGGCCTCGCGCTTCGCATGCCCGGCGCTATCGATACGCCGGATGCCTTCTGGGATCTGCTGGCAGGCGGCGGAGATGCGATTCAGGAGATTCCCTCCAGCCGCTGGGATGCGGACGCTTTCTACGCTCCCTTGCCCGGCACGCCCGGCAAAGCAAATACAAAGTGGGGAGGTTTCGTCGGTCATATTGATCAATTCGATGCGGCGTTCTTCGGCATTGCGCCGAAAGAAGCCGTCGGTATGGATCCACAGCAGAGGATGCTGCTTGAGGTCAGCTGGGAAGCCCTGGAAAACGCCGGCGAACGGGCAGAGTTGTTGAACGGCAGCCAGACCGGGGTATTCGTCGGCATGAGCACGAACGATTACGCCTCGCTGTTGAATATGGACGACGAAACAACGCTTGACGCCTATTCCGGCTCCGGGATTGCGCGTTCGGTGGCGGCTGGTCGGCTCTCTTATTTCCTTGGATTGAAGGGACCGAACCTGGCGATCGATACGGCATGCTCCTCCTCGGCCGTGGCAATCCATCTCGCCTGCCAGAGCCTTCGCCAGAATGAATGTAGGGTGGCTTTAGCCGGCGGCGCCAACGCGCTTCTTGTCCCTCATGTGACGATTGCGCTGGCGCAGGCACACATGCTTGCCGGCGATGGCCGTTGCAAGACGTTTTCGCAATCGGCAGACGGCTTCGTGCGTTCGGAAGGCTGTGGGATGCTGGTGCTGAAACGGCTTGCAGATGCCCAGGCGGATCGGGATCGCATTCTCGCAGTGATCCGCGGAAGCGCCATCAATCACGACGGGCGGAGCAGCGGATTGACCGCGCCGAACGGTCCCTCTCAGGAAGCGGTTGTGAACGCGGCACTCAAACAAGCGCGGCTCTCTCCCGCAGACGTGGACTACATTGAAGCACACGGCACGGGAACAGTCCTGGGGGATGCGATCGAATTGGGAGCTCTCGGTCGGTGCTTTGGCCACAACGATACTCGTGGAGAGCTCCTGATCGGATCGGTAAAAACCAACATCGGCCATCTTGAGGCTGCCGCCGGCGTTGCTGGTGTCATTAAGGTTCTGCTGGCGTTAGAGCATGAATCGCTTCCACCTCATTTGCACGTATCAAGCGGGCATGAAAACGATGCTCTGCGGCAACTGCCGATGAAAATCCCGCTGAGCGCAACTTCATGGCCGGTTACAGAGCGCCCGCGCATTGCTGGCATCAGTTCCTTTGGCTTCAGCGGAACGAATGCGCATATCGTTGTCGAGGAATCTCAGCTCCCGCAGATCAAAACCTGCGATCCTTTCCTGTCGGAGATCATCACCGTCTCAGCAAAAAGTGCGGAGGCGCTCTCCGCTTTGTGCCGTAGATATGCCGGCTATCTGCAACAGAAACCGCAAATTTCTCTGGCGGATTTCGCTTTCACGCTGAATGCGGGGCGGTCGCACTTCCAGCATCGCATCGCGCTCCTTGTGAGCTCAACCAAAGAAGCGTCCGATCAACTGCAACAGCTAGCCGACCAGCGTGTGGAAGATCATCCGTCCTACCGGTTCATCGCCGGATATGAAGAGCCTTCGATCGGCTTCCTTTTTACTGGTCAGGGCTCCCAGTATTCGGGTATGGGTCGAGCACTCTATACGCAGAACGCCGTCTTTCGTTCTGCCGTCGATCATTGCGACGACATTTTAAGCGGAAAGCTCGAACACAAACTCTCGGCGATGTTATGCGGGGAGGAAACAATTCCTCCGGATCTGATTCATGAAACTCATTGGACTCAGCCCGCGCTCTTCGCATTTGAATATGCGCTGGCCC
The DNA here is from genome assembly GCA_013289875.1 of Acidobacteriota bacterium. Classification (GTDB taxonomy): domain Bacteria; phylum Acidobacteriota; class Terriglobia; order Terriglobales; family Acidobacteriaceae; genus Silvibacterium. The sequence continues at coordinate 3,178 of JABCZC010000117.1, read as the reverse complement.
TGACGTGGCTTTCCTGGGGAGTCCGTCCCTCTGTTGTTCTCGGCCATAGTCTTGGAGAATACGTAGCCGCATGTGTCGCCCAGGTTTTCCCGGTCGAAGCGGCGCTTGCGCTCGCTTACGAACGAGGAAGGCTCATGGCCACTCTTCCACGAGGCGGCATGATGCTCGCTGTCCGGGCCGGAGAAGAAGAGATTTCGGAAATTCTCCGCGAATTCCACCATGTCAATATCGCCGCGGTAAACGCCTCTCGAAATGTCGTGGTCTCCGGTGACTCCACGCAGATTCAACGTCTTCGCGACCTGCTTGTCGGAAAGGGAATAGTAGCGCAGTCACTTACCGTCTCACATGCCTTTCATTCTGTGCTCATGGAGCCGATCCTGAATGAGTTTGAAGAGCGGGCTGCCAAGCTGGTCTACGATGCGCCGGCTATTTCCCTGATTTCCAATGTGAGCGGAAAGATGCACTCCTCCCAGGAACGAACGGACGCCGCCTATTGGCGGAAGCACATTCGTAGCACGGTCCGATTCTCCGAAGGTTTAGCTTCTTTGATGGAGCAGCGTCCCGCCGCTCTCCTCGAGATAGGTCCAGACCCGGTCCTGCTCGGGATGGCGAAACCTTCTCTCGCACACTCTTCGGTCGCGTGCTGTGCTTCTTTGCGGCGTGGCAAAGACGCCTGGACAAGCTTGTACGAAGCCGTCCGTCAGTTTTATTTGCTGGGTGCACCCATTCAATGGAGTGGAATCTACGAAGACCGTTCTGTTCGCAAACTCGCGTTACCGACGTATCCTTTTCAACGGCAGCGATATTGGGTAACGACTCCTGAGAGTGCCATCGCTGCGCCTTTGCCGCAGATATCTTTCGATCCGTTGCTCTATACAACAGAGTGGCGGGTGCAACCGAACTCGGCCAGCGCCTCCCAGCCCCTCACGCCCGGTCGCATGCTCGACGCTGCGGCGAACGCAATCGACGCAATGAACCGCGATGCGGAAACGCACAAAACGATTGCAGCGTATGACGACTTCCTCCCCGAGCTCGATCATCTCTGCACCACATACATTCTTGACGCGCTGGACGAACTGGGTGCCGATCTGCGCGAAGGCACACGCCTTTCTCCCGTTGACCTGCACGCGAAGTTAGGCGTCAGACCGCAATATCGTCGCCTGATGGAAAGGCTGTTCGCCATTCTGGAAGAAGACGGTATCGTCCACCGCAACGGAGACGGTTGGGTTTTCGGCACAATCCCACGTAGTAAGTCGGCTAGCGAACGCGCGCGGCTGTCGGCGCAATTTCCGTTGTTTTCGGCAGAGCTGAATTTTCTCGGCCAGGCCTCCAATCTGGCCGCAGTTCTGCAGGGGCGAATGTCGGCGGTGGAAGCGTTGTTCCCCAACGGTTCCCTTAACCTCGCCGAACAGGTCTACCAGGATGCGCCCGCGTCGAAGATCTTTAATCGGGCTCTCGCTCAGGCAGTGCGAAAATCGATCGAAGCTTATCCGGCAGATCGCGTTGTACGAGTGCTGGAGGTTGGCGCGGGAACCGGCAGCGCTACTTCTGAAATATTGCCCCTGCTGAATGGAATGTGCGTCGAGTACATCTTTACGGACATTTCCTCCGCGTTTTTCGGCATGGCTCGTAACAAGTTCGCAAAATTTCCGTTTGTACGATACGCAACTCTGGACCTCGAAAAGGAAATTGGCGGAGATTCAGAGATTAATGATGGCGTCGATATTATTGTCGCCGCGAATGTGCTGCACGCGACGACGGATCTCGCTCAGACGTTGAATCGGCTGCGATCGACGCTTCGCCAGGGCGGCACCATGCTGATTTCTGAATGCACGGCTCTGCAGCGGTTTGGCGACTTGACCGTGGGGATGACCGAAGGGTGGTGGCGCTTTGCAGATGCGCAGCGTCGGCAAAGTTACCCTCTGATGCGTCGCCAACAATGGCTGGATCTCTTTTCGGAGCTCGGTATTCGAGGTGCGGCGCTGGAAGAAGATGGCCCGGTCAGAGTGCTTACGGAGCGGCAGACCATTCTTGTCGCTCAGGCTGCTGATACTACAACCCGCGAGGATGGGCCGTCTGCACTGATTGTCGGCGGAAACCTCCTAAGTGGAGGCACAAAGCCCGATCTTCTTTCGTCTGCGCTCGAGGCCGCGGGCATCACTGTTCACAAACTTGAAGGCGCAACACCTCCTGGACAGGAGAGTGGAAGGGCAGCGCGAAGCGCCCTTAGGCAGCGGCTGCGCGCAGATAAAAAGCCGTCCTCCATTCTGCTTGAGCTGGTCGATACGCCCGTTAACTCGGAAGTCCCGAATCCCAACGTTCCGGAACGCACCCTGGAGAATGCCGTCGTTGTGCTCGAGTTACTGCAGGCAGTGGCGGAGGAGAGATTGGATCGAGCTACGATCTGGCTTATCACAAAGGGCGCGGCTGCCATTGAGAACGACGGGCCCATAAATCTGCCCTCGGCAATTGCCGTTGCGATCGCGCGCACAGCGCACTTGGAACATCCCGAGTTGTCGATCCGCTGCGTCGATCTCCCGTCGAAGCCTACCGAGAGGGACTGGGTTCGGTTCGGTCAACTGATCCGGGAGGGCACCCGGGAGCCTTCACTGGCAATCCGCCAGGGGATGCTCGTCCTTCCTCGACTGGCCGCCCTCAGCTCGGTCTCGTCTCGCGATACCAAGCCGTGCAAGTTGATGCCGGATGCAGCTTATTTAGTGACTGGCGCGTACGGTGGACTGGGCCTTCGCACTGTGCAGTGGATGGTGGAGCGCGGGGCCACACGCATCTTCATGGTCGGCCGCAACGAGCCGACAAAGGGGATTCGCGAGCAAATCGCAAAACTCAAAGATCGCGGTGTGCGGATTCACGATCTGCTCGCCGACATCTCTGAGCGACGCGACGTCGAAAAAATATTCGAACAGATCGGCGAAAGCCGGGCCGAGTTGCGCGGAATCGTGCATGCCGCAGGCACGCTGGACGACAGCACGCTGCTTCAGCAGACACGCGAAAAATTCGCAACGGTATTTGCGTCGAAGGTTAGTGGAAGCTGGCTTCTTGATGAATTTTCGCGCAGACATCCCGTCGATTTCTTTGTGCTATTTGGATCCGCCGCATCCGTTCTCGGGTCCGCCGGGCAGATCAATCATGCCGCGGCAAATGGCTTTCTCGATGCTCT
>JABCZC010000116.1 GCA_013289875.1 Acidobacteriota bacterium | reverse complement strand
GGGCTCCGCATTCATCTGTGCGACCATTCCCAGCGCGCGCCGGTCGCTCTCCACCTTGCCCTGAGGCAGGATGCTGAGGTGCGCGATCTTCGCTCCTGTAAACAGCGCAGCCGATGCATTGGGGCAGGCGGCTACGCACGCGCCGCATCCAATGCATGCCGCAGCGTCCATCGCCCGGTCGGCGATCTCCTTGCCCACGAGAATCGTGTTTCCGTCGGGCGCGTTTCCCGTCGAAACCGAGATATACCCGCCGGCAGCGATAATCCGATCGAAAGCTCGCCGATCGACGACGAGATCCTTCATCGCCGGAAAAGCGCCCGCCCGCCACGGCTCGATCACCAGTTCCTGCCCCTCTTTGAAATGCCGCATCGTCAGCTGGCACACAGTCGTAGCGCGTTCCGGACCGTGCGCGACGCCGTTGATCATGAATCCGCACGAACCGCAGATGCCTTCGCGGCAGTCGTGCTCGAAGGCCACCGGCTCGTCGCCCTTTTCGATCAGCGTCTCGTTGAGCACGTCGAGACACTCCAGCATCGACATCTCCTGATTCACGTCGTCCATCGAATAGCTGACGAATGCGCCCTTGTCCCTGGGTCCCTTTTGCCGCCAGATTTTCAGCGTCAGTTTCATAATTTATCCATATTTCTGCCGAACTACTTATAGCTCCTCTGGCTCGGATGAACGTAGTGAAATTCCAGCGGCTCCTTCGAGAGTTCCGGACGATTTCCCGGCCCCGTGTAGCCCCATGCCGCGACGTAAGAGAAATGATCGTCATCGCGCTGCGCTTCGCCTTCGGGAGTCTGATACTCCTCGCGAAAGTGTCCTCCGCACGATTCGTTGCGCTCCCGGGCATCGATGCACATCAGTTCACCCAGCTCGAAGAAATCCGCAACCCGCCCGGCCTTCTCCAGGCTCTGGTTCAAGTCGTCGCCACTCCCAGGAACATTCACGTTCTGCCAGTATTCCTCGCGCAGCGCGCGGATCTGCCCGATTGCAGTTTCCAGTCCCTGAGCCGTGCGCGACATGCCGCAGTGGTCCCACACGATCTTGCCCAGCTCGCGATGAAAAGAATCGACCGTGCGCTTGCCCTTGATCGAAAGCAGCTTGTCAGTCATTTGCTGAACAGAGGCCACAGCGGACTGAACCTCAGAGCGGCTCGCGTCCACCTTGGTGAATTTGTTCGTCGCGAGATAATTGCCGACCGTGTAGGGAATCACGAAGTATCCATCCGAGAGGCCCTGCATCAGCGCGCTCGCGCCCAGGCGGTTCGCGCCGTGATCTGAGAAGTTCGCCTCTCCGATCACAAACAGCCCGGGAATCGTGCTCTGCAGGTTGTAATCCACCCATAGCCCGCCCATCGTGTAGTGAATCGCGGGATAGATGCGCATCGGCACTTTGTAAGGATTCTCATCCGTGATGCGCTGGTACATATCGAAGAGATTGCCGTAGCGCTCCCGAATTGTATGCTCGCCCAGGCGCCCGATGGCGTCCGAGAAGTCAAGATAAACGCCAAGCCCGCTCGGGCCGACTCCACGTCCCTCATCACAGACAGCCTTCGCGTTCCGCGATGCCACATCGCGCGGCACAAGGTTGCCAAAGCTCGGGTAGCGCCGCTCCAGGTAGTAATCGCGCTCGCCTTCCGGAATCTGATCCGGCGAACGCTGGTCACCCTTCGTCTCAGGCACCCAAATGCGGCCATCGTTGCGCAGCGATTCGCTCATCAGCGTCAGCTTTGATTGATAATCGCCCGAAACCGGAATGCACGTCGGATGGATCTGCGTGTAGCAGGGATTGGCGAACAGCGCGCCCCGCTTATGCGCGCGCCAGATTGCGGTTGTATTTGAGCCTTTCGCGTTTGTAGAGAGATAGTAGACATTGCCGTATCCGCCCGTGCCCAAAATCACAGCGTCGGCAAAATGCGTGCTAATTTCACCCGTAACCAGATGGCGGGTCACAATCCCGCGCGCCTGCCCATCGATCACAATCAAATCCAACATCTCGGTCCGCGGATACATTGTGACCGTCCCGGCATGTACCTGGCGTTCCAGCGCCTGATACGCACCGAGCAGAAGCTGCTGCCCCGTCTGCCCGCGCGCATAAAAGGTTCGCGAAACCTGCGCGCCGCCGAAGGAACGGTTCGTCAACGCCCCGCCGTACTCTCGGGCAAAAGGAACGCCTTGCGCCACGCACTGATCGATAATGTGCACGCTGATTTCCGCCAGCCTGTACACATTTGCTTCGCGCGCGCGAAAGTCGCCGCCCTTCACCGTGTCATAGAACAGGCGATACACGCTGTCGCCGTCGTTCTGATAATTCTTGGCTGCATTGATGCCCCCCTGCGCCGCAATCGAGTGGGCGCGCCGCGGCGAATCCTGAAAGCAGAAGCACTTCACGTTGTAGCCAAGCTCGCCCAGCGTCGCCGACGCCGATGCTCCCGCCAGCCCCGATCCCACCACAATGATCGTGTGCTTGCGCTTATTCGCGGGATTCACCAGCTTCAGATCGAAGCGCGTCTTCTCCCACGCTTTCTCAATCGGACCGGAAGGAGTCTTCGAATCAAGTGTCATTTATTTCACGAGCCCCAACAGAACGCTGATCGGAATGGAAATATATCCCAGAACGATGATGACCGCGATCCAGATCGCCGCAGTCTTCAGCAACGGCGTATACCGCGGATGATTGAGGCCGACCGACTGAAACATGCTCCAGATGCCGTGCCGCAGATGCAGGCCGAGCAGGCAGATCGCAAAGATATACCACGCCGAAACCCACCAGACCTGGAACCCTGCCACCACATTGTGATACACATCGCCCTCGATATAGGCCGCATTCGGATCGATGATGGCGGCGGTGAGATGCAGCAGGTGAAAAATGATGAACGCCAGCACGATCGGCCCCGACCAGTACATCGTCCTTGAGGCGTACGACGAGTTGATCGCCTCCTTGCGAGAGTAGCCCACCGGCCGAGCCTTCTTGTTGCGCAGCGCCAGTTGCACGGTCGCCGTAATGTGCAGCGCAACGGCCGTGAGTAGCACGATGCGCTCCGCCCACAGTATCTCCCCCAGCGAATGCAGGAAATGCCCATAGGCATTCAGCCTCTCGGGGCCGTCGAACACCTGCAGGTTGCCCAGCATGTGCCCGATCACGAACGCGAACAGGATCGCGCCCGTTACCGCCATCACAATCTTCTTGCCATTCGTCGACTGCCAGAAACTCGCCGCGCGGTTTCCACGCAGCTTCACTGCAGTTGTGCTCATTGATTTTTTCCAGATTGAGTTAGACCAATCATGAACATCGGAACCTCATCCGTTTGCTTCTCCAGCGATCGTTGCTGGCGCGCCGAGTTATTCGACGCAGAGAGATTTTCTAATCCCCCTGCGGCAAGCTGGGTGGACTTTGATGGTGGTTGAGACAGTGGAAGTGTCAACATCCATTATTGGTGTTGAAGAGAGCGAGCGTCAAGGAACGGGGGCGTTGAAGGCAGGTTGAAGCAGCAGCCTCAAACGCGCAGAAATATCCGCCTTCGATAAAGAATCGAAACAATCGCCAGATTCAATCCCACAATGACCAGCGCGTACGCGAGAGAAGCGTGTATGGGATTCAGCCAGGAAAGAAAGAGATGGCTGTAGCCCCACGCGTGGATCGTGAGGCGTTCGCTTCCGACGCGGATCAGATCAAAGAGGGAAGTAATGACCGTCGATAGCGCAAACGCAAAGATAGCATTGGTTCCGAAGACAAGGGCAGGTGCGGTCCACCAGCGCCAGCGGCGAATATCCACAACCCAGTAGCACACAGAGAACGCAACCATGCCGAAGCCGATACTGAATAAGGCAAAGGTCGTCGTAAAGATTCGCTTATTTATGGGCAGAGCGAGATCGAGCAAACGGCCGGCGAGCAGCAGGACGATGCCCCCCGCCAGAATGGCAAGAACTTTCCGGACCGGCGAGGATTCTGTGCGCAGCCACTCTCCGGCAACGACGCCCGCTAGTAGAAGAGTAAGCGCCGGAAGTGTGGAAAGAATTCCTTCGGGGTCGTAAGTTACTCCGTATCCCGGCGTCAGTCCGTAAGCCCACATGTGATTCGTCCCAAACACGGCGCGGTCAATATAGCCAGGCAGGTTGCCCAGCGAATCGAGCCTCCCCGCGCCAAATCCGGGCACCGGAATCAGCTTCAGCGCGGCCCAGTATCCGGCGAGGATTGTAAAAATCGCTCCAGCGAGAATAGAAACCTTAACGCGCAGTGTCTTTGTGCTGCACGCCAGATAGAGCAAGCCTCCGCCGAGATAACACAGTGCAATCCTCTGCAGGATGCCAGGAATGCGCAGCGTGTGCAGCTGAAACAGCGGAAAGCCATTCAGCACCAGGCCAATCACGATCAGCAGTGCCGCGCGCCAGACAAGATGCGCTGCAAGCTGACGCCTCGTTTCTCCGCGCGCTGTACGTGCCGCGAAAGAGAAGGTCATGGCCACACCGGAGATGAAAAGGAACGACGGAAAGATCATGTCCGTCGGAGTCCATCCATTCCACTCCGCGTGCCGCAGCGGCCAGTAGATCGCGCTGTACGTCCCCGGATCAGTAACCAGGATCATTCCCGCAATCGTCAGCCCGCGATAGACATCAAGGGAGACAAGGCGCTCAGGTTTGTGTGCCGAAGACGCGGACCCAGTCGTCCGAAGTGTTGCCGCTGTGGATGCCATAGCCGTCTACTAAAACGTTTGAGCGGAATCTATCACTCACAATGCAGACATGGCAACCTGCTGAGAGCGCGGTTCGAGCTCCGGGAGGGTGCTCAATCGGCTAAAGTGTTCCGACCTGAAAGCATCTGCGGATAACAGGGTAAAGCGCTCATTGAGATGCGGATGCGATTTAGCGACAATCAATGCCACGGCTAGGATGCAGACTATTCGGCGCGAAGAGCTTCCACCGGATTTACCGACGCAGCGCGGCGAGCGGGCAGGAAGCTTGCCGACATCGAAGCCAGCCCGAGCAACAATGCCACACTGACGAGAGTGACCGCGTCCCATGCCTGCACTCCGAAAAGCAGGCTGCGGATCAGCACAGATGTTCCTATGGAGCAGATCAATCCGATGGCCAGCCCGGCTGCGGTTAGCCATCCTGCCTGTTGCATGACGAGTCCATAGACTGAGCGGCGCTGGGCTCCGAGAGCCATGCGCACACCAATCTCTCGCGTTCGCTGACTCACGGAGTAGGCGATGACTCCATACAGCCCGACGATGCCGAGGATCAGTGCCATGGCTGCGAATCCGCCGACCAGCCACGCTGAAAAGCGGTGCAGCAGCGCTGCTTGCGTGGCGTCAATTTCGTCGATCATGGTCGCTTCATCCGATACGCCCAGGCCCGGGTCGATCTGATGGAGCATGCTGACCAGCATAGGCAGAAGCGCTCCCGCATCCTGCGAGCTGCGCACGACCAGAGTGAAGTTGTGATCGCCTGTCTGGTTGACGGAGAAATATTCTGTGGGGGCAATGTCGAGATCGAGCGGACCTTCATGAATGTCATCGACGACGCCGACGATCTGCCACTCGGATGGACGTCCGCCTTCGTCGTCCGCAATGCTCTGGCCGATGGGGTCCTGGCCTGGAAAATACTTTCGCGCAAGCGCCTGATTGATCACGGCTACGCCGGGCATTGAACTATCGTCTGCTTCGGTGAAGAATCGTCCGCGGACCAGCCTGGCTTTGAGCGTGGGCAGATAACTCGCGTTCACATGACGCTCGTTCACTTCGTTGTGTTCGCCGTGGTAGGGCCTTCCCTCAATTCGGATTCCATCGGTAGGGCAGTTGCATTGCACCGGGAGCATGCGGGTGAGTCCTGCGGATTCGACACCCGGCAAGCTTGAGGCACGGCTCACAACTTCGCGATAGAGCTCTGTGGCTTGTCCGCTCGCCGTGTAAACCGCTCCGGGCACTGCAACTTCTACGGTTGCAAGATGGTTTGGGTCAAATCCCAGCGGTACGTGCAGCAGTTGATAAAAGCTGCGCCCCAACAGCCCTGCGCCCGCGAGCAAAACAACTGCTATTGCCAGTTCAACGACAACGAGGTTCGCCCCCAACCTGCGCCACAGTTGGCTGGAGGCACCGCGACCTCCTTCGGACAACCCGTCGCGCACTCTTTGGAATGAAAGTCGCAACACTGGCGTGGCTGCCAGCAGGAGTGCGGCCAGCAAAGCGATTCCGGCAGAGAATGCTACTGTATGCGCGTTCGGTCCAACACCATCGAGGAACGGCATATTCGACGCCATGTCTTTGGGAACCAGTCGAGCGAGAAGCCTTATGAGAACAGCTGCAAGGATGATGCCTGCTCCGGTTCCGAATGCTGCAAGCAAGAGACCTTCGGTTACAAATTGCTTCACCAGCCGCGCGCGTGTTGCGCCGAGCGCGCCACGCACGGCAATCTCGCGCCTGCGGTTTTCTGAGCGCACCAGCACAAGGCTGCTCACATTGACGTATGCAATCAGCAACAACAGGCCAGCACCGCCCAACAGCGTCAGCAGGATGGGTTGCACATCGCCGACAACGACCTCTGAGAGCGGAGCCACATTGGCGCTGAGGTCACGGCCAGTGATGCCATATTCCCGTTGAAGTTGTTTTGCGATCGCGGTTATTTCGGTCTGCGCTGATTGCGCCGTGATGCCGTCGCGAAGTCTTCCTATTCCGAGGAAGGGATAGAAAGTACGTGAATGCTCGTGAGGGCTCAGTACGTTGATGGGAGTCCAGAACTCCGCGTTTCCGCCCGGAGCGAAGGAAAACGACCGAGGCAGCACACCGATGATCGTGTAGGCGTTGTTGTCGAGATCGACTGTCTGCCCGATCAAATTGAGCCGCGCGCCAAAGCGATGGACCCACGTTCCATAGCTCAGGATCACTACATTCGGCCCGCCTGGCCGGTCCTCTCCGGGATTGAAGTCGCGGCCCAGCATGGGATGCACGCCGAGCGCCTGAAAAAAGCCACCGCTTACACGCATAGCCCGAACAGGCTCAGCGCCGGAACCAGCGCTCAGAAGAAAGCCGCTCCATGAGTACACATCAAGCGAAGTAAAGGACTTGTTCTGCGCTTTCCAGTCAAGGAAGTCCGGATAAGAAAGCGGCCAGCGCGGCGATTCAACACTGCTTTCGCTCACTGCCATCAACCGATTGGGATTCGAATAGGGCAGTGGTTCCAGTAGCGCCGCATCGACAAATGCAAAGATAGCGACACTGGCGCCAATGCCGAGAGCAAGCACGAGAATTGCGACAACGGCAAAGCTCGGATTTCGTACCAGTTGGCGAATTGCGAATTTAACATCGCGGAGTAAATTGTCGAACCATAGGACACGGCTTCTGAGATAGAAGCGCTCCTGCGCTGTCTGCACGTTGCCGAACTCGACTCGTGCCCTGCGGTGCGCTTCGTCTTCGCTCAAGCCTTCGCTCCGCAGCTCATCGGCTTCGAGTTCGAGATGTGATTTGATTTCCTCGGCAAAATCGTCTGCTCTTCGCCTGCGTCTGAACATGACTAGACCTCCTCGCGGCTCGATCCTCCATCCAGAATCAGTCCCATCGCTCTCGTCAGCCGCTGCCATTCACTGGTCTTTTCCAGGAGCTGCTCACGGCCCTTCGCTGTCAACGAATAGAAGCGCGCCTTACGGTTGTTCTCACTCACACCCCACTTGGCGCTGATCCATCTTTTGTCTTCAAGGCGCTGCAGGGCGAGATAGAGCGAGCCGTGGTCGACGAAGAAGACTTCTTCTGACTGGCGCTGGATGGAGCGCGCGATGCCTTGGCCGTGGCGCTGTCCCAACACGAGGGTTTTGAGAATGAGCAAGTCGAGCGTGCCCTGCAAAATGGCGATGCGATCATCGGGACTATGTTGGGAAGGCATCCGACCCAAGCATGCGCCTCCTTGGGTCGGATGTCAACGTGAATAGAAGGAGGCTGATTGAAATGTACGTTAAGCAGAAGAGCATTGCCCAGGGCAATGAATTCTAAATTGACGACAACAGGGCAATGCGCTCATTGACTCATCCTGGCGGTATTGTCGGCAATTGGGAAGTTTCGCCCGGCCCGCTCTCTCGAACGTGATCGTTACACCAGGCATTTGCGGTTTGCACATCAATCGTAACGACGGTCGCGTCATCTCCGAGGGAAAGACCACCTGCAAATCTGCTGATCTCGCTGAGAAGTGAGTCCGCTGATGCGCTCGGATTGGTGAAGTGTCGTTCGATGCCGGAGTATCCGAACTGCTGGCCATCGGGACTTTCAGCCTCGTGAACGCCGTCCGAATAGAGCACTAAGCGCGCCCCGGGCGTAAGGGCGATTTGCTCCTCAACGTAAACCGCATTCATCAATCCGAGTGGCAAGCCGCCTGTCTCCAGCATGCGTGGCGTCTCCGCAATCAGAACCGGGGGCGGATGTCCGGCAACTGCGATCCGGGCTGTCATGTCGCGCGGGTCGAGCAAAACATACGCCATCGTTACAAATCTGGACCGGGGAAAGTCCTGAAGCAGAGTCTTATTCAGGCGTTCCAGCAGCGGCGCCGGTTCGCTCACCTGTTCAGCCAGGAGCCGCAGAATCCCACGTGTTGAAGACATTAGCAGGGCGGCAGCCATTCCTTTGCCTGCGACATCGGCAACAATCACGGCGATGCGGCCATCCTGCAGCGGTATATAGTCGTACCAATCGCCCGCCACGGTACGGCATGGCAGACAAACGCCGTGTATTGAAAACGCCGCGTGCCTGATGTCGTGCTGCGGCAACAACTGCCCCTGCATGAGCTCCGCCACCCGGAGTTCGGTCCGCATCCGCTCCTTCTCCAGTCGCTCGCGGAGAAACAACCAGGAATTCTCTATAGCGATGGCCCGATGACCGGCAAGCGCCTCGAACACACGAATGCGTGAAGGGGCGAATCCGTCCACGGAAGTGCTTTGCACGTTGAACACGCCGATCAATACGCCGTGTCGCTTGAGCGGAATGTCCAGTTCGAAACGTGTCAGGAGTTCGCTTACCTGATAGTACGGATCGAGCTGCACATCAGGGGAGTAATAGGTTTCTGCCGTAGCGCCAACGTGCCCAACCATGCCATACTCCCCAATCCTGAATCTTTCCCCTTTCTGGTGGTAATTCATCGTCCATCCCCGGACCGCCGCGATCACCAGTTCATTCGTTAGTTCATCTTTGAGGAGTACTCCTGAACGCGAATATCCGAACGTCTGGACCACATCACCCACAACCTCTTCAAGCAGGACATCGATGTCCAACACAGACGCGATGCGCTGTGCAGCCCGCTGCAACAAAAGCAGCTCGTCGATTTGCGCCCGAAGCTCCAGATCATCTGTCATCGCAACAATCTAACAGTAGCGACGCACCCCTGGCGTATTGTTTG
>JABCZC010000115.1 GCA_013289875.1 Acidobacteriota bacterium | reverse complement strand
TGGATCAGACCCCTAAAAGACCGGACAGATCGTAAATCTAAGCCAATGGGGTACGATCTATGTCCAGAGATAGTGTTATGCCTAGTGCTGAGCCGGAGGTCTTCGCCGTGCAGCGCCGTCGCAGGTATTCCGCAGAAGAGAAGCAGCGCTTGGTCGAGGAGACGCTGCAGCCAGGGATGAACGTGTCGATCGTCGCACGTCAGCACCGTGTCTCTCCCAGCCTATTGTTCCGTTGGCGCAAGCTCGCCACGGCAGGTGCCTTGAGCGCTGTTGGCGCCGATGAAGCGGTTGTTCCGGCCTCAGAAGTCAAAGGGTTATACCGGCAGATCAGTGAGCTGCAGAGGCTGCTGGGGAAGAAGACACAAGAGGCGGAGATCCTGCGCGAAGCACAGGAGATTGCCCGGGAAAAAAAGTGGCTTGTGCGCTCCTCATGATCGAGAGGAAGCGCCATCCGGTAGCCGCAGTGTGTCGAGTGTTGAACGTGTCGCGCAGCAATATTGCTGCGCGACACGGGCGCCGATCCGTGCCGTGCGATCGCGGCCGGCCACCGGTGGAGGATCCGCACGTGCTTGAGCAACTGCGGGAAGTAGCTTCGCAGCGGCCAACTTACGGCTACCGGCGACTGTGGGTCATGCTGAACCGATTGCGGCGAGAGCAAGGACTGCCCGCGGTGAACGCTAAGCGGGTTTACCGGCTTGCCAAGGCCCACAAGCTCCTGCTGCAGCGATACACAGGGATGCCGCCGATGCGTGCCCACGAGGGCACAGTGGCAGTCCCGCACAGCGATCAGCGCTATTGCTCGGACGGCTTTGAGATCCGGTGCGATAACGGTGAACGGGTGCGGGTGGCGTTCAGCCTGGACTGCTGCGACCGGCAGGCCATCGCCTTTGCCGCCACCACCGCCGGCATCAGTGGCGAGCTGGTCAGGGACATCATGGTGCAAACCCTGTCGACTCGCTTCGGCGAGGTTCCGGAGATGCCGCATCCGGCTGAATGGCTCACGGACAACGGGTCCTGCTACATCGCACGCGAAACCCGCAGTTTTGCTGCAGATATTGGCCTTAAGCCGCGCCGAACACCGTATCGCTCTCCGCAGAGCAACGGGATGGCAGAAGCGTTCGTGAAGACCTTCAAGCGCGACTACGTTCGCATCAATCCGACGCCGGACGCTCCCACCGTTCTCGCTCAGCTGTCCGCCTGGTTCGCCGACTACAACGCTGTGCATCCGCACAGCGCGCTGCGTTATCGTTCGCCTGATGAGTTCCGTTCCGAGCAAGTAAGTCCTAAGTCCTGTCCGGTTCCATAGGGTCAACTACAGCAGGAGTATTAGGATCCGGCGCGGCTTCGCCGTACTCGTCAATCTTGAACCCGGCGAGCGCACCGTTGAGTGCACCATCGTGCCACACGCCCTTGATGCCGGCCTCCAGAACCACGCCAGCGGCCGGCGGCAAGACGGTACCGTTGGCTCTTATCTCACCCCTATTTGTTTGGAATATTTCGGCGTAACTGGCGTACACGAAATACTGTCTGTTGATGTCATAGCCGGCTCCGCCGTATGGTGCTAATTTCGCGGCGTCCGCATGAACTTTCGACCGTGTGTTGAGGAATGAATCGCCCAGGCCTTCTGTCTCATCCAGTGAAGTCTTTATGTAGCTGTCACGTACGCCGCCGATTACTGACCATCTGTTCCACGGATGCAGGCGCAAAGCTGCATAAATACCATATTGCTCCTGAGTCTCATCGGTGTAGGTGGCGATGAACGGTCGGCCAGAAGGTGCCGGGACCGTGCCCGGGTCAAAGGAAAACGGATCTACCGGCGTGGACAGAACGTACAGCGCCTCAGCCGCTGTCGCCGGCGCACGCTGAAAATCTGCCCCTACGATTATCTCCTGGCGCCGGCCAATCCAGTCGAAGCCGCCCGTCAAGGTGGCATCCATGGCCGTCTGATCTAGCTTCGAGCTCAGCTGGATTCCGGCATATGAACCCTCCAAGATGTTGATGACGGGATTGATCGCACCCTGCGGGTCTCCAACCAGTGCCGTCACAGTTTGGTTGAGCTCGGTCCAGTCGAATTTCAGCCTCCAATCGCTGCCGAAGTGATGCTCCAGCTCTACGAATCCCTCTGACGTACGAGTAACTCTATGATTCCACGGAAACACTAAGGAGGTGGATCGCGGCAGATGCGGGTCGTCTCCGTTGTCGTAACGCGGCAATCCATTGTAGTCCGGCACCCCGGACTGTTCTTCGTAACTACCACCTGCGATTAGTAGCGTATCGGGCATTAGATCGCAGTTGATGACGCCGTAAAGTTTGCCCCTTCGGCGGTCGGCCGAATCGTAAAAATAGTCTTGAGTCTCGCCGACCGCCACCAAACGACCGCGCAAGGCGCCGCCGAATCCCAATGGGCCCGTTGCGTCACCTTCCAGTCGGTAGTCATTCCACGAACCAACTGACGCAGAAACAATGGCTCGATCCTCGGGCAGCGGCTGCTTGCGCACCAAGCTGATCGTGGCACCAGGAGCGCCGATGCCGCCAAACAAAGCGTCCGCGCCACGCAGAACTTCAATATGATCGTATTCCGACAAGTCAGTCGGCGTGTTAACCAGGTTGTTGGCCGTGAGCGCTAGCGGTGGACCACCGTCGATATGCAAACTCGTGATCTCGAAACCGCGGGCGTAGAAATCGTTATCCACTGAATTGGTCTGCACAACACTGATGCCCGTCGCCCAGTTGAGGGCCCCGCCAAGATCGGTGTCATTTTGCTGCTGCAGAATGTTTTGCGAAATGAGCGAGACCGATTGTGGAATTTCCTTGAGCGCCGTCGGAACGCGCATCGCCGCCAGACCCTCGATCCGCGCGGTTATTGTAATCGTTTCCAAATTGGAACTGTCGCTGGCCGGTACCGGCGCCTGCTCCAACCTGCTGGTCGTCGACGACGGCAATCTGGGCGCCGCTGACTTGGGTGTAGTGGAATCCTTCACGATGGCGAGAGCCCCACTGCGGTCACGGCGAGCGCTAAAGCCTGTATGGGCAAGAATCGCGTCCAAAGCGGCGAGCGGCTCGAGCATGCCATGGACGCCCAGGCTCGCAACTCCCTGCAACTCGTCCACCCGATAGATAATCTGAACACCCGACTGCCTCGCATAAGCATCCAGGGCTGCCTTCAAATCACCTTTGGGAATGTCGAAGGCCATAACCTGTGCCACCACATTACCGGTAAGAAACAACGCGCACAGCATTAGTTTTCGATGCGGTATCCCTGGCATTCAGTTTCCCCGTAGTTTTTCCTTATGCCACCTTATGGAAGACAACTGAAAAACAAAAGCCCGTAACGACCTACTCAGAGATTTTGATGACAGCACCTTCATCTGAGGCATTCAGACCGTACGCAAGATGCAAGAGACGGATAAATCCATCAAGATTGCTGGACTCAAAACGTCCGCTGATCCGCATCCGTGCAATAGTGGAATCCGTAATGAGGAGTTTTTTCCGGCTGTAGCGATTGAACTCGGACGCAGCGTCGGCCAAAGTCGACTGGTCGAAGACTAGCAATCCGTGGCGCCAACTGAGTAAGTCGTCGATCCTATCGACGGAACTTGGCACCACCAAAGTTGATGCTCCCTCGACGGTGGCGATATCGCCCCTGACGAGGGTGACCGGGACAGAGGAAGAAGCGATGGGCTCGTTATCTAGCTGAACTCGCCCACTGACCACGACAACTTCCAGGTGAGCATCGTTGCGGCGGACCGAAAACTCTGTACCGAGATCGGTCAAGGTGCGGCTACCGACATGAACCACGAACGGCCGGGCGGGATCGTGGACCACTTCGAAATATACCTCGCCCTCGTCGAGCCACACCTCACGAACCTGGCCTTTCACGGCCGCCCGCAGCGTAGTTCCGGAGTTCAGCTCAATCTGCGTACCGTCGGCCAGCGGCACGATCTCGCGCGCACCAATCTCAGTGACGTAAGTCTTGTGCCTCGCGAAGTCCACACGCAATACGATGAGGACACATAAGATTAGGCAGGCGGCAAGCGGTACTGCTGCTGCCGAAGTAAGCCACGGGCGCCGGGGCCCGGGCGCGTGAGACAGAGGCTTCAGCGCCGCCAAGCGATCCGCTCTCCGCCAACCGTGCTCAAGCCTCCAAAATGCGATTTTGTGCTCCATACTTGAATTCAGCCACTTATCGAACTCGATCTGATCTTCGCTCGACCAGCTGGCCTCTTCCCCTCGCAGCAGCCAACGGGCAGCGACCTCTTCGACGGATGCCGAGTTGCTCATTTATTTCGCTCCTTCTTGAGACTCCTCTCCGACTTCCCAGGCCGCCGAATCCTTCCGCTACCGCCCAACATGAAATCCACCAGCGCCCTCATACCATGTACCATCTGTTGTTCGATGGTGTCGATTCCTACATGAAGACGCATCGCCGCTTCCCGGGTCGACAAGCCCTCGATTTTCCGCAACAACACGACCTCGCGGCAGCGAGGCGGAAGCCGTTCCAGTCCGGCCCGCACGCGCCGGAATTCGTCTTGCGCTGAGAGCGTTCGATCCGGTGTTACGGTATCGACGGCGGAGCTCGACGCCTCCAGATCTGCGACATATTGGATCGAAACGATCTGCGCTCGCTTGGCGCAATTGATCAGATGATTGCGGGCGGTCGTAAACATGAACGGTCCGGCCCGCCGTGGCAGCTGCTCGCGAGCGGCTGCGTAAATTCGCACATAGACATCCTGCCGGATGTCGGCTACGTCGGCCGCTTTGCGGCAATGGCGCCGGATGAAACGCGTAAGGCTGGGCTCCAGGGGGAGGATCTCCTGGACGAACCACTCCTTCACCACCTCATCGTCGACCATCGGCGCCTCGCGCGCGACACCCAGGCCAGGTGCCTCTGCTTCATCAAGACAATCGGGAATGAGAATGCCGTAACAGTCTGCGTCCGCTGCCGATAATTTTCTCACATCACGAGTGGGATTCGCGGGTGTCGGCGATTGTCCTGACTTGGCCTGGGCGGCTCACCCATTCCGCGCCGAACCAAATCAAATGGAGCACGATGTGGCATCTCTGCCGATGCTTCGGCGCAATTTTCTACGACGGCAATCGGCTCGCGGGTTGGCGGAATCCTGCTGCTAGGCGCAGTCGCCAGTCGCAGCAAACCGCGCTATTGCCTTGATTTACCTGGCGGTAGTCCATTGGTATGGCGGCTAACATTCGCTCGAACGGACGCGGCGTGAATGAAGTGCCCTTCAGTCACAGGGCGCGAAGCGGACAATGGTGCAGAGCCGCAACTCTGGATTTAGGCGACCATGAGAACCGTCATTTACGAATGGCTCTGCGCTGAGGCTGCGTGGTAGCGCGTCTGCGACGAAACCAAATGGAAAAGCGTATCAGCCATACTGGCGCGCCAAGCTCGCGTAACTCACCGTCAGCGCGCTGGGTAAAGCTTTCGTTCGACAAATACTTAGGATCGAGTGTCAGTTGCCGGCGACACCGATCTACCTCGACTTCCGCCCGCGGAAGCCGCCGCGCGGTAAGCAACGTAGCTTTTATACACACCATCTCGACACGGTATCGAAGCAGCTCATCGTACGGAATGCCAAGTCGGAAAAGCCGTCCGTGCGTGGCCTCGTGCACTAAGACGCATGCAATTGCCGCCGCTGTCGTATCTGGCGCGAGCATAAAGCTCTCGCGCAGTCGGCAAATCCCAGTGTCCGACATGTAGCTGCCACGGATGGAGTCCTTTCCGAAGATCAGAATGCCTTTGAGTGAATGTCTCACGCGCTCGTAGCGGCCCGGAGCGCTGGCTTTTAGCAGGTTCAACGCCTCATCAAGCAGCTCATAGATCAGGGGTCTCTCGCCGGTCCCGGTTACTGGTGTCCAAACGGGCACGCCGTGCGATGCGTGCTTCGGACTTAGCCACTTAGTCAGGCGCATTGGAATTCGCATCACTTGATTATGCTACGTCGCAGTGGGAGCAGTGGCCCACGGCGCCGAGAGGGTGCCGTTCGTGGTGTAACTTGTAGGCGCCCGGCGCGCTCGTAACCTTTTGAGCTGCCCGATTCCGGACGTTCACGACTGGCCGGAGCGCGTTAACAGTGACAATTGTTCTGCGGCGCGGCAGCATTTGTCCATCAAGAACCAGTTCAGCGCGGGAAAATGCGCGTTCTGAATCGCATCGAAAGTAGAAGCAACGAAATAAAGTCCGCGGCAGCCAGCGCAATCTGGCCTTTAATCAAGATCAAGCGATCATGGTGGCACCCTGTTGGCCGAATAGCCAAAATAGCGAGGAGTCACCGAACGCGGATGCCCCCGATGCGTTGCGCATCGCGGTCAACTTGGGAGTGCCTTTGCTCAAACTTATCAAAGCCATCAGCGCCAATGAGCATTTTCCCGACGTGGTGCTGGTGCTGCTCGTGATCCTGTCCATGACCATGGGCGCCGAGGCCACGCCGTCGATCGCCACCCGCCACGGCGAGCTCATCGCGACGATCCTGGTGGCGCTGCAGGCGGCGTTCGTGATCGAGATTCTGATACGCGTGCTTGCCTACCTGCCGCGCCCGCAGGAGTACTTCGGCAGCTTCTGGAACAGCTTCGATTTCATCGTGGTGGCCCTCTCTCTGCTGCCCGCAATCGGCAGCTTGGGGCTGGTTGCACGACTGCTGCGCCTGATGCGCCTGATCCGCATCATGTCGGTCTCCGGCGCACTCCGCGCCTTCAGCAGCGGCCGCACGCACGGCGCGGCCGCGGTGATTTCCGCCCTGCTGATGCTCGGACTGCTGTGGTACGTGATGGCCTTGGCGGGGTTCTATCTGTTCGCCTCGTCCAGCAACGGTCACTGGTCTTCGATGGCGAGCGGCTTGACCAATGTCGGCAAACTGCTGGTGATTCAGAATATCCCGATAGTTTTTTCAGGCATCGGGGCGCTGCTGTCCCGGTGCTACTTGGCGGTCCTGTACCTGGCCGTGCTGGCCATATTCATGGAGACGATCAGCCATTTGTTAAAGCCCCGCCCACTGTCGCGGAATAGCGCTCCATGAGCGCGATCAAGAGTCCCGTCATGTTCTGGTTTTCCATGGCCCTAGCGCTGGTCGTGCTCGGCTTCGTCGCCGATCGCACGCTGTTCCTGATACGCGCCATGGATGCAACCGGAAACGTCGTGGATCTAAGTGCGACCAATGGTAGCTGCAGCTGTGGCCGGCGCTGCAGGTATGCCTGCACTAAGTTTCAGGCCCAAGTCAGTTTTCAGGCAAACGAGACCCCCGCGGCTCTATGGGTCAGCGCGGGATCAGCTCACGGTTATGATTGTCCGGTTGCGCAGGCCCGCTACGGCATCGGCGATACGGTGCCGGTCCTTTACAATCCGCGCAATCCCGCCGAGGCCTATCGCAATACCTTTGCCGACATCTGGGGGACGCCCTTGATTGCTCTGCTCTTCCAGATTTGCACACTGATCAGCAGCTTTACCAAGCGCGGGATTCACAACTGAAGGGGCATGTTTGCCGAAGATGCCGGGGGCACGATCGCTGCGGAACTGCGACTGTTCTCATTTTGCTCACGACAGTCGCCCTGCGTCTAACGGATGCTCCAGTGCGGCGAACCTTATCTATATTCCGTGGCGGACCGTCGCAACGGTCGGCAAGGGATCAGGATGCACCCGCCGCCGTTGATGGCGAGACTTCCCGCACAATGCGCTTGGCGTTGCTAATTTCCGCGATGCGCAAATCATAGGCCGTCTGCAAATTCAGCCACGAACGAGCATCCCCGCCAAAATAGCGCGCGAGACGCATGGCCGTATCCGCACTCACTCCGCGTCGCCTACGCACAACGTCATTGATACGAGGCGTCGGCACATGCAATGCCTTGGCCAAAGCATTCGCGCTCATCCCAAGAGGTTTCAGAAAATCCTCTTGCAGCACCTCGCCAGGGTGTACAGGACGCATACCATTCTTGAACATCTCAATAACCCTTAGTGGTAGTCCACAATCTCGATGTCAATGGGCCCCTCGCTAGTCCAGCGAAAGCAAAGACGGAATTGATCATTCACCCGAATGCTGTATTGACCCTTGCGATCTCCCGCCAGCGCCTCGAGTCCGTTCCCAGGCGGCGAGCGCAAAAACTCCAAGGTATCCGCCGCGTCCAGCTGAGCCAGTTTGCGAGTTGCAATCTTCGCAATATTGGAAAAGTGCTTGCTTTTGCCAGTTTCGAACAATGCCTGCGTATCCGCGCATCGGAAACCCTTTACCATCGGTTTATTGTATAACGATTAACGTTAAGCGTCAAACTGTTGACCGTAGCGTTTTGGGACAAATTTGTCGCGCGGAAAGCCAGTGGGTTTTGGAAACAATGCCAAGCTAGGACCCCCGACGAGCGTCTTGTACGTGTGGCACTTGAACTGCTGGCGCACAAGGAGTATTTCTCGCCATCGCTCGGTGTTGGCAAGTCATCGGCGGCTGTACCGCATCACATGGCCATCTCGTTCTCTTCCACACTGGCGACGGTGGCTGACCCGCTTCCTTTGGCGGGTGCGGTGATTGTCGCCGGTTTCTTCGGCGCTCGCTATGGGCAGAGGCGGGGCCCGTTGGCGCACTTTATTGTCCAGCTTCTGGTCTTTGTCACTCTCACCGGTCTGTTGCTTGCCGGCGGCGTCGCTCCTTACCGCTCAGGCGTAACGATCGGCTCCGAACCGAGGCGTCTCGTCGTGGGCGCGCTCGAAGTAATCTGGTGGCTGGGCGCGGCATGGCTCGCCGTCGGGTTCTTGCGGGCCTTCGTCGTGCTGGGCCGACAGCCGCGAGAATCTAAGTTGGTTCAGGATCTTCTGGCCGGCCTGATCTATCTCGCTGCGACTTTCGCAATCATCGCCTATGTGCTCGATCTCCCGGTGAAAGGCCTGCTGGCGACCTCGGGTGCCTTGGCTATCATTATCGGTCTAGCGTTGCAAAGCTCGCTCGGAGATGTCTTCTCCGGCATCGTGCTCAATATCGAGCACCCTTACCGCGTGGGCGACTGGATCATTCTGGACGACACCCTCCAGGGTAAGGTGATCGAAACCAATTGGCGTGCGACGCACATACTGACAGGAAATCAGGATGTGGCGATCATCCCAAACAGCGTCATTGCGAAGTCCAGACTAGTGAATTGCAGCGCGCCAACCAAGACTCACGGTACCAGCATCAGGGTGAAGCTGGAGCCCTCGCTGACGCCCACCGCGGGCTCTAATTTGCTGAAGGAAGTGCTTCTCGGCAGCACGCAGATCTTGCGGACGCCTGAGCCGACCGTCACCATCAAGGATGTCAGCGCGGAGATGATCGATTTTGAGATTTCCTACCTGGTTGCGGATATCGGCGCCGTCGACCGGGCCCAAAGCGAGCTTTTCGACCGGATCTATCGGGCGGCGGCGGCGGCTGGGGCGAAATTTTCGCCACGGTTGACCGGCTCGTCGAAAAGCTCCGCCGCGGAGGAAGGCGGGGAATCGGGAATTCCTAAACGCCTGCTCGCTGGGATCTCGATTTTCTCGACCTTGACGGCGGAGGAAAGAACAGCGCTAGCCTCGCAGATGCAGCGGAAGGATTACAAGCCGGGCGAGGTGATCGTGAAGGCCGGTACGATCTTGCAAGCCTTGTGCATCGTCAGTTACGGCGTTCTGCTTGGATCAGTGGAGCAAGACGGCAATAAGATTGAGGTCACCCGATTGGCACCGGGAGACTATTTCGGCGAGATGGGACTGCTTACCGGTGAGCCACTGAAGGGGGACCTTACTGCGCTCACTTGGGTCGTGATTTACGAGATTTCCAAGGATGCGATCGCTCCGCTGCTCAAGGCACGTCCGGCTATGGCCGAGGAGCTCAGCGAAAGCCTTGCGAGCCGGCAGCTGGCGCATCGCACCGTGCTCGACCACCGCGACCACGAGGAGCAGCATGCAGACGGGCTGGCGGACTGGGTCTTAGGCAATATCCGGCGCCTGTTCTCGCTTCAGCACTGAGGGAGCCTGTCGATCCGATTCCGGTCCTGTGTCTGGCCCGCGAGTTT
>JABCZC010000114.1 GCA_013289875.1 Acidobacteriota bacterium | reverse complement strand
TGGCGCACGCCGCGCGCATTTGTTTGTTCGGCTCGACGCCAGTTACTTCGAATCCGCCTGCCAGGAAGATCTCGGTCAGCAGGCCGGTGCCCGCGGCGATGTCTACGATACGAGAGTCGCTGCTCAGATCACATTCGCGCGCGAGCAGATCGACAATGGCAGCAGGATAGCCGGGACGATGCAGGCGGTAGCTCTCGACACGGCCGGAAAATCTTTGCGTTGGGTCGGCGACAGGCAAGCTATCCGGACCTCTTCTATCTTTCTACGGCCAGGGCGACGGAGTTGCCTCCGCCGAGACAGAGTGCGGCGACACCGCGATGCGCGTCGCGGCGGATCATCTCGTAGATAAGCGTGACGAGGACGCGTGCACCGCTGGCGCCGATGGGATGGCCGATGGCGATGGCTCCGCCATTGACGTTGACCTTGTCGAAGGGAATGCCGAGTTCACGGGTGACGGCAATGGCCTGCACAGCGAAGGCTTCGTTGAGCTCGAACAGATCGACGCTGTCGGCAGACCATCCGGCGCGGGCGAGGACCTTCTGTACGCCTGTAACCGGCGCCATCATCACCCACTTTGGATCGACTCCGCTCGAAGCCTGCGCGCGGATCGTGACGAGCGGGGTCAGGCCGAGTTCCGCAGCCTTGTTCGCCGACATTACGACGAGCGCAGCCGCCGCGTCATTGACGCCGGGTGCATTGCCGGCGGTAACGGTGCCATCTTTTTTGAATGCGGGCTTGAGGGCGCGCAGAGCTTCAATGCTGGCATCTTCGCGGATCGATTCATCGCGCTGGACGAAGGTGGGCGGCTGACCTTTTTTCTTCGCCGGGGCTTCGACGGGAACGACTTGCGAAGCGAGGCGGCATCCCTTCCACGCGGCGGCAGCTTTGCGATGTGAGTTGAGCGCGTACTCGTCCTGCTCCTCGCGCGTGACATTGTACCTTTCGGCGACGTTCTCGCCAGTAACGCCCATGTGGTAGTCGTTGAAGGCGTCCCACAGGCCGTCATGCACCATCGAGTCTACCGCGACAGCATTGCCCATGCGGAAGCCGCTTCGGCCTTGCGGCAACAGATACGGCGCGTTGGTCATTGACTCCATGCCGCCGGCGACGACGATCCCGGCGTTGCCAGTCTGGATAGCCTGGGCGGCGAGCGCCACAGCTTTCAATCCTGAGCCGCAGACCTTGTTGATCGTAAGAGCGCTTACCTCAGGCGGAAGACCGCCGTTGAGTGCGGCCTGGCGCGCCGGGTTCTGGCCGAGTCCGGCGGAGATGACGTTGCCCATGATGCATTCGTCGATTTGCGCCGGATCGAGTTGAGCGCGTTTGACGGCTTCGCGCACAGCGACGGCTCCGAGCTGCGTGGCGGAAAGATCGGAGAACGCTCCCTGAAATTTTCCAACGGCCGTGCGTACCGCGGCGACGATGACGATATCTTCTGCTTCCTGCATGACTGCCTCACTTCAATTCCCTGACTTCAATCATAGATGCGCCAGAGCACCCGTTAGACTTTAGATGGAACCGATGAAGATATCAGAGACAACCGGTGAAGTTCTATCGACGGAATCGTCTTCAGACGGAAGCGTGTGGCCGACGCCACCGCAGCCGATCGCCCCGTGGTGGCACACAGCGCTTCTGATCGCGATGATTCTTGGCGCTTCGGTGCTGGGGAGCGTGCACGGGAAGACCTCCGGCCCTAGCGAGCACCACCTGAGATTCTATGCAGTAACAATTGTGTGGGAGTGCGTGCTGGTGGTGCTGGTGTGGTGGGGAATCAAGATCCGCCGCGTTCCGCTGCGGCAACTGCTTGGCGAGCGGCGCGCCGGAGCGAAGGCCTGGGTTACAGACTTCGGCGCGGCACTGATCTTCTGGGTGATGGCAGTGATCGTGCTCGCTGCAATCTCGACGGTGTTGCGACTGCTCCACCTGATGCAGATCCAGAAGGCCGTCATTGCCGTGGCTCCCCAGGGTGTACGGGAAGCCGCGTTGTGGGTAGCGCTCTCGATCACGGCGGGCATTGTCGAAGAATTGGTCTTTCGCGGCTACCTGCTGCAGCAGTTCGCCGCTATTGGCGGAAGAGTGTGGCTTGGAGTGATTGTGTCTTCGTTGTTGTTTGGCGCCGCTCACGGCTATGAAGGCCTGGGATCGATGATCGCCATCGTCGCGTATGGCGCGATGTTTTGCGCGCTGACGATTCAGCGGAAGAGCCTTCGCGCGGGGATGATGGCGCATGCGTGGCACGACTCGGTCACCGGAATTGCGCTTGCGATCGCGAAACACCTCCATGCAATTTGACAAATATCTCCGCGCAATTTGAGTTGGAAGCGATCAGAGGTTGACGCATACGATTCAATTCGAAAAATTGAATGCGAAGAAATGCGATTTTTTTCTTGACACTTTTTTTTCAGACTTCTATACATTCGTTAACTGCAACATGATGTTGCAGACTCGATGTCACATCGAAAAGGGAGAATAGAACACCATGGCAACAAAAAAGGCAGCGAAGAAGGCAGCCAAGAAACCAGCGAAGAAGGCAGCCAAGAAGAAGTAAGCAGTAGAAACAGGCAACACAGAAGGGGGGCGCATAAAGCGTCCCCCTTCGTGTTTGTGGGCCACGAGCGCGAATGAGCGACAATCAATGACATGACGCGTCGACGCTGGATTGCCGATAGCTGGGATGAAGCCACCGCATCGCTCACGGGCGAGCAGGCCTCGCACCTGATCCGCGTGCTGCGCGCGCAGGCCGGCATGGAGTTCGATATCGTCGCTGGCGACCGCGTGTGGCACGGAGTGATCGCCGGCATCAGCGGAGACGCGGTGCGATTCAACCTGATCGCAGAGGTCGAGGCGGATCCAGCCCTGCCCGTCATGCTGCTGCTGTCGGTCTTTAAGTTCGACCGCATGGAATGGGCAATCGAGAAAGCAACAGAGCTCGGAGTCGAGCGCATCGTCCCGATCATTGCGAGGCGCAGCGAGAAGCATCTGGCACAGTCGGCGCAGAACCGCGTAGAACGCTGGCGGCGCATCGCGCGCGAGGCGGCGCAACAATCGCGCCGATCCGATGTCCCGGTAATCGAAGATGCGCTCGCGTTGAAGACCGCGGCACGGCGCGAAGGCGAGGCAGTGCGTCTGCTGCTCGCCGAGCAGGAACGTACGAGGACACTGCGTGGCGCGGTTAAAGAGGCGTTGGCGGCAGCGGGCGATGAGTTGCCGGTAATTCGAGTGGCCGTGGGACCGGAAGGCGGATGGGTCGCCGAGGAAGAAGCGCTCTTCGATAGTGAGGGTTGGAAGCCGGTGAGCCTGGGGCCGCGCATTCTGCGCGCTGAGACTGCGGCGATCACGGCGATGGCGGTTGTGGCGGCGCTACTCGAATAGACCGACTGGATAAACGAGCAAGCTTCCCATTAGCAGGCATTCAATCGTCAAGACGACGGCGAAGAGATAGAGGCGTCGGAGGATGCAGGACTAGTTATCGGGCGCACTGGTATCCCGCTTCCCACTCCCTATCTTCCATCTTCCACTTATCGTAACCAGCTTAGGAGAACATCTCCTTCACCTTGTCGAACAGGCGGCGGGAGGTTGGAGTGTTCTCCACGGTGAGCGTCTCTCCGAGCTGACGCAGCAGCTCTTTCTGAATGCGCGTGAGCTTTTTGGGCGTCTGGATCGCGACTTGCACGATGAGATCGCCGCGCCCGCGTTCGTTGAGGTAGGGGACGCCCTTCGCGCGAAGACGAAATTCCTTCCCGCTCTGCGTGCCTTCGGGAATCTTCAGCATGGTCGCGCCTTCGAGCGTAGGTATCTCTACTTCAGCGCCGAGCGCAGCCTGCGGGAAAGAGACGGGCAGCACACAGTGCAGGTCATTGCCATCGCGCTCAAAGAACTGGTGCGCCTTCACGGAGAGCACGATGTATAGGTCGCCGGAAGGACCGCCGAAACGGCCGGCATCGCCCTCGCCTTGATAGCGGATGCGGGTTCCCTCTTCAACGCCGGCGGGAACGCTGACGTTGATCTTGTGGTCGCGCTGAACGCGGCCGTCTCCGCGACACGTTCCGCAAGGGTCGGAGATGACGGAGCCTGTGCCTCCGCAGACATTGCAGGTGCGGGCGATGGAGAAAAAGCCCTGCTGATATCGAACTTGTCCGTGGCCCTGGCATTGCTGGCAGGTCGACGGACCACGCCCATCGGCTGACCCCATGCCGCGGCAGTCCGGGCAGGCTTCCATGCGGCGAATGAAGACTTCCATCTCCTTGCCGAAGACCGCCTCGTCGAATTCAATGGTCTTGTCGAAGCGCACGTCGCGACCCTTTTGCACACGAGACGGTTTCCGGCCACCACCGACGTTGAAACCAAAGAGATCGCCGAAGATATCGCCAAGGTCCGGCATGCCCGCGAAGGGATTACCGTTGCCGCCCACACCGGAAACACCGGCATGACCATAGCGGTCGTAGGCCGCGCGTTTTTCCGCATCTGCGAGCACCTGGTACGCCTCGCTGCACTGCTTGAATTTGTCTTCCGCTTCGGCGTTGCCCGGATTGCGGTCCGGATGGTACTGCATGGCAAGCTTGCGATAGGCAGTCTTGAGCTCCTGGTCAGAGGCGCTGCGCGACACACCCAAAACTTCGTAGTAATCGGCTCTAATCACGTTTTCGGTTCGACTCATGCTTCCTTCTGTTGCGAGTTGCTGGCGACGCGGACCAGCGCTGGACGGAGCAGACGCTCCTTGATGCGGTAGCCGCGACGCACTTCGTCAAAGACCTGATGATCGGGTAATTCGGGTTTCTCGACCATCTCCAGCGCTTCATGGACGCGCGGATCGAATTCGGCGCCGACCGTTTCGACGGGTTGAACATTGAGCGCGCGCAAGGCCTCTTCCATCTGCTTGACAATCAGCTCGACGCCAGTGCGCAGTTGCTCCGCCGAACCCGTCGATTTGAGCGCAAGTTGAAAGTTGTCGAGCACGGGCAGAAACTGCTCGACGGCTCCAGCAACAGCATAATCCCGAAATTCGTTGCGTTCGCGCGCTTCGCGCTTGCGGGCGTTCTCAAACTCGGCCTGCAGGCGGGCAAGTCTGTCGAGAAGCGAGTCCCGCTCTGACTTGAGACGGTCAAATTCCTCCGGTGTGACGGCGGCTGACTCAGGGAGCGCTGCAGCATCAGTCGCAGGGGTGACCGGCGCCTCCGCAGGAGTGTCGGCTTTTGGTATTGCTTCAAGGGTTTCTTCAGTCATTCGGTTATTTAGAAAATTCCTTCGGCTCATACGAACCTGATCTTTAGTTCAAGTTTATCGCGCATTAGACCTGCATTCTTGGATGCAGGCGCACGCCAGAGGGCGCAAGCTACTGGGGAGGCTGGAAAATCCTGTCAGAAAGCTGCGCAATGTAGGAGACAGCGTTGATTGTTTCCTGATATTGGATCCGAGTGGGCGCAATGACCGCGACGGTGCCCAGGCTCTCAGCACCCAGACGCGCCGGGGCGCCGATCAATACCAGATTGTGCATACCAGGGATCGCTTCTTCCAGCCCGACGACGACACGCACGGATTGCTGGCGCGCGTCGACGTAAGCATTCAGCAGCTCGATCAGCCTCTGCTTGGCCTCGAGCGCGCCCAACATCAGCCGAAGCCGCTCGCGATCGATCTCGCCGGCGAGGAGATTGGCAACGCCTTCGACGAAGATCGTCGGCCCCTGGCCGGCATCACCCTGCAGCGCTCCCTTGCGGCAAAGTTCTTCGACCGAACTCATGAGCTGGTCGTACTCGCTTCGTTCGGCGTCTATCCGGCGTCCAAGCTCGGCGCGAATGCGATCGATCGACCAACCGTGAAAATTTTCGTTCAGGAATCGGGCAGCCGTCTCGAGTTCAGGGAGCGACAGATCGCGGTCGAGCATGAGCACCCGGTCCTGCACTACTCCGGAGGTGGTAACGACAACGGCCAGAACGCGCCCGCGCGTAAGGCGGGAGAAATGAATATGTTCGAGAGCCTGGGCTTCCCGCACGGAGGCCAGCGCAACGCCAACTCCGCTGGAGATGAGGGCGAGAACGTGCGAGGTGCGCTCAAGAAACTGCTGGCTGGAGCCAACACCGATGAAGCTGTCTTCTATCTGCTCGCGGCGTTCCGGGGTCAGTTGGGTAGAGCGAGCAGGGCCGGCCAGCTGATCCACGTAAAAGCGGAAGGCCTGGGCGGTAGGAATGCGTCCGGCGGAGGTATGCGGCTGATCGAGAAGCCCTGCTTCATCGAGAGAAGCCATGATGTTGCGAATGGTCGCGGCGCTCATGCCGTCCTTGTTGCCGAACTGGCGGGCAAGGGCTTGCGATGCGACAGGTTCGCCCGTTGCGATGTAGTTTTCGATAATCGTAGTTAGCACCAGCCGCTCGCGCGAGCTGATTCGAAGATCGGAAGCCATGGACTCCGCCAACCCACACCCTTTTTAGCAGAAGGGATTTCCGCCGAATGAGTAGGGTATTCCTTCTTAATTTTATTAGTTGCACCACGTGGGGTCAACCGGCTGATTCAGCATGCCGATGGTGCCGATGTTCGAAATGGAACAACGAATCACAAGCTCGAGAGGCTGGTCTCCGAACGGAGCCCGCGTTTCCGGACAATCACCACGATGCCAGGGCGCATCCTACCGGACATGCCATTGAACTCCACCATCCCCTTAAGATCATTTGGCCGACACAGCGACGTAAAGATCTCGGCACTCGGATTGGGCGGTCATCATCTCGGCCAGGCGGAAGATCTGAAGACCGCAATGCGTATCGTCGATCGCGCCATCGATGGCGGCATCACGTTTTTTGACAACTGCTGGGAATATCACCGCGGCAAATCCGAAAACTGGATGGGCAGGGCTCTCAAGGCCAAGCGAGAGAAGGTCTTCCTGATGACCAAAGTCTGCACGCACGGGCGTGAGGCGGCACTTGCAACGCAGATGCTTGAAGAATCCCTGCATCGTCTCCAGACGGATCACCTCGACCTTTGGCAGGTCCACGGCGTGGCGTTCGAGAACGATCCTGAGCTGTTCACGCGACCTAACGGCGCGGCCGAAGCGCTGCGCAAGGCAAAGGAACAGGGTAAGGTCCGGTTTGTCGGCTTCACTGGTCACAAGCGGCCGGAGATTCATCTGAAGATGCTGAACTGCGGCTTCGAGTGGGACGCGGTGCAGATGCCGCTGAATCCTTTTGACGCGAATTTCTTGAGTTTTGAGCAGCAGGTGCTCCCGGAGCTGAACCGGCGCGGCGTCGCAGCATTGGGAATGAAGCCGATCGTGGGGCACGGTGAATCCGTGAAAAAGGGTGTTCTCACGGCGCAGGAAGCTTTGAGTTACGCGATGAGTCTACCGGTTGTCACAACCATTACAGGAATGGAAAAGCTCGAAATTCTCGAGCAGAACCTGAAGATCGCGCAGGGCTTCCAGCCCTTGTCACAAATCGAAATGATGGCCTTGCGCGAGCGCTGCCGCACGGCAGCCGGCGATGGAAGGTTTGAGCTCTACAAGATGTCGCTGAGGTTCGACAATCCTGAGGCGCGGCTGGCGCACGGCTTCCCGCTGGATGACCAATCTGTGGAGGTGAAGGAGATGCTGAAAGCCACAGAGAACACGGGCAAGCCATTTCCCACGATACAAGCGGGCTAAGAGAATAATGACCTCCCCGGACAGATCTTCAGAACAACCTACTCGGCGCACATTTCTGAAATCGGCAGCCCTCGCCGGAGCAGCATCGCTTGCCGCACACACTTCCGCCAATACACAGGAGACAGCCATGGAGAAAAACGACCAGGGAGGGCTGGGACCGGACCAAAACGCGACCGGGTCCGTGCCTCATCGAGCTTTTGGAAAAACTGGCGTGCAAGTGTCAATTCTGGGATTAGGCGGCTATCATCTCGGATCAACGAAGGATCAGCAGGAGGCAAACACGATCGTTGCTAAGGCCATCGATGCCGGGGTGAACTTTTTCGATAATGCCTGGGAATACCACGAAGGCGAGGCCGAGGAACGTATGGGCGTGGCGCTTCAGGGCAAGCGCGATAAAGTCATTTTGATGACGAAGGTTTGCTCGCACGGACGCGACAAGAAAGTAGCCATGGAGCAATTGGAGCGATCCCTGCGGCGGCTGAAGACGGATCATCTAGATGTCTGGCAGATTCATGAAGTCGTCTACTACAACGATCCGGATCTCATCTTCCGGCCGGGCGGAGCGATTGAAGCACTGGAGCAGGCTAAGAAGGACGGCAAGGTCCGCTGGGTGGGCTTTACCGGACATAAGGATCCCGCGATCCACCTGAAGATGCTCTCGCACGACTTCCCTTTCGATACGATCCAGATGCCGCTGAATTGTTTTGACGCACGCTTTCGTAGTTTTCAGCAAAATGTGCTGCCTGAGGCCAACCGGCGCGGCCTCGCAGTCCTTGGAATGAAAAGCCTGGGCGGTTCCGGCGAAATGGTGACCCACGGCGGCATCACCCCGGATGAGGGCCTTCGCTATGCCATGAGCCTGCCGGTCGCTACCACGATCAGCGGCGTTGACTCTGAAATCGTGCTCGATCAGAACCTCGCCATCGCCTCAAACTTCGCACCGATGTCAGCAGACGAGCGGCGCGCGCTCGAAGACCGCTGCCAGCTTTGGGCCGCGGATGGGCGCTTCGAACGCTTCAAGACCACCACAATGTATGACGGGGCGATTGGACGGGAACAGCATCAGTATCCGGAAACAGAAAAACTGCCTGCGTAAGGCTATTTCGCCGCTACATTTGATGGCGCCGCAGGTGCGACCGGTGGAAGATCATAAATCTCGATCGCGCCCTCGCGGAGAATGGCGAAGCGGCGGCCATTGGAGGAGAGCGCATAGTTGTGTCCGGCGCTCAATACCGGCGAGGCATCCTTTGTCAGCACGAGCTTGCCGGACTCGGTGTCAAAGACTCCCACCATCTGCGCAACGACATCCTCCTGACCGAAGAAATCCATGGAGCCGATGTCGCGGTTGATCTGAAGCGAGCCGTACGCGAAGCGGCTCCCGTCTTCTGCATAGTCGAAGGTTGGCCAGATATAGCGGGCCTTCCAGCGGTCCTGCCATAGCACATCTCCCTTCAGGGAGATTGCACTCACGAGGTGGTCGTTCCCTCCTTTAGGCGGGCACCCAACCGCCAGCGCGACGTTGTCGCTGAGGGTCATGAGAGTGGGCATGCACGAGGACTTGACCTCGGCGATGACTTGCGGATCGCCGCGAAGCAGCTCTCGCTGCATCACCCATTTGCTCGGATCCTTGCCTTCGAGCAGATTCAGGTAGCCGTTTTCCACCATGGGCACGTCAACGGGATGCCGGGTTTCGCTCTCAGCAAGGACAGTATTGTCGCCCGGATGCACCAGGACCATTCGAGTTCGCTTTGGCTTGGGAGGCGGCCCGAAGAATGAGTCGAGACCTGAGGTTTTCGGCGCATCGGGGTCGGGAAGAACGATTTTCTGCAGCTCGATTACCATGAGGTTGCGATCGGGGGAAATCTGAACCAGTTGCAATGGTGTGTCAAATTGAAGGTACGGCCGCAATTCCAGATGACTGTCGGTAAGGTAGAGTGAATTTCTCTGCCGCACTATGAATCGGCCTCCGCGCAGCGGCCACAGATAGCGCTGCCGATCGTGCATGCGCCATTGGCTCTCCTCTACCTCCTTGCCAGTGGCGACGTCGAGAACCTCGGCGCGAATCATCTGATCTTCATCATCCGGCGGATCGTTCGGAATTCGATGCATGAGCGAGGCATCGCGGAAAGTAAAGAGCAGGTGATCGTTATCGATGAAGTCCAGCGTCGTGGTGGAGTATCGATAGCTGAGGTACGCCCTGCTAGGCGAAACATATCCCAGATGCCCAACCTCAATCCGCACTGTTGGGGGCGGGCCCGGGTCGGGATCCGGCTTGCGCTTGGATTCACCCCGGCATGCCGGTGAGGCAGCCGCGAAGAGAGCGAGCATGGTCACGCTCAGGCGCACGCATTGTCCGCAGGAGACCATCGCCAGTATTCTCTTCGCCCGAGGGCACACTGCGCAACTCTCCATCTTTGCTCCGGTTCAACGATTTGCATGATGTGTAAAGCTCACCTGCGAAAG
>JABCZC010000113.1 GCA_013289875.1 Acidobacteriota bacterium | reverse complement strand
TGATGTGCGACGACATCTCACACACGGTCGCTGAACTGAAGGGCAAAGGAGCGGAGTTCCGCGGCGAAGTTCAGGATCACGGGTACGGACTCGTGGTCATGAT
The DNA here is from genome assembly GCA_013289875.1 of Acidobacteriota bacterium. GTDB lineage: Bacteria > Acidobacteriota > Terriglobia > Terriglobales > Acidobacteriaceae > Silvibacterium. The sequence goes on along the minus strand of JABCZC010000113.1, from coordinate 10,085 downwards.
GGCCGTACCTGGCGCGGACGACATCATGCTTTACGAGCCCAAGCATCCGCTGGCGTATAGCCTTTGACCGATTGAAAGGGCAACTAACTCACTCCCACCTTTCACCCTCGCAAGGCATCGTTCAAATTAGGACACTACCTAGTTTCCTGATTGTGTATTGCCGGGTGCACCGGGTCCCGATCCTGAAACTTGGGTTTCGTCGGTACGATTCCCCCACCAACCGCCGGCTTCCACCCAAATTGGCGAACGCTATTGCATGACATATTCCATCGTCAGCTGGGCGGTGCCGGCGTTGGTGGTGCATCCGGCAGCCGCTGTTTGGACGCCCATCGACAGGTTGTGCCCAGCGGTAATGGCCACGCTTGCGGAGTTGCGGTAGGCAAAGGTGCCAGAAGCCAGAGTCACCGTCTTGAGCCACGTCGCGGTCGTGGAGTCGTAGACGCCGATGACCGGATAGGTCGTGCAGCCGGACGGCGCTGTGCCGATTGCGATATCCAGCCGTGTCATCGTCACGGCCGACGTCGGCGACCATATCGCGCCCAGCGAATTGTTGGTGGAAGTGCCAAACGTTCCCGCAAACGTTCCATACCAGGTGAAGTGCGGTAGGTTCGCCATCGCCAACGACGGGACCCCGTTCGTCCAGGTGAAAATGCCGTTGCCGGGCGTCACCAGATTCACGATCGACACGGTTACGTACCAGTTGTTGTCGCTTCCGCAGACCATCGTAACGCCGCCGGCGGAGCCGATAACGTAGGTGGCTGACGCGCTCCCAAGATAGTTGATCGTCTCGCTGCTAACTGTCGCGAGCGTGACCGCGTTGGCGCTGGCATCAGTCTTGATGATCGTCAGCTCGGTTCCGATGGGGGTAAGTCCGTCCGCCATAGCCGTGTAGCACGACGGAAGGGTGAGCGTGAACGCGCTTCCCGAAGCGTTGGCCATGACGTTCTTGTTATCGACCGTGAGCGTGGTCGCTCCCGTTAAGCTCACCGCCGCCGTCTGCAAGCCTCCCATCTTCACGCTGCCTGTTGGCCCGCACCGCGAAATTCGAGGCGTGCGAGGTAAAGCCGCTGTAAAACGTATCGCCGTTGCCACCGGCGAAGTTCTCCACTTCTACGCCGCCCTGAGCCGCCGAAGTGCTTAGCGGAGTGACGAAAACCTTCGGCACTACGCCATCACTGCCAAAGTTCGTGTTTGCCGAGTTGTTGCCGCTGATGTCAAAGGCCGTCTGCACCGCCGCAATTCGTTGTTGTACATATGCCCCGCAACCTGCCAGGTTAGACACCGAGGAATAGCTGGGCGCAGTTCCCGCAGTGGCAAAATAGCTGATCCACACACCAGACGCGCCAGCCGGTGAAGACGGAGCACCGGCAGACGTGCTCATGTTGGTGCAGTTCACGTTCGAGATAACGAGGCCACTTGTCACCGTCGAGGCGACGGAAGCCAGATTCGCATGAGGGAATGTGACCTGATCCGGCCAGAAAAGCAGGCTGCCGTTGATACTTATTCCGTTCGCGCCAATGTAAAAGGCCGCGATTGCCGGCGAGTCCATGTACGTGTCGGTGTAGGTATTGCTCCCGCCCGTGTCATAAAGCACATAGTCGCTGGCCCAACTCGCGTCTGCAGCTCCCCAATTTGTCTCGTGGTTATTGCATGGCCCGGTCGTGCAGGCATACGGATAGCCGAATCCATGAATCTTGCTGAACTGCGTCCCCGTGCCCTGGGTGCCCACGCAAGCCGTCAGCGCATTGCGGCAAAAGAGCGTGTCCACGTTTCCATCGATGGCTGTCGGAAGAAGCTGCAATCCAAAAGCAGGCCTCGTCGAAGGGGCATATCCCGCCCCTCCGTTGTAGGCATAACTCAACACCACGTTGCGCAGATAGAAATTTGATTGGTGCGATCCGGAGGCTTCGCCCAGAATGATCGCGTTGTCCCCAGTATCGTTGATCGTCACATTCTCGATGGTCAGTCCGCGAAACCACTGGAAATTGAACGCCGAACCAGTGATCCCTCCACCGATGCCGCCCAGCCCAGCGACTGTAAAATCCGCGAAATAACAGCTCTGCGCTTGCGTGTTCGAGGCGTTCTGCAGGCTGAATAAATCGCCCCCTCCCCAGCTCGTAGGAACAATAACCGTGCTCGAAATTCCGGGCGGTGTTCCAGCTGAGATCTGCTGCGTCGTGCCCGCGCTGCCGATCAGGCTGATGCAGGCTCCGTTCGTCGGCTCGTAGAGCGTCGAAGACGCTAGATAGGTTCCTACGCCGAGGCGTATCGTCTGATCCGCGCCGGTGCTATTTGCCGCGCTCAGAGCAGCCGACCAGGCCGCATTCAGCGATGTATAGATCGTTCCGTCGACCAGGAACTCTCCGTTGAATTTGGATGGATTCGCTCCGAAAGGTCCCGCGGGGCCTGTCGGGCCAGGCGGCCCGGCCGTGACGAGCGCGAGAGCGGGGTACGGAGGGACGTAGTTGTCCATGTCGCACGTCGTAGCGCCGCTAACGGTGGTGCACCAGCTCGTGGCCAAGGCTTGCGGCTGCATGCACGGATAGGGCGGGAAGGTTGTCTGCGCGACGGTGTCCGTTACCGTGGCGTTGTAGCAGAAATTCGCAGGGTTCGAATTGCCGGTGTCTACCAGCTTGCACGTTGCGCCGCTGCGCTGCGTAGTAATGGAGCCATTCACGATCAGGCAGGTTACGGGGCGCGGAAGCATCTGTCCGCCACCGCCTATCTTCGCATTCAGGGGGTTCCCTGTATTCAGGACTGGCAGAAAAACGATGCTGCCGTTGGCGAGAGGGTTCCCACCGCCGTCGGTGAAGGTTGAGCCCGTGATGACGTCGTAGGTCTGCCCAAACAGCGACGAGCAGCCGAGGAGCAATACGACCAGGCAAGCAAGCTCTTTCACAGAATCCCTCGTTGGGCGACCGCGATGGCGGCCCAGGTGGTGGAGGTAGGGGAGGAGGGGAGAACGAAGCGGTGGAGTTCGGCAAAGGGGCCGATCATCTTCACCCTCGCTTGTGAAGAAGTAGGCGCACCAGCAGGCCGAGGGATTGTCCTGGCTGTCGATGGTGGAGTAAAGCTGCAGCGATGCGATAGACAGCACGGTGCCCGACAAGGTGCAGGCCGCACTTACAAACCAGTTATTGCTGACAGACTGATCCTCGCTGGGGGGTTACCTGGGATGAGCGTGCCATCCGAGGCTTCAAAGGAAGATTCGGCATAGACGCGCAGCTGCACATCAGCATCGCGCTGCCAGTTTGAAACATTGATTGCGGCTATGGTGATAAGGGGCATCGCTGATCTCAGCAGCGATTATCCGAGCGCTCGCGAACCATAAGGGATCGGCCTTGCCAGCTGCGCCGTTGATGGCGAAGTCTCGGCTGCCGGGTCGTCAGGCAATTTTTCACTCCCTTCGCCTCTCAAAAGACATGATTGAATTCACATGCCATTGCCAGCATCTTGAGTGCCAGAGCAAAGGGCTGGAAGCCGGAAGGGGAAGGATTCTCACAGGGTTTATAATTTCTGTAGGATTTCTCCCGTCTATTCCGGATTGGCGGCGGTCGCGCTCTCCCCGATCTCCCTCGTGCACGACCATCCTGGAAAGGGCTTATCCAGATGGCTGAGCCTCAAAAAACTGCCTTTGACGCCTCCGCATTTCTGGCAAAAGCCGGCCTGGGACGGAAGATCGTCCAATTAAAGCCAAAGCAGGGCTTCTTTTCGCAAGGACATCCTTCTGACTCCGTCTTCTATCTTCAAAAAGGCCGCGCAAAACTTACTGTCGTTTCGAAGAACGGCAAAGAAGCCACCATCACGCTTCTTGGCCCTGGCGACTTCGTCGGCGAGGAGTCGCTCGCTGCAATCGTTGGACTGCGAATGGCGACTGCCACTGCCATCACCGCTTGTACAGCACTAAGGATAGAGAGGAAGGAGATGGTCCGCGTGATGCACGAAGAGCATGCATTCTCCGACCTGTTCTTAGCGTTTCTGCTGGGCCGCAGCATGCGAACACAGGCCGACCTTGTCGATCAGCTTTTCAACTCCAGCGAAAAGCGTTTGGCGAGAATTCTTTTATTGCTGGCGGAATTTGGCAAGCCGGGTGAACCAGAAACTTTGATTCCGCAGATCACGCAGGAAACCCTGGCAGAGATGATCGGCACCACTCGGTCCCGCGTCAGCTTCTTCATGAATCGCTTTCGCAAACTCGGCTTTATTCAATACAACGGCCGCATCCAGGTTCATAAGTCGCTGCTCAACGTCGTTCTCCACGACTGAGTCAGTGTGGGAGACCGTCTGCCGCGGGTTGCGCGCGATGGCCTGATACCGTAAAGAGCTGCGACCGTAACAAAATCGACTGGAAGTAACATACCGCTGATCCCTCTGCGGAGCCGTCGAACACCGTGCCGAAGATCCGAGTTCATCCGCTTGCAGAACGAGCGGAAGGTTCTTTGACGACCAGTGCAACCTGATATCTCCTGTCATTGCGGACTGACTCCGTCAATCGCGGCTTCTGCATCTCCCTAGTGACGTCGGAAATGATCTTCCTCGCGATCTCCAGCCGATTTTTCTTCTTCTTCATCATAAAAAACTCATCTCTACGGCGCGGACGGTCCATTCTCATAACGCCTTTCGGCAGAAGATGAGCCCTTAGGCATTTGCCGGATCAGATCCCGAGAGCGGCCCCATTTTGGTCACAACAAGCACCTCCAGCAACGTGGCAGTCTGACGAACAGTTCCTGAGATGGTGATGAGGGCTTCTGAGACGACAGGATGTTCGTCGGCCAGCGAGTCAAGACGTTCACTCACGTTGTGGAGTTGCTGGGCTACCTGCAGAATCGCATCCGAAGGCATCGCACACCGGCTTTCCAAAGAACCTAAGAGGGGAAAACTTCAGGTGGGCTGACTTAGTTCAGGGAGCCTGAAAGAGGGTTCGCGGGTCTATCTTTAGAGTCGAACTTCCCTCACGCACGCCGCTGCCGTGATCATACAGTGCGCGTGCTTGATGGCCACCACGGTCAAGGTCGTCACTGGAACTGCGAGGTACGCTACGTGATAGACGAGATAGCCAAGGACAATAAGAATGATCAGTCCAACCACCGGGTGACTCTTCTTTGTGTGATCCATTTGGCATTGACCTCCTGCAAAAGCGTAGGCAGGGGGCGAGCCGCCGTACGGTTTCGCCTTCCGCACACCCGACGGGAGTAACACCCTGGGCATTGCAGGACGTCACCTGCCTACTCATCTACCTCAAAAATCCAGTACTACGAGATCATTTTGATCCGAAAAATCGTCCGGATCTGAGCAATATGGACCACATGGAGCGGAAACTTCGCCCTGGACAGAAAGGCCCGAGAAACGTCAACGCTGAGAGGCGGCCGCCTGAGTGAGCAAAATTGACCATACTTTGGTGAGTCGGCCTTGGGACAATTTTCACTAGGAGAAGGCCGTGATGGGCAAATTGTTAGAGATGACCCGCCACCCAGAGACATCGAACGTCGAATGCAAACAGGGCCCGATCTTTAAGAATCGAGGGGTCATCTATATGACCCAGAATTACGCGCGTCGCTGCAACGCTGACGGTAGCTTCGATTCGATTTGCCTCCATTGCTTTAAAACGGTCGCTGCGACCCCCATCGACGCCTCGCTGGCAGAGAACGAGGTCCAGCATCGGTGCATCGCTCCAGATCCAAATATTTCTGGAGAACAGCAGACTCGTAGCTAGGCGTCCAAGCTCGATCTAGCCATCAAGAAAAGACCGTAGGATCTCTCCCACGGCCCAAGAAAGCACCAGCCTTAGCTCACGCGGGTGGAAGGCGATCATGTTGGGCGACGCCGGCTCGGTTGGAGCCTAGCCAGCATGGTCGATCGTCGCCTGCACGCTATCGGTTTCCGTAAAGCCTGAGGCGACTGACGGCGTGCTCGTGATAGGCGCGCGGGTCGTTCTGCCTTCCGTTGCGGACTGAGATGATGTAGCTCGTGAATGACGTGCGCGAAATGCGCCAGGGTGCCCACTTCACCAGGCGATAGGCTTCAAACTTCCCTTCCTCGATGATCTTCAACAGGGGCCGGATCGACTGAAAGCCGAGAATGCTCTACGACTATCGTCCGGAAACGCTGGGCTTAGCTCCAGTCTAAGATATTCGAAAAGTTGACGGTCGTGGACCGCGATGACGACCTGTCGATCCTTCTCCTTCGAAAGCGTTCGAAGCAGCGCAGCGAAGTGTGCGATGTGTACATCGTCCATCGATTGCACCGGGTCATCAAGGATGAGCCAAGGTAGTGTCTTCGGAACGGACAGGTGAAGCGCGATGAACAGGGTGAGGGCCGCAGTGTTCAAATTCCCCGCACTCAGCATGGCACCAGGTGTGCCAGCGGGTTCGCCAGTATCGCGATGGACAGTGATGAGCTTGGGTTGAATAGCCTTCGTATCGCCTTCAGGGATCCGGAAAGCGGGTACAAATGGCTCGGACGGAGCAAGCCGCACGAAAAGATCTCTCCAGACGCGGTTCAGTTGGTTATTGAACACACTGCGAATAATCGCGGAACGGACAACATGAGCTTCGAAGAGGAGGCATCGCCCCCAGCGCGATGGCGGAGATCACAACCGCCGCGAGACGCCCTTCTTCGCGGCCAGCATCTAGCGCAAGGCCCTGGGCCGCCATTAGCTTTGGTCACGACAGGCGCGGCACCACCCGATCCAGGTTGTGCTCAACGTCCTTCTCGGAAAAATGCAGCGGCTCACAGGAATCCGACGGGGTCAGCGTGATACGAATGCACTTGAAGGCGGGTTGATTGCTCTTGGCAGCAACGCTGCGGATCGGTACCAGCACATTGGTCTCAGGGTAATACGCTGCAGCGCTTCGCCGGGCAATCGCGTAGGGGACGATCGCAAAACGGGGTGCCGTGCGTATTTCTCCTTGAAAGTGGCTGTAGATGTCCACGATCTGACCGGCGCGCAGATTCCTGGCCTCCATATCGAGCGGGTTGAGAAAGATCACCCGGCGGCCTTGGAAAACACCTCTATAGCGGTCATCCAATCCGTAGATGGTCGAGTTGAACTGATCGTGGGTGCGTATCGTCGTTAAGAGAAATTCATCAGGCTTCAGATCATGCTTTGGGATCGGGCAAACCGTCAGCTTTGCTTTCCCGGAACTCGTCTTGAAGATGCGCTGCTTCGCCGCATTCGGCAGATAGAAGAACCCCTCCTTGGCAAGCCGTTCGTTGAAGCTCTCGAATCCCGGAATCACACGCGAAATCGCATCGCGAATCAGGTTGTAGTCCGCTGCAAATCCCAGCCAGTTCGTGGTGGTTCGCGATCCCAGCGTCACATGCGCCAGGTTGCAAAGGATCGCCACGTCGCTCATCAAATCAGGAGAAGCAGGCGAGAAGAAGCCCTTCGATGGATTGATAATCCCCATCGAGTCTTCCACCGTCAGGAACTGCTTGCCCGTCGCCTGCACATCTTCTTCGGTCCGCCCCAGGCACGGCAGAATCAGCGCTCGCTCGCCCGTGATCAGGTGCCCTCGGTTCAGCTTCGTCGACACCTGCACGGTGAGCTTGCACTTCTGCATCGCGTGCGCGGTGTACACCGTGTCCGGCGTGTTCGAGAGAAAGTTGCCGCTGATCGCAAAGAAGACCTTGATCTCCCCATTGAACATCGCGTGCAGAGTCTCAACCGTGTCGTATCCCCACTTCTTCGGAGGATCGAAGTGGAACTCCTTCGCCAGCGCATCCAGAAATCCCTGCGGCGGACGCTCCCAGACACCCATCGTCCGGTCGCCCTGCACATTTGAGTGCCCGCGGATGCACACCGTCCCCGCGCCCGGCCGCCCGATATTGCCGCCCACCAACAGCAGATTCACAATCATCGACACGTTATCCACGCCGTTGCGCTGCTGCGTCACGCCCAGGCACCATCCGCAGATCGTCTTCTTGGAATTGGCATACATCTCGGCGGCTGCGTTGATTTCTTTGCGCGACAGCCCGCTCTCCTCAATGATCTCGTCCCAGCTCGCCGCTTCCACATCTGCCCGCAGCACTTCAAAACCCTCTGTGTAGCCCCGAATGAATTCGTGGTCAATCGCCGACGGGCGCCCATCCCGCTCCCGCTCGAAAAGCTCCTTCAGGATGCCCTTGATCGCTGCCACATCTCCATTCACGCGCACCGGCAGATACAGGTCCGCAAGCGCCTGCCCATGGCCAAGCAGCGCAACCGGCAGCTCCAGCGGGTTCCGATAATCCTGAGGATTCGGATTCGTCACGTGCATCAGGCTCACTTCGGGCAGGGGATTCACCGCGATAATCTTCGCCCCCTGGTCCTTCGCCTTCTGCAGCGACGTCAGCATTCGCGGATGATTCGTACCCGGATTGTTCCCAAAGATAAAGATGAGCTTCGAGCTCTCCATGTCCTCCAGCGTCGCTGCGCCCTTGCCCACACCGAGCGTCTCTACCATCGCCACCCCGGACGACTCATGGCACATATTCGAGCAGTCTGGAAGATTGTTCGTCCCCAGCTGGCGCGCAAAGAGCTGCAGAAGAAACGCCGGCTCATTCGTTGTCTTGCCCGAGGTGTAAAAACTCGCCTGATCCGGAGAATCGAGACTGTTCAGCTCCTCCGCGATCATCGCAAACGCGTCTGCCCACGAAATAGGCTCGTAGTGGGTCGCGTCTTTATGCCGCACCATGGGAGTCGTCAGCCGCCCCTGCTGGTTCAGCCAGTAGTCCGACTGCGCCGCGAGTTCCTCAATCGAATACCGCGCGAAGAACTCTGGCCCAACCCGCTTCCTTGTCGACTCGTCCGATACCGCCTTGGCGCCGTTCTCGCAGAACTCGAAGATCTTCCGGTTCTTGTCAGGACTCGGCCACGCGCAGCTCTGGCAATCGAACCCGGTGACGTGGTTAATCTTCAGGAAGGCCTCTGGAGCCCGCATCACTCCCATATCGCCAATCCCGTAGAGCATCGTGTTATAGATCGCGGGAATCCCTGCCGCCTCTTCCGACGCCGACCCCACCCTCACATCGCCGAGGCCCGTAGGATTCTGCGCCTGCACGGCAATCGGTGCATTCGGATCCAGGCACTTGTCCGAGCCATCCGGGCACGGAACCTCATACACGCTTTCTTTCACGCGATAATGCCCGTCATTACACCCCACATCTCCATGAATTACGCTCGTGCGGTCGAATATTCCCACGGTCTCATCCCCCTTCCACTACGTGCATTGATTGGATCACGGCTGCCGCTGATTCGCTTATTTTCAGGTTCGAGACTCGGTCTAATTCTCGGCGTCACGATGTTCATGGGTGCCTGGTCGGTGCCCGGCTCGCAGCCAAGCTCGGAAACGAGTGGCTTAGGCGCATCTTCCTTACTGCCGTTTGGCTGCTCGGACTGAAGGTTCTCTTCCTTGACGTGCTCGGGTCTAGAGCGGGCTGCAATGCTTCAGCACCCGCTAGAGAATGATGAAGGTTGTGCGCGCCAACCGGAGGCATGCTCTCTTCGGAAGTTGCCGGACCGCTGTGCCCGGGGGAATCCATGAATTGTTTATCGGGGAATATCCTCGGTTTCGCACTGGCGAATCACTGCATCCGTCGCTGCGGCGGGCGCGTGCGAACTGCGGTCCTGCAGATCGAGTGCGGTGGCGCCGCCGCCGCGACGAAGCGCCACCATCTGACTCATCACGCTCAGAGCAATCTCCTCGGGAGTAGATGCGCCCAGCGCGAGGCCGGCGGGCGCCCGCACCGTGGCGATTTTTTCTTTCGAAAGTCCCATCTCGCGAAGGTAGTCCAGCACCAACCCTGCACGGTGGCGGCTCGCAATCAACGCAACGTAGGCGGCGTTGCCTTCCAGCGCCTTTTGCAGCCAGAGGTGATCCCTCTTGTGCTGGGTAGCGATCACAACAAACGACTTTGAGCCTATGGGTGTCTCGGTGAGGTCGAAGTCTTCCGTGACGACCTTCTCTGCCTGCGGAAAAGCGGTGCGTTCGGCAGCCGGATCGTTGACCGTGATCGTGAAGCCCATTAGATCTCCCAGCACAGCAAGCGTTTCGGCGATGCGTCCATGCCCTACGATGAGCAACTCGGGTTTGGGCAGAACGGGT
>JABCZC010000112.1 GCA_013289875.1 Acidobacteriota bacterium | reverse complement strand
GACCCTTCTTCCGGCAGCGTACGTTCGGCCTTCAGCGCTTGTCGAATCTGCAGCGGAGACTCACCTGTTGTGACCGGCCGCCGAGCAAGCGATTCGAGGAAATCAGCGACTCTGTTAACCGTTTGATGACCTAGGAGCCGAAACTCGTCGGCGCTCATCGCGACGCGAGAGTGTCGCTCTTCCGCTTCTCTGACTTCGTTCATCGCATACCCCGAATGGATCGTACGCGAACATCATTGATCATCACAGCAAAATTCCCCGTCCCAAAGATCGCATTGGAGTTTACCAGCCGGTTGTCGCACCTCATCTGCTGGGCATTCTTGGGGACCGATCGCCGCGTCAACCAGACGTTAGGATGTGGCCCATGTGCTGCCAGATATCCGAGTTGCCGACAATCCGACCTGAACCCGCGATTTGACCTTCAACCCGTCTGGATGAGCGCGTTGCCCTGTTATCGCCAGTTGAGGTTTCTCAATCTCGTTGCACGCTGCGGACAGCAGGACCTCCGACAGCGTCCGGAGCATCAGGCCCGATGCTCAACTCCAGTCGGTGCTGCCGACGTAGATCGTGTCACCTGAACGGTAAGAACTGCCGACGGCGCCTTCGACAATTGCCGCTGCAAATTCGTCGACGTCGGGAAGAGTGCCCGCTTCAGCACGACGCGCTTCGATCAGCCCGGGACTCTTACGCTGCAGAAGCTTTGGAGTAATCGTTCCTTCGATCAGGTCTCCACTCACGACCACTAAACGGATACCTCTTTCAGACAGTTCGGGAATCATCTTCCGAAGAGCCTCTTCGCCCGCTTTCTTACTCGCTGCGACTGGTTCATATCCGTCGTATACAGGCTTCACTCCGTAGAAGTGCGCCAGATGGCTCGTGACAAAGACGATTCGTCCGCCGGGCCGAAGCAAATGTATTGGGGCACGAACAAGATCGACTTGCGCATCCACGTTCAGCCTCATGGCGTAGCCAGCGTCTTTGTCCCTTTCGAGGCCGCCACTAGCGTTTAGCACGAGAATGTCGAGAAGTTGCCACTCGTCGCGTATCCGGTCGAAAGTTGACGCAACGTCGCTCGGATCAGTGATGTCGCCCTGCAATAGCAGCACCCTGCAGTGCGAGGATCTCATCCCCCACTTCACGGGCGCGATCCTCTTTGCTCCTATAGTTGATGGCAACAGCAGCACCCGCCTGTGCCAGTTGCCGCGCGACACTGGCCCCGATGCCTCTGGAGGCTCCGGTAACGAGCGCCTTTTTGTCTAGGAGTGGTAGTGCACCAGCAGTGAGTTGCCCTATATCCGATTCATCCATCGATGATCTCTGTCGTTCAGTCTAATCGAGCCAATTGCCGATTCTGCAGCGAGACCGACCCCTCAACTGGGCGCATAATCGCTAAGTGCGAGCGGATGGCATGTGGCTCAAGAGTGCATTGGCCTGTTAGTGGAGTGCCCGGCAAATTCTGTACCAGTGAGAGTGAGACAAACTGGTATGGTGATGGGCCTGTCTACGTTCGGCTGCGTATGCATTGGAAAGAAAACCGATCTCGCGCCCGATTATACTTTCAGCACAATGACCACGATCAGCCGCCGCAGATTCCTTACCAGCGCAACCCTCTCTCTCGCCGCAGCCCGTCTTCGCGCGCAGGGCGGAGCGGGAGCCCAAGTCACCCTCAAGCTTCCCGCCGAGGCGACAGGACCCCACATGCCTGCCGACTTTATCGGCCTCTCATATGAGGTGCAGCAACTGGCGGACCCTGGTTTCTTCTCTGCGAGCAATACCGGATTGATCCGCGCATTCAAGGCTCTGGCGCCTCGGGGCGTCCTGCGCCTGGGAGGCAACACCAGTGAGTTTGCCTGGTGGAAACCAACCCCCAACTCGCCCGAACCCGAGCATCCGCAGACCCGCGTCATTGAAGGCGAGCCCAAGGCGCAGTTTTACGCGGTGACACCCGAGGCGGTGCGCAACCTGGCCGGTTTTCTGAAGGCGACTGATTGGACATGCCTGTATGGCATTGGGATGGGAACCAATACTCCCGAGCGCGCGGCGGAGGAAGCCGAGCTTGTGGCGAGGACTCTGGGCGCGAGCCTGCAGTATTACCAGATTGGCAACGAGGTGGACCTGTTCGGGCGTCACTTGCGCGATCCAAAGACATGGTCCGCGAAGATTTACCTGGAAGAGTGGCTCACGCTTGCGCGAGCCGTGGAGACCCGCGTGCCGCAAGCGAGATTCGGGATGCCGGATGTCGCCGCGTATGTAGAGTGGTTGACGGACATAGCCGATTTGTGGTCTTCGATCAAGAATCCGCCAAAGGTGACAACTCTTACGCACCATTACTACTTCGGCGGACCGGCAACCAACCCGGAGGTCAACATTCCCAACCTCCTGAAGCCGGCCACGATGACCAAGGTTCAGAAGACCGCGGATGTCGCGACCACCGCGGCAAATAAGATGGGCGCCCGCGTGCGCATGACGGAAGGCAATACCTGCTATCGCGGCGGCAAGCCGGGTGTATCCGACGTGTTCGCGTCGGCACTATGGTCCGCCGACTATTCGCTATTGCTCGCCAGCAACAATTATTCCGGGGTCAATTTGCACGGCGGCACCGGCAAATCCGTTGCAAACTCCGTCGGAGGTTTCCTGCCGGGTGACGTCCTCCTCAAGGACAAAGGTGAAAGCCAGGAGCAGATCGCGGCTCATCCTCACCCCTTCTACACTCCAATTGCGACTTTCGGCTCGGACTACCTGATGGAACCGGTGGCCTATGGCCTGAAGTTTGCCGGGGCACTGAGCGGGGGCTCGTTTCTCCAGGGCGACTTCACCTCAAAGATTCAGGCGACGGGAGTCGACGCAACCGCCTACGCTGCCATCCTCCCAGGCGGGCAGCTGAGGGTCATCATCCTCAACAAAGACGCGCAGCAGGACATCGATTTAAGCCTGGACTTTGGAACAGGTAAAGCGGGAGCGGTGGAGACCGAGACACTGCATGCCCCGGCGCTGGATAGCCGCGAAGCTCACATCACGCGGTCTCAAGAACCTCGCCCTCTCCAGGACGGCAAGTACATTGTCTCCCTTCCCCACGCGACCGGCCTTTGCCTGACCCTCAAGTGAAAATTGAAGAATCCTGCTCGTCGTCCGGTCACGACCGAGCGAAGCTGCGTACCGACATCTTCCATCTTGTGCGCTGAGGCACGAGCTATTTCTTTTTACCGAACAAGGCGGCAACGGAGTTCTTTTTCTTCTGGATAATGCTTCCGACATCGGCGGTGATATAAGGGTCCTCGGGCGTCCCAATGACGTGCAGCGGCACTCCAGACATGTTCTTTGAGGTGTCACCTGGAGCATTTAACTTTATGAGCAATCCCACCCCGGCTTTTCCGATGCCGTGTGCCGAATTGATTTTCGCAACGAGGTTGAAGTCCAATTTATTGCCGGAAGATACAGTCCCGTTCCCACGGAGCTCGCCTACCGCCGGAATCACGGCGTCGATCTGGTCAACGACAACGCCTGTGTTCGTAATGCGCAGGTTTGCCCGGAGCTTTTCAATCGCCGTCGTGTCTCCGGTTTTCAGACCGCTCAGTGCAGCGATGCCGTGAATTTTTGAACCGATGTCAAAGCCGACGAGGCGGGTGTTGTCGAGCGCGATCGGCCCGCTGATGACGAGCGATTTTGCGGAGCCAACGATGGCAAGGTCCAGACCCAGCGTTCCGTCCTTCAGTACAGCTCCGTTTGGCAGACGAACGCCGGCTACAGTCAGGAAATGCTGGAGTTCATTGATGGGCAAGCCTTGCCCGGCGAGTTTGAAATTCAGCTCCCGCTCGTCGGTGGCGATGGCGACAGGTTGATACGTTCCGCTCATATGGATTACAGCGCCGCCAACTCTTGTCGTGGCGTCCGCGATGTGCCCGGAGTTTTCCTTCAACAAATGGGTGCCACTGTAGCTGAAATCGAGCGGCCCAGGCGCAACGGCCCCCCCTTTGCGAAGTCTCAGATTCCGGATGTGCATGGTGCCGTTCGTGGTCAGGGTGTGCCCGTCACAGGCGGAGCGCATTTCGATATCCGCAAGGAATGACAGACCTGCATCGGGGACGAGAAATCCGGCGGCGACCGGATCCAGCCGTTTGACGGACACTTGCACGTCGGCGGGGGTGGTTGCCGCATCCACACGATTCAACGCTCCGACATGGCCACTCATATGAACTGTGCCCCCGCCGGGCAGGTCCGCGCTTAAATCGAATGGAAACTGAGCGTCGAATGAAAGATCGCGTGCGCTAAGATCCACGTTTTCATACACGCGGGGTTGGTCGTGCGCGGGAGTGCTCGCGACCACGACGCGACCGTCTTCGATGACGAGCCTTCGAACGTCGAGGACCGGGAAATCCGTCGCAGAAGCTTTCGAAGCTCCGTCTGCAACCGTGCCGCCAGCGAGGAGGCGACCAATGCTTGAAAAATTCCACGTGCCATTCATCGCGCGAATTAACGTGATTTGCGGAGATGTTATCTGAAAACTTCTTATATCTACCTTGCGCGAGAAAATCAGCGGACGCAGGAAGACACCGATGCGGATCTCTTTCGCGGTGAGAAACGGAGCGGCACTGAAGTCAGGATCGTCGGCGACACTGAGGTCTTTGGCGATCAGACTGGCAGAGAAAATGGACAGCCTCAGGTCTCCTAATGTCACACTGCGGCCAAGCGCGCGCGTGACTTGCGCTTCGATGGTGGGGCGGAACGTGTTTGCGTTCACGAATAAAGGTATCGACGCAAGTCCCAGGACGACGAGACCGACTAATACCAACAGCATTTTCATCCAACGTTTCATGGAGGCCTCAATGCGACGGGGTTCGAAGAACGGCAACCTTCGAGGGATGGATGACAGTCTACTTTGCCCGGGTATTCCCGTGCCTGTGCTTGTGTTGGGTAAATGTCCGAGTTCTCGCCGACTCGGAAACAGCCTGGCTGGAAGCGCCTCCGGCTGGTGCAAAGCTCAACAGCCCCACACCTAGTGCATCTGGAATTCGGGTGAGCCGAGGATCAGTGCGGTCATGGTGTTGAGGGTCTGCGCGGGATCGCTGGATGGCTGGGGACCTGCCAACTCTTTGTGGATGACGTCGTTGATTTTGGTTGAAACCTTCCCGTCGACCAGCATCTGCTCCATCAATCCAAGAGCTTCTTCCTGACCGCTGGGCAGGGCGCCAGAAGGAGGGTCAGGCGTGAGAGCTACGGATTGAGTCCGGCTACCGCCGTGGAGGGATGCGGGCGCAGTTGCCGTTCGGGCGAGCAGTCCTTCGGCGAGGAGACGGGGCGCGTCGAACTTGATGCCTCCGACCTTGCTGTTTGCGAATTGCAGCGAGAAGTTGAGACGGTCGACGAGCGCGGCAGAGTTCATCCAGTGGTCGGCGGTCGTCGAGTATCCCGTGGGCGGCTGCATCTGGTAGAGCGGCTCACCCATTCGGCCGATGACTCCGACGAGAGCGCCCGGATTCGAGGGGTTTGTATCGGTTGCGCGAAAGACCGAGGCGACGAATTCAAGTGGCGTCTTTACCTTCACGCGGTAATACTTTTGCGAGTTGAACTCGGGGGAATGCACCATGGTCCGCAGGATTTCTTTGATGTCGCCGTCGGTCGAGAGATACGTCTTCGCCATCCGGTCGACGAGATCCTCGGGCGGATCGTCGGCGACGAAGCGCTGGGCCAATTCGTAAGAGATAAAGTGCGCCGTCTGCGGCTGCGCGGCGAGCCATTCGAGGGCGCGCTGGCCTTCGACGTAGCCATCCTCTGAGACTTTCTGGCCGAACCACTGTTTTGCGCCCGGCTCGTGCTTGCGGGGATCGAAGACGAAGCCGCCGCCCTGCTGCGGCTGATCGATAGTCCATCCGGTGAGAATTTTTGCGAGATTGGTGACGTCGGCCTGCGAATAGCCTCCGTTGACCCCGACAGTGTGCAGTTCCATCACTTCGCGGCCGTAGTTTTCGTTCAGGCCGCGCTGCTGCTTCTTCTGATTTGGCCTGCCAGCGGCCTGAGAGTCGGGTCCGATGCTGGACCAGTTATCAAGGTAAAAGAGCATGGCGGGGTTCTGCGCAGTGGCTAGGAGAAGATCGCGGAACTTGCCGAGCGCGTGGGCGCGGATGGCGTCGCGCTCATAGGTCGGCGTGTACCACTGGGTGGCTTCCTTGCGGATGTCAACGTTGAAGTGGTTGTACCAGAAGTCGGTGATGACTTCCTGCAACTGACGCTCGCTAAGGATGGCGCGGAGCACCTTGGCCTGCTGCAGCTCGTTGTCGATCACGTGCATGCCGTCAGGGCCACCGGCCATGACGTTGAAGAGCTCCTTTTCGCGTGGGGTGAAGTCGTTGAGCAAAAGGCCGCGTTGCGGGTCGGGGACGAATTCGGTGAGCGTGATGCGCTGGTCGACCGGCATCCTGACGAGACCCTGGATGCGCTCTCCTTTCGGAAACGCAAGTATCTCGTCGGCGAGCACCGCGGCGGCGGGCTGCTGCTGTTTGCGCCGTAGGGCCTTCTGGTCGTCTGTCATTTCTGGCTGATTCTGGTCCTGCTGAGTCTTCTGTTCGGCCTGACGGCGGCTGTATTTGGTAAGCAGGACTTCATAAGCGGCGTCGAGCACGGGGTCCGGCGGCTGGGGCCGTTTGCCCTCGGTGATCTGCCGGATGATCTGGTTGGACGGAAACTCGACGAGCAGTTCGTTAGGCGGCAGATAGAGCGAGGGGTAGTCGGCGAGGCGCTTGTCGAGGACGGGATCGGGAATGCTGTCGGGATTGAGTTGCTGCTCAAACCATGCGTCAGGGCCGATCTTCACGACAGCCTCAACATCGCCGGGTCGCGGACCAAAAGTAAAGCGGTTGAGCATCTCGATGGCGCGCTCTTCGTCAGTCAACGATGGCAATGCAGGGGCGGGGGACTTGTGCTGAGCCGGCGCGGGCTTCCTGACCTGCGCAGAGCCGGCGACAGCAGCAATCGCCGTCAGCGCGGAAATGAGGAGCAGGAGATTTGGGCGCATCGCTCGCATCAGGTCATTTCTCAATGCTTGTAAAGACCCCTGTGAGGCAGGGCAAGTTGCGGAAGCTAGGAGCTTGCCGGCATTTTTCGCCGGGACCACCACGTCAGAATAGGGCGCGCGATCAGGAGGGCAAAGAGCACGAGGGTAATGGGCATGGGCGTTTGGACGCCAGGCTTCACTCCCCACCAGTAATGAACGATTCCGGCGATGGCGGACAGGTAGGCGAGGCGGTGGAGGCGGTTCCAGTTTTTGCCGCCCAGCTTGCGGATGGACCAGGTGGTGGAGGTGAGCGCCAAGGGAACCATGAGCACCCAGGCGGTGAGGCCAGCAGTAATGAAGCGGCGTTTGGTGATGTCGTCGATCATCGCCGAAAGGCTGAATCCGGCATAGAGCCAGACATAGGTAAGCAGGTGCAGCGACCCATAAAAGAAGGCGTAGAGGCCGAGCATGCGGCGGAAGCGGATGATCCACGCGAGTGAAGGCATGACGCGGCGCAGCGGGGTGACGGCGAGGAAGAGCACGAGCAACCGCAGGGTTCCGCGGCCGGTGAAGAAGGTGACTGCTGCGGTGGGGTCGGGACCGAGGTTGTTCTGGAGAAGATGAACGACAAGCCAGGCGAAAGGCGCAAGGCAGGCCGCGTGAACGAGGACTTTTAAGACAACAATCCAGCGATTGGACACGCTAGAAATTCTTACGTAGATCCATGCCGGTGTACAGTTTGGCCACCTGATCGCCGTAGCCGTTGAACATGAGCGTGGGCTGGCGCTGCTTGAAGATCGAGGCGCCGATGCGACGTTCCGTCTTCTGGCTCCAGCGGGGATGGTCGACGTCAGGATTTACGTTCGAGTAGAAGCCGTATTCGTTGGGCGCCATTTCGTTCCAAGTCGTATGCGGCTGTTTGTCGACGAAGCGCACTTTGACGATCGACTTGGCGGACTTGAAACCGTATTTCCATGGTATGACGACGCGGACGGGTGCACCGTCCTGATTAGGCAGCGTTTCACCATAAAGCCCGAAGGTGAGGAGGGTAAGCGGGTGCATGGCTTCGTCCATACGAAGCCCCTCAGAGTAGGGCCAGTCAAGGTTGGCCTCTCTCAGGCCGGGCATCTGATTGGGATCGGCGAGCGAGAGAAACTGAATGTACTTTGCCGAGGGCAGCGGATCGCACTCCTTGATGAACTCCGAGAGCGAGTAGCCAACCCAGGGAATCACCATGCTCCATGCCTCGACACAGCGAAATCGGTAAATGCGGTCTTCGAGCGGGCGGAGTTTGAGAAGGGTGTCGATGTCGAAGGTCTTCTTCGCCTTAACCTGGCCTTCGATGGACACGGTCCATGGGCGGGTTTTCATGCGTCCGGCATTTCTGGCGGGATCGCCCTTATCGACGCCTAACTCGTAGAAATTGTTGTAGTGGGTGATGTCCTGCAAGGAGGTCAGCTGTTCGCCGGTCGTAGAGAGCGGGCTCGGCACAGTGGTGAGCTTGGTGTCAGCGTGGACAGATGCCGCCGGCGCGAGCAGGCTTGCGATGCGTGGGCCAACCAAGGCAGCGGTTCCCGCGGCGGCCGCGCCTGACATGAAAGCGCGGCGATTCAGGTAGACGGACTTTGGAGTGATTTCCGAGGGAGTGATTTCCAAGGGTTGAATGTCGTTGGTCTTGCGTATCAGCATGCAGATCTCGAAACTCTACGCCTGTTTGACTCTGTTTTATCGTCTTCAGTTACAGTAGGCGCCGCCAAGTGTCGCGAATCCTTTAATGAACGCAAAAAGCCCGAGACTCCGCAGAGAGTCCCGGGCTCGAACTTACTTTGTGCCGGCGGTCACGGGAGTTGGTGCGCTTTCCTCCGCCGCGGGAGCCGTTACAGGAACTGCGGGCGCAGGCTCCTGAGCGGACACGACGCGGGCCAGGCTGCGCTCTATCGTCTCTTTGGGAACGAAGCCGACGATCTGGTCGGCAACCTTGCCGCCCTTGAAGAGCAGCAGAGCGGGAATACCGCGAATTCCGTAGCGCATCGGGGTTGCCTGGTTGCGATCTACGTCCATTTTGCCAACCTTGAGCTTGCCCTCGTACGCTGTGGCCACTTCGTCGACGACGGGCGCAAGCGCTCTACAGGGGCCGCACCAAGCTGCCCAGAAATCGACCAGGACAGGTTGCTCCGATTGCAAGACCTCCTGATCAAAGTTCGCGTCGCTGAGTTCCACGATTGATTTAACTGCCATATTTCTCCTTGGATTCCACCTGTTCGAGTTCCTGGTCCGCTGCGTTTCTTTGTGCGAAGCCGCTCAGAACAGTGTATCGAACATACAGATGCCTTTGGAGACTAAAAGTCGCAAGAAGTGGCAGCTGTCGAGGTCATAATGGGACGCCTGTCCTCAGTGAGGAACCGCCCGCGCTCATAGGTGCATCGGCCGAATGAGCGCGGAGCGGAGGTTAGAGTGAGCTTTCGGTTTAAGACTCGCGCTGGGCAGCATCCGCTGCATCTGCGAGATTGTTCAAAACAGTGAAGAATTCCTTCGGCTGGCCGTCGAAGAGGTTCATAGCGGTCAGGAAAGCCGCCGCAGCTCTTGCGCCACCGAACTTGTCAGTTAAGGGGCGGATGATGGCACAGTGAGGAAGGTTTGGACTGAGAAATTCGCAGGGAACGGGGAAGATCAGGTTTGGCTGGAAGAGTGGACCCTTGGTGAAGAAATTGGGAAACGTCAGTCCGTTGGCGGAGACGGGTGCAACAGGCGGCTGGACTCCATTGCCGGCAAAATCGACCCATTCCAGAAAATGAGCGACCTCATCGGCCCCGATGCCAAGAGTGATCTCGAGAACTTCCTCGCTGGTCACTTTGCGGGAGAGACTCGCATAGAGACTTGAGCCGCCTTGTTCAATCGTGCCAAAGTGGAATGCCGCGGTGTTCGCGATCACCTGAATATGGTTGGCGTTGGCGAAATCTGCATCCGTTATTGGAATAGCCGTACGGTTGGTAATGGTAACTGCCTGCGGAAACGTGGCGCCAAGATCAGGGTTTGTTGTGCTGCGATAGCGGATGAACCAGCTTGTGTCTACGTTCAGATGCATCAGATTGGTCAGGCGCCCGATATCCTGTGCTCCCGTCGCCTGGCTTCCTTGCAGATTTCGGAATTCATCCAGGTCGGCTGGTTCCTCACCTTTTGACTCCAGATAGGCGTTCAGGAACTCCGCGTGGCTCACTTCGTCCAGCGTGTTGCTGGTTATGTATTGCGCGCCGTCGCCATCGAGGTTCAGGAAGGCAGCC
>JABCZC010000111.1 GCA_013289875.1 Acidobacteriota bacterium | reverse complement strand
GCCGAATGCAGGAACCGACGCCGAGAGGCACCCTTGCGTGCTGAACATCCCAGAACTGTAGGCTTGCGCGCTCTCACGAGCGCGCCCAGAACACCCGTGCCTCCGCTTGACAAATGACTTACATGGAGGTCGGCTATACGGACATTTCGACCCGAAACTTCCGTATTGCCGGTCACTCGGGAGCTTCGGATTCCCTCCCACATGCCGACTTCTGAAGACCGATGAGGATTGCGGGTAGCGGTGGCCCGTCATCGCGGTACCGTAAAGAGTGAAAGAGATTTCGGAGGTCATGCTTGCTTCGAGTTCTCAAAGTAATTGGCGCTGCAGCTTTGAGCTTTGCAGTCGCCGCCTTGATCTTGGCGAGTTGGTCCTTCTTGGTAGCTCGGCAGAAACATCTCAATACCCCTCCTCCGGGAACTTTCGTCACAGTCGATGGCAAACAACTACACATCGAATGCACGGGACGAGGTTCACCGGCAGTGGTCCTCGAGGCTGCCTCGAGCGCTCCTTGGTCGGAGTGGCGGTTAGTTCAGCCCCATCTTTCTCAGGTGACCCGGGTCTGTTCCTATGACAGACCTGGTCATGGCTGGAGTCCACCAAGCAACGACGTTCGAGATGCGAAGGCGATCGTACGAGACTTGCGCGGACTGCTCGACAGCGCCGGTGTCGGAAGACCGTTTGTTCTGGTCGGCCATTCTGCAGGTGGTCTCTATGTGCGCGAGTACGCACTTGAGCATCCGGAGGATATCGCTGGAATCGCGCTCATTGAAGCTAGCTCGCCACAGCAGATCGACGAACTTCCTGGATTCCGAGCTTCCTACGAAGAAGAAAAGCGCGATGCCCACGACGATCTATGGAAGGACAGAGCGCGGGTATGGACTGGTTGGGAGCGTCTCGCTGGCCGTTGTTCCGTGTCGCCTTCGAAGACTATCCAAGGCAAGTGGGTTGCTCAATATGAGGCGATGGCTTGCCGACCGGGTTACGTGGACACAGATGAGATTGAGCTGCCCTATTTTGAGCTCTCCTCAAAAGAATCGGCTCGGCTCAAGACCTTGGGAGAAGTCCCGCTCCTTGTGATTTCGCGGGACGTGAGCTTTCACGCGGATGAGCAGTCACCAAGAGGACGATCTCAGCTGCCTGTCTGGGATCGTGAGCAGGAGCAGGAGAAAGCCCTTTCCCACAAAAGCTGGCGTGTTGTTGCAGAGCGTTCTGGCCATATGATCAACAATGATCGTCCCGATGTTATCGTGCGAGAAGTCACCCGCCTCGTGACCTACCTACGTGGAGGGGAAGCACCACCCTTCGGCTCTACAGCATATGCTCAATGACGATTGAGCATAGGTCCCGGGAAACGCCCCAGGGTCCCGTTGTGTCTGGTTGGTCGGCTATCCGGAAGTTTTGGGCCGTTATTTCCGGGTTGCCGGTCATACGCTCGGGATCACCATATGCCCGGATTTAAAAAAGGGTTCACGGCAACTGCGGGGATTTACCGCGGAGGATTTTTGCAACCCAGTCCGAGTGTGGAAGACTGGATTCAGAGAGGAGGTTGAGTTCTCTTTGCACATCGTATTCCACACGCCGAATTGATGGTTTCGAGTCGTCCAACAATAGGTAGGAGGCGCGTGCATCTCCGTCGTAGGACAGGCTCACACTGCCCGTATTGACGATGAGCATCTGCTGAATCTGAGGATGTTGAATGGTTCGGACAAACGAGCGGTGAATGTTGGCCATAGACGATAATGGGCCGCTGGAGCGGCCCGTAGATGGCTTCCAGCTCCGCGTCACTTGCTTCCGGCCCAGGCGAACGCCAAGGACTTTCAGGACTCGCGTGGACCAAGGCTATCGACTCCTGAACTAAGGTACGGGGAAGCGTGCGTATCCACGCGACCCTGTCTTCGCCTAACATGGCGTGAGTCGCGGCTGCCATCTCACGAACGGCCGCCCAAAGCGACGGCGGTGCCGACGATTGGCTCGCAAATTCCTCCAGCGACTCCGGTCGCGAATGCATTTCATCAGTATTTCCAAGTACCCCATTCCAGCCGAGATCGCGAATGCGATCCACAATCTCCGTTGGGTTCGATCCGCTATCTGCCAAATCGCCACCATGCAGTATGAGGTCGGGTGAAGTCTCCCGGAGATCGGTCAAAACCGCCTCGAATGCGGTCCGGTTACCGTGGATGTCGGATACGATTGCGATGCGCACGGATCGCGACGCCTCCGGTCATGATGTTACTGCGTCAGCGCAGGTTCCAAATGCGGCTCATGCATAAGATTATTTGCTGTATCGTCGGCCACTCGGCAGTTATATAGAAGTAAACACATTCTGGTTCGGTACCGGCAAACGCGCTTCTCGTGAGGAACGAAGCTCTCATAATGCGTTTTTTTTATGAAGCCGGATGGGCGCATGGCTATAATCCGGGCTTGCCATTGAAAGGAGAACGGAATGGCGCAGGACAATGCCTCGATCGTCCGCCGCTTTGCGGATGAAGTGATCACGCAGGGGAAAATCGAATCGGCAGCCGAGTATGTATGGGAAGACGTCGTTGAGCAGGTTCCACTGCCTGGGCAGGGTCCTGGACTTGACGGCCTGAAAGACGTCCTTCGCTCTATGCGTGCCGGCTTTCCCGACATCGTCTTCTCCATCAAGGAGCAAATTACGGAAGGCGATAAGGTCGCCAGCCGCTTCGAATGGACCGGTACGCACAAGGGTGAATTTCTCGGTGTTCCCGCAACAGGCCGGCATGTGCGCGTCTGGGGCATTGTCATTGACCGCCTGGAGGATGCACGGATCCGAGACACACGCATCATTATGGACACTCTCGGCCTTATGGCCCAACTCGGTGCCCTACCTTCTTCGCCTACGCCTTAAGACATCAGTCCACATAACGCGCTTCTGTTGACTGATCTGGTGGGTGTTGAGCTTCTGAGCTTCCATCTGTCCGTAGAGTCGGCATATCGTCGAAGCATCTGTGCAGAGTCGCGAGCGGCCTGCTTTTTTTGGCCGACAATTTCACCCAATCCGATAAAATGGAAATAGAGACCAAAGAAGCCCGCCCACCGGCGGGCTTTTTCATTGTTCAGGAGCCAATCATGCCTACCGTCCGCCTTTGCGCCGAAATCCTGCCGACCGGCTCCCAATGCCGGCAATTTGCCCTCAAGGGCCATCCCTGGTGTCACGCCCATTACCAACCCTACCGGCGCGAATTGAACGCCGACACCCGCGAAATCGTCGCCATGATCCCCGCAATGGATCTCTTCACCGTCACCCTGATGCTCGCCAACACCGTTCACACCCTCCGCACCAAAGAAACTCCTCCGCTGCACGCGCAGGCGATCTTTGACGCGTCAGCCGCCCGGCTGGAGCGGTTGCTGGAAGAACAGGCGCTCGCGGCGCTCCAGAACGCCAACCCGGTTCGTTCCGGCAACTCCCAGCAGCAGAATGGGTTACAAGTTGTTCCAATGAAATGAAACGGTTACGAGATTGGGCCCGTTTCGCGCCCTGTAACTCCAGCCGTAACAAGCGATTACAAATTTCTTCAATCGAATGAAACGGTTACAAACGTGCCGAAATAAGTAACATGGAATGAATTGGTTACAAAAGTTAATAAAAACAGGGGAGGGGGGGTACCCCCTAGGGCTAACTGCTTCACAGATACTCGTTCATCATCCGAGCCCAGGTCGGCCAGTCGTGGCTGTTATATGAATCCCAGATGTAGAGCTTGTGCGGGATCCACTTATCACCCATCAGCCGCGAAAGGTACTGGTTGGCGCCGAGACAGTGGTCATCCCAGCCCGTGGCCAGAATGTAGGTATTCCGGCTGTAGTGGTCGAGATACCACCCGTCGCTGAGATTCGCGAGGTAGTCCGGCGGCGAGTTGAAGTAGACGTCGTCGTCGTAATAGCCCTGCAGGAAGCGGCGGCTCATGTCGTAGGCGCCGCTCATCGAGAGGAATCCCGTGAAGCGGTCCGGATGCCGGAGCGCGATATTGACGGCGTGGTAGCCGCCAAAGCTGGCGCCCAGGCTGGCCAGATGCGGATTCCAATTCTTCTGGCGGATGAGGGGCAGCACCTCCTCCATCACATAGCTCTCGTACTGTACGTGACGCGCGATGCGCCAGCGAGGAGGCACGGAGCGGTTGTACCAGCTCTCTGCATCGACGCTGTCGAGGCAGTAAAGCTGGATCTCACCGCTGTCTATCTTATGGGCGACAGCCCCGACAAGGCCGCGGTCTTCATACTCGTAGAACCGTCCCTGCGAGGTTGGAAAGACCACCATCGGCACGCCGGCATGCCCGAAGACCAGCAACTCCATATCCCGCCCCAGACGGGGGGACCACCATTTGTGATATTCACGGTTCATAATTGGTTCACAATCCTGATACTGTAACAGGCAGAGCACGCTCTAAAGTAAAGAGTGTGCAACGACGATCTAAAACTCCTCGAAGAAAGGGTAAAGGCGGATTGGCGACGGAGATATCGGCTCAGTCACAGCCCGACTCTGCGCTGCCCGACTCTACGCTTCCTGACGGGCTTCCTCACGCGCGCATCCGCATTCACCCGTGTTTTCACAGCCGCTTCCTGCCCGACGACCGCGATGTGACGGTGTACCTGCCGCCCGGCTACGAAGAAGACACGGACCGCCAGTATCCCGTGCTCTACATGCAGGACGGCCAGAACCTCTTCGACCCGCGAACCTCGTTTATCCCCGGACGCACGTGGCAGGTGGCCAACACCGCCGATGCCGTGATTACGTCAGGCGGCGTGGAACCCCTCATCGTCGTGGGGGTCGCCAACACTGGTGAACATCGTCTGGCCGAATACACGCCGACCCGCGACTGGAAGATGGGGGGCGGCGAGGCGCACAAGTACGGCGACCTGCTAACGGAGGATCTGCTGCCCTTCATTGCCTCCATGTACCGCGTGCGGCCAGGCCCGGCGAGCACTGGCCTCGGCGGGTCGTCGCTAGGCGGATTGGTCACGCTCTATCTCGGCCTGAAGTACCCCGATATCTACGGCAAGCTGGCCGTCATGTCGCCCTCGGTCTGGTGGAACCACAAGTCCATCGTGGGCTACGTGAACGAGACGGCCCCGGCGATACAGCGCCGCCCCCGCATCTGGCTGGACGTAGGCGATGCCGAGGGACGCCGCACCATCGCCGACACTGATATGCTGGACCGCAGGCTGGAAGCCAGCGGCTGGAGACTGGAACGGGACCTCCACTACGAACGTGTAGCCGGGGGCACCCACGACGAGGCAGCCTGGGCGCAGCGCGTAGGTCCAATGCTGCGGTTTTTGTTTCCAGCGTGGGAATCCTGATATCTGTTCCAAGTTCGTCCGGTCCTTGCTATACTTAAGTGCTGGGAATTCGTGCGCGGACCCGCCTTCTGCCGGGTCTGATCGAACCGTCTCCCCAAACAAAAGAGCAGTTTTGAAAGGATTTCCATTGTGTTGATGATTCGTTTGGCGCGCGTCGGCGCGCGCAAGCAGCCGTACTACCGCGTCGTTGTAATCGAAAAGGACCGCGCCCGTAATGGCCGCTCCACCGAGGTGGTCGGCACCTATAACCCGCGCACCAACCCGGCTTCGGTTGACCTGAAGCGCGAGCGCATCGACTACTGGACCGGCAAGGGCGCGCAGCTCTCTGAGCGGGTAGCCAAACTGGTGGCCAAACAGGTCGAACCCACCGCAGCCTAAGCCTTTGATTTGATGCAGCTCCTCCCCCTGTTGTAGTTTCGCGCAAGCCTGGAAGCGAGGGTCGAGAATTCCTCTGTCTTCCTCGCAAAGTTACTGATAGTATGGCGCGAGCCCGAGAGTGTAACACCCACGACCTCAAGGGGGGCCAAGAAATGACCCACGAAGAACGCCCGGATGACATGCAGGAGCTGGTAACCGAAATTGCCCGCGCCCTGGTGGATGAACCCGGTGCAGTCATTGTTGAAGCTGTAGAACGCGAGGAGAGCACCGTTCTGCGACTGCGAGTTGCACCCAGCGATGTCGGCAAAGTGATAGGCAAGCAGGGGCGTACTGCGCGGTCCATGCGAACCATTCTGGGGGCTGTCAGCATGAAGCACCATCACCGCTACACGCTCGATATTCTGGAAGAGGATAAGCACGGAGCTCCGGGCGAATAGCTTCAAACGATGAGCGCTCCATGAGCGATGCGGACTGGGCGATTCTCGCCCGATTGGTGCGCCCGCAGGGGCGGCGTGGGGAAGTTTTTGCCGACCTGCTCACCGACTTCCCGGAACGCTTTGCCGAGCGAAAGCGGCTCTATCTGGTGACATCGGAAACCAACCCCGACGTTGTGCGCGAAGTCACGCTGGAACGGCACTGGCTGCACAAGGGCCGGGTTGTGCTGAAGTTTGCTGGCATCGACTCCATCAACGATGCCGAGCTTCTGCGCGGTCTTATGGTTGCCATTCCCGCGAGCGAACGGGCACCTCTCAGCGATGGGGCGTTCTATATCGGAGACCTGATTGGCTGCGAGGTCATCGACGTCTCGTCTGCCCCGGTTTCTGTCGGTAAGATCACGGATGTGGATCGCGAGGTCGGTCTTTTGATGGTTCAGCCAGACGGTGGCGGTGAAGTCCTCATCCCCTTCGCCCAGGCCTATCTTGCCGATATCGACGTTGACGGCAAACGCATCGAGATGCGTCTGCCGGAGGGACTGCTCGATATCAACGCGCCCATCAGTGAAGAAGAGCGCCGGGCTCTGGACACGACCAGCCAAGGCGAGTAAAGCTGGGAACCATGCGCTTCGACATCATCACGATTTTTCCGGATTTCTTTTCGGGCATATTTGCGAACGGCGTACTGAAGCGCGCTCTGGCTAACAGGCTCATTCGTGTAAACGTGCACGATCTCCGTAACTTCACGCATGACAAGCATCGCACCGTCGACGATCGCCCCTTCGGGGGTGGCGAGGGAATGGTGCTGAAGCCGGAGCCGCTGGTCGAGGCAGTCGAGTCGCTCGGCGTTGCGCCTGGAGCGGAGCGAAATACGTCATGTGAATCGGTGATAGTGCTTTCTGCACAAGGCGCAAGGTTCGCCCAGGCTACGGCGCGCGAGTTATCGACGCTGGAACGTGTCGTACTGATCTGCGGACGCTATGAGGGTGTGGATGAGCGTGTCAACGAGCTGATTTGCGACCGCGAGCTTTCGATTGGCGATTACGTCCTCTCCGGCGGCGAGCTCGGAGCGGCGGTGATTATCGATGCTACGATGCGGCTGCTGCCCGGAGTTCTGGGCAATGAAGCATCAAGCGCATTCGAGAGCTTCGGCCACGCGGACGAGGATTATCGCAACGATATCGACGGGCCACCGCGTTCGACACATGGCTCCGGGGGGTTGCTGGACTATCCTCACTACACGCGACCTGCGGAATTTCGCGGCCTGCCGGTGCCGGAAGTACTCGCCAATGGAGATCATGCGGCGATCCGCAAGTGGCGGCGCGAGCGGGCGCTGGAGAAGACGCTGCGCAACAGGCCGGATCTGCTCGAGAATGCAGAACTTTCACGGGAAGACAGGGTATTTTTGGACCGGCTGACGCGCCCAAAACCCTGATTTCCGTGTAAACTAAAGGTTCTGAATCAAGTGCCAGGAAAGTACTATGTCTATTCATCCAGTAATGCAGCGGCTTGCAGAAAAACTCAACCGAACCGACCTTCCCGCGTTTGCGGCAGGGGATACGGTGCGCGTGCAGGTCAAGATCACGGAAGGCGATAAAGAACGCCTCCAGGCCTTCGAAGGTGTTGTCATCGCCCGCACGAACGGGGCGCAGGGCAGCTTCACGGTCCGTAAGATGAGCTTCGGCCATGGCGTCGAGCGCATCTTTCCCTTTAACTCCAAGGTCGTCGATAAGGTGGAGAAGGTTCGCTCGGCCAAGGTTCGCCGCGCTAAACTCTTCTATCTGCGCGGACTGCGCGGCAAAGCTGCGCGCCTCAAGGAAGTCGAGCGCACCTAGACCAGGCTTCTCCGACGCCCCGGTTCCCGAAGTTGGCTCCGGGGCGTTGGTGTGTTTGCCCCGTTCAAATGTCCTAGTTTTCCACCTTCTTCCGCAATCGCGTTGCGCTATAGACTCAGCTTGATGGCGCAGTTATTCGAGCCCGACCAAAATCCGGAACCAGATCCGGAGATTCTGCTCGAGCAGCTTTCCGACGAAGAAAGCATCTCGGCAGCCACGCGCAAGCTGCGTATGTTGCGCTCGCTGGTCTGCGGCAACAAGTTTGAGAAGGCGGCCCGGCTGCAGGGCGCGACGCGCATCGCAGGAGTGGACGAAGTGGGCCGCGGATCCCTTTTTGGACCGGTCGTCGCTGCGGCGGTCATTCTGCCGCCGGATACGCGCATTCGCGGGCTGCGTGACTCGAAACAGCTTCTACGCGAGGACCGCGAGCGCCTGGTCAAAGTCGTCGAGCGCAAGGCCGTGGCCATCGCTGTCGCGGAGGTCGACGCGGAGACCATCGACCGCGTAAATATCTATCAGGCGACACGCATTGCCATGGCGGCTGCCGTCGGCAGGCTCGCGCTCGCGCCCGACCATCTGTTGATCGACGCGATGAGGCTGGATCTCGAATGTACACAGACCAGCATTATCTATGGCGACTCGCTATCGATTTCAATTGCGGCGGCATCGGTGGTCGCCAAGGTGTATCGCGACCGGCGGATGTGCGAGCTCGACCAGGAGTACCCCCAGTACGGGCTGGCTTCTCACAAGGGCTACAGCACACCCCAGCACTTGGCGGCGCTGGAGAAACATGGGCCGTGCCCGTTGCATCGCAAAAGCTTCCGTCCTGTGGCGCAGACATCGCTGCCGTGGGACAATGCAATCCCAGTTGGGCCAATCCCAGACAATCCAATCCCGGACGAGGACCGCGCTTGCCCTTCCGCCTTCTCTGCGTAACCGCACATCCTGATGACGAGAGTGGAGCCTTCGGCGGCGCGCTCCTGATGGCGCATCGCGACGGCGTCGAGACCAGTCTGCTGTGCCTGACCGAGGGCCAGGCGGCTCATCATCGCGGCGATGCGGCGGACGGTGCCGAGCTCGGCCGCATGCGCCGCGCGGAGTTATCGGCTGCGTGTGACGTTCTCGGGATTGGCCGCTGCGAGATCCTCCACTACCCGGACGGCGCGCTGCCTCAGCAGAACTTCTACGAACTCGCCGGTGTGATTGCCGAACGCATGCGGTCGGTGCGGCCGCAAGTCGTTCTGACCTTCAGCGGAGACGGAGGCGTCAACCTACATCGCGACCATACGATAGTGTCGATGGCCACGACTGCGGCCTTTCACTGGGCGCGAAGGGCAGAGTTCTTCCCGGAGCAGCTTGAGCGCGGCCTTCAGCCTTACGCGCCACAGAAGCTCTATTACGCGAACACTCCGTTTATCAACGTTCGAGACCGGCCCGAACTGACGCAAGCTCCGACTGTGCCTTATTCGCTCACGCTGGAGCTGGGTGACCTTGCCAACGTGAAGTTCGCAGCCTTCCGCAAACACAGCACACAGGCCGGGGTTCTTGAGCGTGTGGGAGATGTTCTCCGCAAGACTCTGTCGATGGAACGCTATCTGCTGGCGGCCGCTCCTGGGCACATCTCTACCACGAACGACACTGCACTCTTTGCGGGTGTGACGCCGGATTAGCCAGCTGCTAACCTCCCCATCTTGGTGGGGGTCCTTACCGAATGTCTCCTGTCGCAGCAGAGCCGCAATAACTGACGCCTGCTTGAATCAGTCCGAAATCAGCACGCCCTTGAAGGCCCAATCCTTTCGAACCACGTCGATATTGAAATATCCGTTCTCGGTGGCATGCCTGCCGTTGATCAGGTTGTAGGAATGGAACTTCAAGCAGCGGGAGATAGGACCGATTTGACGATGCACGCGCGTTCCAGTTCCCCTTCGAAGATCCTGTCGAGAATAATCACTGTGCCTGATTTTGCTCTGCATTGCCGTCTTCGGTCATTGTCTTTACGACGACGACCGGTCCCAGCAAGCCCGAGGGCAGCAGAGGCGAGTTTGCTTTGTAAGGCTTGACATCGGCGAAGGTGTATTTCGTCGTGGCGTCTGGTTGTTGATCGCCTATCAAACGGTTCACCCACACATTCGTAACTTTGATTGTGATTTCGTTCGCGCCCGGCTTAAGTGCGGTAGTCGCATCCACTCTGTAGGGCGCATGCCAGACGATGCCCAGCGATTTGCCGTTTACCGTCACCTCCGCAAGGTTCTTCACATCACCCAGATCGAGCCACAGCTTCGCGCCTGGTTTGAACCAGTCCTCCGATGCCTGAATCGTCTTGGTATACGTCCCTGTGCCGGAGAAGTACTTCACGCCTTTGTCATCGCTATCGCTCCAGGAAATGAGCCTATCGAGCGTGACGGAGGGCGGCGCTCCACGATCCGGCTGGAAGCTCACGCTCCATGGGCCATCAACCGGGGACAATTGTGATTCTGCGACGCTGGGTAGCGTTCGCGATGTAGCCGTAGCGGGCTGGCGGAAGACGACAAAGACCGTGCCCCACGGTTCCAGATTCAGGGGTACTGTGGTGCGCCCATCTGCAATCGTGAACGAAGCAGGCTCGGCTTTGCCGGTTTCTGCATGCCATAATTCCGGCGCTTTACCCGTGACCCTGAAGGTTGCATCCACTTTTGCCGCTTCATCGCCGCGGTTATCGACGAAGTAAATGTCTCCGTCAGCAACCTTGCGATGAACAAAGAGCAGCTTCGCGTCTGAGGCCGGTTTCGAGTAG
>JABCZC010000110.1 GCA_013289875.1 Acidobacteriota bacterium | reverse complement strand
CATCCTGGAGTTTGTGTGGGGCAGTTGGTGCGGCCTCTGGAATCGGTGGGATGCTATGTTCCCGGCGGACGTTATCCGTTGCCTTCTACATTGCTGATGACCGTGATTCCGGCGCAGGTTGCAGGCGTCCCGCAGATTCGTGTGGTGTCACCGTGTCCGGCCCAGGCGACTTTGGCCGCTGCGGCATTTCTGCGCGTGCACGAATTCTATCGTGTGGGTGGAGCCCAGGCGATTGCTGCGCTTACCTACGGGACTGAGAGCATCCCACGTGTCAACAAGATCGTCGGTCCGGGCAACCGGCATGTGACCGCGGCCAAGAAGATGGTTGCGTTCGACTGCGCTATTGAGTTCCTGGCCGGTCCTACTGAAGCTGTATTTATCAGCGAACAAGGTAATCCTGCGTTCATCGCCTGTGACTTGGTGGCGCAGGCCGAGCATGATCCCGATGCACTGTGTGTCTTGATCACAAGTTCGCGTGGATTGGCAAAAGCTGTGCAGGCCGAAGTGCAGCGGCGCGCGCGGGCAAATCCAATTGCTGCGGATGCACTTTCCCGTCGCGGGGCAATCCTGTTGGTTGCTTCTCTCGATCAGGCAGTCGAGACCGCGAACTGTATTGCGCCGGAGCATCTCACGCTTCCCGCAGCTCTGGCACAGTACGTGCAAAACGCCGGCTCGATTTTCCTGAACGACTTCACGCCCCAGTCGGCGGGTGATTATGTCTCGGGCCCGAATCACGTGTTACCGACCGGAGCGATGGCGCGTGTGCGCGGTGGCCTGAACGTTCTGGATTACGTTCGCATCATCTCGTGCCAGGAAGTCTCCCGCGAAGGCATTCGCCGAATCGCCCCAGCGGCCATTGCCCTAGCCGAAGCAGAGGGTTTGCGCGGACACGCTGAATCATTGCGGATGAGGTGTTCTAATGCTTGAGGCCCGTGCCGCAGTGGAGAGTTTGCATGCTTATCGGCCACCCCTCGCTGGCCGTCGAGGACTGCGTCTCGATTTCAACGAGAGTACGATCGGTTGCTCGCCGCGTGTGTTGGCGCGGTTGCGCTCGCTGGATTCCGAAACGCTCGCCCGCTATCCAGAGCGCGAGCCGGTCGAAGCCGAAGTCGCTGGCTTTCTCAGACTCGATCCGTCTCAGGTGTTGCTCACGAATGGTGTAGATGAAGCGATCCACCTGCTGTGCTCGACCTATCTCGAGCCCGGAGACGAGGCGATCATCGTCGTGCCCACCTATGCCATGTATGAGATCTTCGCTCAAGCCGAGGGTGCTCGCGTGGTCCAGGTTCCCTCTAGCGAGAACTTCACCTTTCCTCTGGACAATCTGCTCTCGCGGATCAGTTCACGCACACGGTTGATCGCGGTGGCCAATCCTAACAACCCGACAGGGACGGCGGTCGCATGCGACATCCTGCTGCGGGTGGCTCGGGCCGCGCCTCATGCCGCGGTTCTGGTGGACGAAGCGTACTTTGAGTTTCACGGAGAGACCATCCTTCACCTCGCTGCGCGGCCGGCGAATCTCTTCGTGGCGCGAACATTCTCGAAGGCTTATGGATTAGCAGGTCTTCGCATCGGTATTCTCGCCGGGGATGCGGCCCAGATTGCAATGGTGCGCCGCGTCGCTTCGCCGTACAACGTCAATGCGGTTGCGCTTGCAGTGTTGCCAGAGGCGCTTCGAGATCAGGCGTACGTCGAACATTATGTCAGCGAGGTGCAGCGCGGCCGCGAACTACTGCAGCAGGAGCTCAAAGCTCTTGGCCAGCGCTACTGGCCGAGCCGCGCCAACTTCGTGCTGGCACGTGTCGGTGCGGCCCACGCGGAATTCATTCAAGCGTTGCGCACCCACGGAATCCTGGTCCGCGATCGGCACACTGATCCAGCCTGCGATGGTTGCGTGCGCCTGACTGTCGGCTCTCTCGAACATGCGCAGACTCTGATTGTCGCCCTGCGCGAAGTGCTTGGGAAACTCAGGGAACATCGTGAGGTGAACGCGTGAGAAAGGCCACGCTGCATCGCGCGACCGCCGAAACCGAGATTCGGATTGCGCTCACCATTGAGGGACGCGGGAAGTACAACGTTTCTACTGGAATCCATTTTCTGGACCACATGCTGGAGTTGCTTGCACGGCACGGCGGATTCGATCTGAAGCTCAAAGCGGTGGGCGACCTGGAAGTGGATCAGCACCACACCGTCGAAGACGTAGGCATTGCTCTTGGCGAGGTCTTCGACCTCGCGTTGGGAAATCGTCGCGGCATTTTGCGGGCCGGATACTTTGTCATGCCCATGGACGAGACTCTCGGGCTGGCAGCTGTCGATTTCGGCGGACGGGCGGCGGCGGTGGTCGATACCAGGGTACGCGCGGCGCGAGTCGGAGATTTACAAACGGAACTAGTGTGCGATTTCTTCGAAGGCTTTGCCCGCGGCGCTCGCGCCAATGTTCACGCCAGGGTGCTATACGGACGTTCCAGCCACCACAAGATCGAAGCGCTCTTCAAAGCATTCGCCCGAGCCCTGCGTGTGGCATGCTCCCGCGATCGTCGCCTGGGACGAATGCTCCCGAGCACCAAGGGGCTTCTGTGATCGCCATCGTGGATTATGGCGCCGGCAACCTGAATTCGGTGAAGAAGGCGTTTGACTACCTCGGGGCTGATGTTGTGGTGACAGACCAGTCTCAGACCGTGACGGCGGCGGCGAAGATCGTACTGCCCGGAGTGGGCCATTTTTCTTCTCTGCGAGCTTTGAACCGCTCGGACTTGCGCGAGGTCTTGCTGCAGGCCGCTTCCGCGGAAAAGCCTTTTCTTGGAATTTGTTTGGGGATGCAGTGGCTTTTCGACGGCAGTGAGGAGTGCAATGAGCTTGCAGGCGCGGGCATTTTTCCTGGTAAATGCCGAGAGTTTCCGTCCTGGGTAAAGTCGCCGCACGTTGGCTGGAATTCTTTGACAGTGCTGAAGGGTTCGCGGCTGCTGCGAGGCGTCGCGCAAGATTCGTTTGTCTACTACACGCACTCCTTTCACGCGCCTGTGCTTGGAGCAACGAGCGCGGCGAGTGAATACGGGCTGCGGTTCACTGCCTCCGTCGAGCAATCGAACATTTTCGGAGTGCAGTTCCACCCCGAGAAATCGGGGGACGTGGGGCTTGCGATCCTGAAGAATTTCTGCGAGGTCTGATGTGTTGACCAAGCGCATCATCGCCTGCCTCGACGTGGATGGTGGCCGCGTCGTGAAGGGCGTGCGTTTCAAGAATTTGCGGGACGCCGGCGACCCCGCGGAGTGTGCGACGGCCCACGCACGTAGTGGTGCGGACGAAATCGTGCTGCTCGACATCACCGCGACCAGCGGCAACCGGCACACTCTGCTGGAGGTGGTCCGCAAGGCTGCGCGCCCCCTGTTTGTTCCGTTCACCGTGGGAGGCGGGATTCGATTGCTGAACGATGCAGCCGCGGTCTTCGATGCGGGTGCAGACAAGATCGCGATCAACTCGGCCGCAGTTCGCGATCCAACGCTGATCGGCAAGATCGCAGGGCGATTCGGTTCGCAAGCCGTTGTGGTCGCCATCGACGCCAGAAAGGTCAATGGAGGCTATGAAGTGTTCACCGCCGGTGGACGCGTGCCCACGGGCCGGGATGTGATTCGATGGGCGCGGGAAGCGGCTGTTTGCGGAGCAGGCGAGATCCTTCTGACTTCGATGGACCGGGACGGAACTCAATCGGGATTCGACTGCGAATTAGTGCGCGAAGTGGCAGAGGCAGTCTCGATCCCTGTTATTGCTTCCGGGGGCGCGGGATCCGCGCTCGACTTTATCCAGGTGTTTCGTGAAGGATGCGCAGACGCGGCTCTGGCCGCGTCGATTTTTCACTTCGGTATCGAGAGTGTCGCGCAACTGAAACACAAACTGCACCATGCCAGCGTTTCGGTGAGGTGGCCATGCTGATTCCGTCGATTGACCTGATGGGCGGCAAGATAGTGCAGTTGGTTCAGGGTGAGAAGAAAGCCCTGGAGTTCGACAACTTCGGATATTGGATCGAGCGCTTCTCCAGGTATCCGTTGGTGCAGGTGATTGACCTTGACGCAGCTCGGGGTAGTGGGAGCAACCGACCGTTGGTGAACCAGATTGTGAAACGGCTCAACTGCCAGGTAGGTGGCGGGATTCGCGGCCTCGCAACAGCAAGAGAGCTTTTAGAAGCCGGCGCGCGCAGGGTCATCCTCGGTTCGGCGTTGTTGCAGAATGGCAAGGTCAACACGCAGTACGCGGATGCGCTGGAAAGTGCACTCGGCGCCGCGGCGCTCGTCTTTGCTCTTGATTCGCGAGGCGGCCGAGTTGCGATCGACGGCTGGCGCCGACAGACTGCCGTTACCGCGTTTGACATGATTCGGGTACTGGAACCCTTCTGCGGCACTTTTCTTTACACGCACATCGATACCGAAGGCTTGATGGGTGGAATTCCGCTGCGGACTGTGCATGCAATAAGGCAGGCCACTTCGCGACAGCTGGCCGTCGCTGGCGGCATCACAACGCAGCAAGAAATTGACCAGCTCGACGCGCTGCAGATGGACGCCGTTGTCGGGATGGCCTTGTATTCAGGCAGGATCTCGGCATAGGGCAACTCAAACTAGCGCGAAACGGGCCTCGAGGAAGTTTGCATTAGGAACGGGAAGTCGGCACAACCGAAGCAGTCCGCGCAGATGGCTGAGGGCGTCGCATTTGCTCTGCGGATTTCCGACGAAACGGGGCAACAGCTGGGGTTGAACCGGAGATCAGGAGCTATTTCGGGTCGTAATTCAGGTTTTGCCCGAGCCATCGCTCGACCTCATCTAGGCTCATTCCTTTGCGTTTGCTGTAGTCGGCGACCTGATCGCGGTCGATCTTGCCGAGGCTGAAATATCTCGATTCCGGATGGGCGAAATAGAGCCCACTGACGCTCGATCCCGGCCACATTGCAAACGACTCAGTAATCAGCATTTCAGTATTCGCGCGCACATCGAGCAAACGCCAGAGCGGACCCTTTTCCGTGTGATCCGGGCATGCCGGGTAACCTGCGGCCGGCCTGATGCCTCGGTACCTTTCTTGGATGAGATCCGCGTTGCTCAGGCCCTCTGCACAACCATAGCCCCATTCATCACGCACGCGTTTGTGCAAGCATTCGGCGAATGCCTCAGCCAGGCGATCGGCAAGGGCCTCCGCCATGATCGCGTTGTAGTCGTCGTGCTTACCTCTATACGAGTCGCACAGTTCCTTCAAGCCGATGCCGCTGGTAACCGCGAACGCGCCGATATGATCGGGCAGCCCCGTCCCCTTGGGCGCGATGAAGTCGGCGAGACACCGGCACGGCTCGCTGCCCTCCTTGTTCGACTGCTGGCGGAGGAAATGGAATCGTTCGAGAACTTCTTGACGTGTATTGTCCGTGTAGAGCTCAACATCGTCGCCTACAGCTCCGGCGGGAAAGAAACCGTATACGCCTCGCGCTGTGATCAATTTCTTGTCAATGATGACATCGAGGAGAGCGTTGCCTTCGCTGAAGACTTGGCGTGCCTGCGCACCATGCTCCGCATGTTCGAGAATCCGAGGATAAATTCCTTTCAACCCCCAGGTATGGAAGAACGGGCTCCAGTCAATGAATTCGCGCAGTGTCGAGAGTGGAAAGTTGTTCAGCACCCGCACACCTGTGAATCTAGGCGTGGGTAGGTCCTCCGCGCGCCATTCGATCGGAGTCCGCCTTTTCCGGGCATCCTCAAGTGAAACCACACTTACCGTCGGCGCTGAGTGGGCTTTGCGCAGCGCCTCGTAATCGGCGCGATGCCGCTCCACGAACGCAGATTTACCTTCGTCGCTAAGAAGGCTGGTAGTGACGGGCACTGCTCGGCTGGCGTCGAGGATGTGGACTACGGGCTGACTATAATGCGGCGCGATTTTGACGGCCGTGTGTGCCCGACTCGTGGTTGCGCCGCCAATGAGCAATGGCAATTTGAAGCCCTGACGCTCCATCTCTCGGGCCACATGGACCATCTCGTCGAGAGAGGGAGTGATCAGCCCACTGAGTCCGATCATGTCCGCCTTTTCCGCCTTGGCGCGTTCGAGAATCTTTTCGCACGGGACCATTACCCCCAGGTCGATCACCTCGTAGTTATTGCAGGCGAGGACGACCCCGACAATATTCTTGCCAATGTCGTGAACATCGCCCTTCACCGTCGCCAATACGATTTTTCCCTGCGCCTTGACCACTTCCCCCGCCGCAGCCCTGGCTTCCTTCTCGGCTTCCATGAAGGGCGTGAGGTGCGCCACGGCCTTCTTCATCACGCGCGCAGACTTGACTACCTGGGGCAAGAACATCTTGCCGGCACCAAACAGATCGCCCACCACGCTCATACCTGCCATGAGCGGGCCTTCGATGAC
The DNA here is from genome assembly GCA_013289875.1 of Acidobacteriota bacterium. Taxonomy (GTDB): domain Bacteria; phylum Acidobacteriota; class Terriglobia; order Terriglobales; family Acidobacteriaceae; genus Silvibacterium. Next base: position 4,504 of record JABCZC010000110.1, on the reverse strand, counting down.
TAGCAGAGGGCGGCCCAGTTTGACGCGAGCTTCCTCGGCGTCAGCTTCAATGTGTGTATCAATCCCCTTTACCAGAGCATGAGAGAGACGCTCCTCGACCGTACCGTTGCGCCATTCTTCGGCCTTCTTTTCATTTACTGCCTTGCCCACGCCCTTGAGCTTCTCGCCGTAATCCACCAGTCGCTCGGTGGCATCGGGACGGCGGTTCAGCAGCACGTCCTCGACCAGCGCCTTGAGTTCTGGCTCAATCTCTTCATAGACCTCAAGCATGCCAGCGTTCACGATGCCCATGTCCATGCCGGCTGCGATGGCGTGATAAAGAAACGCGGAGTGAATGGCTTCGCGAACCTTGTTGTTGCCGCGAAAACTGAATGAGATGTTCGAGACACCACCGCTCACTTTCGCGTGCGGCAGGTTTGCTTTGATCCATCGCGTGGCGTTGATGTAGTCCACCGCGTAGTTGTTGTGCTCCTCCATCCCGGTCGCAACGGTGAGGATATTGGGATCGAAGATAATGTCTTCAGGCGGAAAGCCCACTTTATCGACGAGTATGCGGTAAGCGCGCTCGCAAATGCGGATCTTCTCCCCGTAAGTCGCGGCCTGTCCCTGTTCGTCAAAGGCCATTACCACCACGGCTGCCCCGTATTTCAGAACTTTCGCAGCATTCTGGCGAAATTTTTCTTCGCCTTCTTTGAGCGAAATCGAATTGACGATGCCCTTGCCCTGCATGCACTTCAGGCCCGCTTCAATGACTTCCCATTTCGAGGAGTCCACCATGAAGGGGACCTTCGCGATTTCCGGCTCACTCCCGAGCAACTGCAGGAAGCGTGTCATAGCCGTGACGCCATCGATCATGCCCTCGTCCATGCAGATGTCGAGGACGTTCGCCCCATTCTCGACTTGTTGTCGGGCGACGCTTACCGCTTCTTCATATTTGCCTTCTTTGATCAGTCTGGCGAACTTGGGCGAACCGGCGACATTGGTCCGCTCCCCTATCATGATGTAGACACCAGGCTGCTGGGTGAAGGGCTGCGATCCCGACAGGCGGAGTGGCTTTGCCTTCGCGAGCTGGGGCGCGCTTGCGCCGTCTGATTCGCTCACGCTGGACTCTCGATCTGGCCGGCGTAGGATTCTTCGGAGTTTGCCGGGTCGAACTTTCGCGGCGGCTGGCCTTCGAGCGCTTTCGCGATCGCCGCGATGTGCTCAGGAGTATTTCCGCAGCAGCCGCCGGCAATGTTGATCAAACCTCCCCGCCCAAAGTCACCCAGATAACGAGCCATGTCTTGCGGCCCTAGATCGAAGCCCGTTTCCGAAAGCGGATTCGGTAACCCAGCATTCGGATAGCAGGAGATCGCCACGTCCGCTTTTTCCGAGAGCTCCTCCAGAAATGGATACATCAGATCGGGGCCGAGAGAACAGTTGAGGCCCACTGACAACGGTTTCACATGCCGCACCGCGTTCCAGAACGCCTCAGTCGTCTGCGCCGAGATCATCGTCTCGCCGCCGCGCCCCACCGCCGCCGAGATCATGACTGGCAGTTCCTTGCCTTCCTTATCGAACACCTCGCGAGTTGCGACGAGCGCGGCCTTGGCGTTCAGCGAGTCAAAGATCGTTTCTATCAAGAGCAAGTCTACGCCCCCAGCCATGAGGGCGCGAACCTGCTGCGCGTAAGCGGCTTTGACCTGATCGAAGGTGACCACCCGAAAGCCCGGATCGTCGGCGTCAGGCGAGTTCGAAAGAGAGACGGTCAGCGGACCAATCGCCCCCGCCACGAATCGCTGACGCGAGGTTGCAGTTCCGATACGATCGGCCAATTCACGGCACTGCCGGGCCGATTGCTCATTGATGTCCCACGCCACAGTTCCAAGAAACGGATCATCAATGACCTTTTGATAGAACGCTGGATCCTTCCGGCCGCCGCGCTCTCGCGGATCGTCAACGAAGAATTCGCTCTGGGTGATGCTGGTGGCCCCGAAGGTGTTCGTCTCAATGATGTCCGCCCCAGCTTCCAGAAACCGACGATGGATGTCGCCAATCATTTCTGGCTTGGTCAGCGAGAAGATGTCACCATTGTTCAGAAGTTCCTTCTTCGAGTCTTTGAATCGCTCTCCCCGGATATCCGCTTCCGTCATGCCGTAGGTGCGGATGGTCGTGCCCATCGCTCCGTCGATGATGGCGATTCGACTGTCGAGGATCTTTCCAAGCGGATGTTGGTGAGCTCTCGTCATATCCCTTCGATGATCTCGGACAGCCTTCGCTTCAGCCTTAACCTAGCGACACTTCCACAAAATCTGCCTCCTTACATTATAGCGATAGGCGCTATGTCCAAGCTGTTGCGGGTGTTATCAGCTGGGTAATCGTGATACCGTTGAATCCAAGGGACTTTTGGAACGGAGAATCGAGAACGAGTGCACACAACAGCCATGAAGTCTCACACTAACCGAATGCCCTTCGTCGCGTCGGGCGCGGTCACCGGCATCGGCAGCCTGCCTCTCACGTCGACCACTTCGGCAATTCGTTCCGTTGCGGAATTCTCATCGGAGGTTCCTTTTTGGCCGCAGTTGCCTCAACTCTCACAACAGGAGAGTATCGTCGGCCAAGGCCTCGGTATTGTCGAAAACCTAATTGAGCCTCGTGATGAAGGCTACGGTTATCAGGTGAAAGAAGGCCAGATCGACTCGGTTCTCGAAATTCTTCACCGGAGTAGCGGGGAGTTGACACCAGCAAACGCAGCCGGCTTCGGCGCGTTTGAAGAAGCATTGTCGTCGGGTCTCTTCAGCTCCGCAATCGCCGTCAAGGGACAGTTCGAGGGCCCGATCACGCTGTCGGCGTATCTGTTCCATGAGGGCCGGCCGTTCCTCGCCGATCCAACACTTTTTGCAGCCATCGCATTCCATGTCTCGCAGATCATCGCCTGGCAGATAGATCGCCTGCAATCGGCTGGACTGCCGGTGCTGCTGTTTGTGGATGAACCGGCCTTGTGCTTGGACGCGCCAGTGTCGAATGCCGTTTCCGAGGAAAAACGACTCAACGCATTGACGGCCACGCTCGCAGGCGTGCGAAGTCGCGGAGCCTATGCCGGCCTACATTGCTGTGCGGCGCGGCCCTTCGAGCGCATGTGCCGCGTGCAACCGGACATCATCTCCTTCGATGCCCATGAAGGACTGGACTCTTTCTTTGCCGACTGGCATGCTTTGGACTTCATGCAACAGGGTGGAACGGTGGCTTATGGAATAGTCCCCACAAGACACGGAGTGAACGCTGTCGATTCGGCGAGCATCTTCCTTCGATGGCTGAAAGCCGCGTCCCTGGCTGGTGATCCCCAGAAATTTGCTCAACGGGCAATGATCACCGCGACGTGCGGACTCGGACTGCTCGACACGTCCGCGGTCGCAGAGTCATTCGGTGTCGCCCATAGCATCAGCAAGCTGGTCCGGTCATTAGCAGGTTCGCCAGAATTGGACGAGGAACTCGCGTTCGGAAACTAGTCTCGTTTTCCACAACAACTACAGCGATGATGGGATCGGAAGGGGGACTGTATCGACTGACGGCCCATAAGCCATCATTTTCCTAATAACTGATGAATACGCCCTTTCATGATCAGGTGGTGTGCGGGATGTGGGTGTCTTTTTGCGAGCCAGGAGGAAACTCTCTATGGCTCGCAAAGTTGGCCAGATCATCGCACGTGGTGACCGGAGATGGCTCATTCGGGTCTATGTCGGCCGCGATCACGAAACCACAGAGCGCAGATACCACAATCGAACGATCCAAAGCTCCATGCGGGACGCGCATCGGCGTGGTCGCCGACAAGGCGGCTACTAGTTCGGTGATACAGGCCCTTTATTCTGTGCCAGAAGTCGGCTTCGCGGAGAGATCACCGTTGACCTCCTCGGAGCCCGTTTCTGGCCAACCGGGTAACCAGTAGTCGTTCGCTGGACACAAGGGCGTTTCAGAGTACTTATCCTGTGATTTGGGATGCAAGAAAAGGCAAACGTTTTGTGGCGGCTGCCTTTTGAGAAGCGATTAGCAAGTCTAAAAATAGAACTTGAGCGCAAACATGAGGTTCCTCGGATCCTGACTGCCGGTGATGTTGCCGAAAGTGTTAGCGGTTGTGTTGTAGAACATATTCGGCGCGGCCAGGTTGGGATGGTTGAATGCGTTCAGGAAGTCGGCGCGAAACTGTAGCCGCATTGATTCGCTAAACCGGAAGTTTTTTTGCAGACTCAGATCCACGTCCACGTAGTGAGGCCCGATAACCGGGCCCTGCGCCGGGCAGGTACCAAAGGTCCCGGGCGCCTCCGGTGTGAATGTGCCATTTGCATTCGAGAACCATTGGAGTTGATTGCCCACGCCTGGAACGTCGATCAGTTGGCGGGTGTACTGGACCGCACCATTGCAGTTCGGGCGAGCGGAACCAGGTCCGGCCCCGTCATTGCTCGTGAAGGTCCCCGAGCTGTCCGGTCCGAAGACGGCAAGGGGGAATCCAGCGTGATAGGAAACTATT
>JABCZC010000109.1 GCA_013289875.1 Acidobacteriota bacterium | reverse complement strand
CCAGGCGATGTTGATGTCTCCCACAATGTCGCTATGGAAGGTGACGGTCCCGCCCACCTCGCGCACAAACGTGCCCGATAGCTGATCGCCATTCGTAAAGACGATGACATCCGGAGGAGGCTTCGGATCGTCCTTCTTCGTCTGAGGAGATCCAATCAGCTCCCCGGCGGGGCAGACACTTCCCGCAGCGAACGCAAGCAGCGTGAGCAGAAAGGCGGTGAAGACGAAAGGATGACGCGGCTTCGCAGTCCTGTTCAGTGACATAAGAGAAATCGCTCCCTGGGATTGGGTTCGTTGACAGAATCGATGTGCTTTTCAGAAGCTTGAGACCGGCCGTGCGTGCGAGCCGTGGGGCCAGAAGAACCTGCCGCAATTTTACCAGCCAGTGGCCATTTAGTCGCTGCAGGTGCGTGAAACGAATCAGCGGAATGTGTCCGACTGACCTGCATAGATTTCGAATCGGGCAGATTTTCTGGCGATATGAAAGCTCAGGCCTCGACTCCTTGCCCGCATGGAGAAAGGTATCTGATTGAAACCCGCGCCGAATATCCTCTAAGATTGAGCTATGTCGATCACCCGCCAGCAGGCTCTGGATTATTTCCACTCCGACGATCTCATCGGGCTCGGCATGGATGCGGACGCCATGCGCCGCAAGCTTCACCCGGAAGGCGTGGTCACTTACATCATCGATCGCAACATCAACTACACCAACTTCTGCACCGAGTACTGCACGTTCTGCGCCTTCTACCGTCCGCTCAAGGGAAAGCTCGCAAGCGAGGGATACATCCTCGACTTCGAAACCATCTACGCCAAGATCGCCGAAACGCTGGAGATGGGCGGCACCGGCGTCCTCATGCAGGGCGGCCTGCACCCGGATCTTAAAATCGAGTGGTTCGAGCGCCTGCTCAGGGGCATCAAACAGCGTTTCCCGCAGATCTGGCTGCACTGCTTTTCCGCTTCCGAAATTCTGGCCATCGCCGAATACAGCAACCTCTCCGTGCGCGATACCATCATGCGCCTGCGCGACGCTGGCCTCGACTCCATCCCCGGCGGCGGAGCCGAAATTCTCGATGACGAAGTCCGCCACCGTATTGCCCGCCTGAAGTGCGGAACCGAAGACTGGCTATTGGTCCACCGCACCGCGCATCAGTTGGGCATGCGCACCACCGCGACGATGATGTTCGGTGTAGGCGAAACCTACGAACACCGCGTGAACCACTTCAAGCAGGTGCGCCGCCTGCAGGAAGAGACCGGCGGATTCACCGCCTTCATCCCCTGGAGCTTCCAGCCCCACAACACCGCTCTCGGCGGACGCGGCTGGGACGAGGCCACATCGGTCGAATACCTGAAAGTCCTTGCCATCTCCCGCCTTTACCTCGACAACATCGAGAATGTGCAATCAAGCTGGGTGACGCAGGGACTCAAGGTCCTGCAACTCGGCCTGCGCTTCGGCGGCAACGACGTCGGCTCTGTCATGCTCGAAGAGAACGTCGTCAAGGCCGCCGGAACCTCGAACCACACCACTGAAGAAGAACTCCGCCGTATCATCCGCGACGCCGGTTTTAAGCCCGTCCAGCGCGACACGCTGTATCGGACGATGTTCCTGAACTAAGCGACCCAGCTACCGGCGGATGTCCTTGGATTTCCGATCCCCCGTACAATATCCGGTGATCCCTAACGGAGGCACGGACCTGCTCGAACACGTGATTCCATCCTTTGCAGCCCGCCTTATGCCCGCCGTGCAGGCCCTCGCGCTTCTCCAGCCGAAGCATGATCTCCGCCACTACCTTCGCTACCACTACGGCGACCACACCTTCGAGCATCTCTACCGCTGGAACTGGTTCGATACCTCGCTGCTCATCCCGTACTTCATCGTGATGATCATCCTGGCGTTTTACGGCATGCATCGGTACCAGCTTGTTTACCTCTACTACAAGCACCGCAAGAACGCCGCTAAAGAGCCGCCATGCCATTTCGAGCAGCTTCCCCGCGTCACCGTCCAGCTGCCCATCTTCAACGAGCAATTCGTCATCGACCGTCTCATTGACGCGTGCACGAATCTCGACTACCCCCGCGAACTGCTGGAAATTCAGGTCCTCGACGACTCTACCGACGAAACCAAAGAGGTCGCCGCGTCCATCTGTGCGCGTTACCGGGCCCTCGGCCACCCCATCGTCTACCTGCACCGCACCAATCGCTACGGCTTCAAGGCCGGAGCCCTCGACGAAGGCCTTAAAACCGCCAGCGGCGAATTCGTCGCCATCTTCGACGCCGACTTCGTGCCGCCGCGCGACTGGTTGATGAAGGTCATCCACCACTTCGCCCAGCCGGAAATCGGCATGGTGCAGACCCGCTGGACCCACCTCAACCGCGATTACAGCTTCCTCACCCAGGTCGAAGCCATCCTCCTCGACGGTCACTTCGTCCTCGAGCACGGAGGCCGCTCACGCGCCGGCGTCTTCTTCAACTTCAACGGAACCGCCGGCATGTGGCGCCGCAACGTCATCGACGAAGCCGGTGGATGGCAGCACGACACCCTCACCGAGGACACCGACCTTAGCTATCGCGCCCAGCTTAAAGGCTGGAAATTCAAATACCTGCAGGATGTTGAGTGTCCCGCCGAGCTGCCCATAGAGATGACCGCCTTCAAGACCCAGCAGGCGCGCTGGGCCAAGGGCCTCATCCAGACCTCGAAGAAAATTCTGCCCCGCGTCCTCAAGAGCGATCAGCCCTGGCACACCAAGCTCGAAGCCTGGTACCACCTCACCGCGAACCTCAGCTATCCGCTCATGATTGTGCTGTCCGTGCTCCTCATGCCTGCCATGGTGATTCGCTTCTACCAGGGCTGGTTCCAGATGCTGCTCATCGATCTGCCGCTCTTCATGGCGTCAACGTTTTCTATCTCGTCTTTCTATCTGGTCTCGCAGAAAGAGCTTTATCCCCACCGCTGGTACAGGACATTTCTCTATCTGCCCTTCCTCATGTCGCTCGGCATCGGGCTCACGATCACGAATACGCGCGCCGTTATTGAAGCCCTCTTCGGTATCCAGAGCGCGTTCAAGCGCACACCGAAATACCGGGTGGAGAAGCGCGGTGAGAAGGCGCACGCTGCCAAGTACCGCAAGCGTTTGGGCATCGTCCCCTGGATCGAGCTCGGCATCGGGTGCTACTTCGCTCTGACCATCTGGTACGCCTGGACCAACGAGAACTACTTCACCATCCCGTTCCTGCTTCTCTTTGTGGTGGGATATTGGTATACGGGTTTGCTGTCGCTCTTCCAGGGCCGCTTCGAACACTGGCGCTCGGGCGCAAATGTGGACGAGTCTTCGCCTAAGCCGTACCCAGTGGGTGTGTAAGACAGGCGCACGTCACGGTAGCACCGTGGCTCAACGCGTGGCCCGTTTCGAATCAGGGGACTCCACTCACTGAGTACAGCCGCTCCTCGAAATAGCCGCCAGGCTCAGGGCGGGTGCCACGGTAAGCAGGGGGAGGGTAAACTTTGCGGACCATGAGCCAGCCCTTCGACGTTCAGCGAGCCGGCCAGTACACGCCCTGAACCTGAAGGCTTTCTCCAGAGCCATGATGGTATGCCAAACCCCATCTATCGTCGAGGAACGAAAGGACCTTGTACTTTGGTCACGGGTGGTACCCTGTCCGAACCCTCCTTGCAACTCATAGCGTAGACTGGCCTTATGAAATCCATCCTTCGCGCATTGGTGCTTTTCAGCGTCGTACTCACCTCGATGCACGCCTTTGCTCTTGACCGCCAACCCAGCACGGTCTACCACGCTCGCCGGGTAAGCCTGGCTGAAAAGCTCCATGGGGGAGTCGCCGTCCTCTTCGCCGCCGAACAACCCCAACTCGACTTCATGCCGTACCGCCAGGACGCTGACTTCTACTATCTAACCGGCTGGAATGAGCCCGGAGCCGCGCTGCTCGTCGAGTCGGCAACGTCGGCGGACAGTCCTGGCCCTGCACACCCCTATCGCGAGGTTCTTTTCCTACCCACGCGCAACATGCGCATGGAGCGCTACACCGGTGAGAAGCTCGGCGCGGATACTCCCGGCGCAACTGGCACAGCCGGCGTTGACGAAGTCAAGACGATGAGCGAGCTGCCTTCCTTGCTCAACGATCTTGCCAGGCAGAATCCACTCGCCTTCCGCACCCTCTGGAGCGAGCCCGAGACGGCGCAGGCGAAGTCCCTCGTTGCGTGGACCGCCACTACTCTCGGCCTCGATCAGCCGCCTGCGTTCCTCAACGTCCGCGACCTCACTGACCAGCTCCGCGCCATCAAGGATCCGGGCGAAATCGCTCTTCTCCACAAAGCCAGCGACGCTTCCATCCAAGCGCAGTTAGCCATGATGCGCGCCGTACATCCCGGCGCGACCGAGGACGCGGTCGCCGGAATCATCATTGAAAAATTGATGGAGAACGGTTGCGAGCGCGTCTCCTACGCCCCCATCGTCGGTTCCGGAAAAAATTCGACTGTCCTGCACTACTCGAACAACAGCGAGACCATGCAGAGCGGCGATGTGGTCGTCGTTGATGCGGCCGGTGAGTACTCCATGTATGCGTCGGACATCACGCGTACCGTGCCTGTTGACGGCCATTTCACCGCACGCCAGCGCGAAATCTACGACATTGTAAAGGGAGCGCAGAAGGCCGCCATGGATGCCTTCGTCGCCGGCACGTCGTACATTAACGACCCCGCCCACCGGCGTCCCGATTCACTTGACACTATCGCCTGGAACTACATGAACGCCCACGGCAAGGATCTGCATGGCGAGCTGTTGGGCAAATACTTCATCCACGGTATCGGCCACTCCGTGGGTATCGACGTGCACGATCCCTGGGATTATTCGAAGCCGATTCAACCTGGAATGGTTTTCACCATCGAGCCCGGAATCTACATCCCTGAAGAAAAGATCGGCGTGCGCATCGAAGACGTCTTTTACGCAAATCCCAACGGCAAGCTGGAGTGCCTGACGTGCGCACTGCCGAAAGACGCCGATGCGGTGGAAAAGATTATGGCCGGCGCAAAATAAGCTTTTGTGTGCACGAAAAAAGGTGGACCCGCGGATCCACCTCCTCGTCGATCCCCCTAGAATCGAATCCCAAATGTCACCGGAACCAGGCTTGAGGTACCCGAGCCGTATGGATCCGAATTGCTCGCCACCGGTGAATCCACCCAGAGGTACCCGGCTTCTGCGAAGAGCTTTGCGTTACTGTCTTCGCCAAACGCCTTCCAGTAGAAGCCTGCGCGGATATTCAAACCGCCCTGATTGCTCGAAGAATGAGCGATGGTCGTCGGGAAATAGCCGATGTAGCAGTAGTAATAACAGCTTTCTCCCAGCACCGGAGCAGTGAAGTTCGTAACCTTGCGATAGAAGCCACCGCCGCCCGTGATATACGCTCCCGTCTTTTTGGTAACAGGAAGATAGAAGATGGGGTCGATGGTGAACGACCACGTATTCACGTTTCCGCCAAAAGGCACATTCGAACCGCTCACGATGGCCAGCTGCGTGAGCGTACTCCCCGGGATCTTATCGCGATTCCACTGATACTCCACCAGCACACCCAGATGTTTGGTGAAGTTCCATCCAGCGCCGGCCTTTATGTTGTAGCCATAGGTCTCCCACCCGTGCGCGGTATTGCCTACGGGAGCCGTGAATCCCACGCCTGCTTCTAGCGCGACGTGACTCCAGCGGCTGGTCGATTCCGGATAATGTGGATTGCCTGACTGGCCATATTGCGGAGTCGGGCTGGCCGATCCGCCCAGTCCATCTCCAACGGCGTCATCGTTGCGCAGGTACGACTTCCAGTCCAGCGAGCTTGAGTAGTCAGCAGAGCTTGCATATTGATGACCGTTGTAAGGTGTGTTGGCGTCGGTTTGCGCCTTCGCTGCATAAGGCACAGCGGCCAGCACAACGGCAGAAGCGGCAACGGCGATGCGGCCTACAAGCGACCGCGAAAAACGGCAGTTCTCAACCATGAAGGCTCCTCAAAGTAATCAATGTATGAGAGCCGCGCGTGGGGTGCTCCCTTTTCTTGCTACAACACCGTTTAGACGTTTTAGACGTGCAATCTGTTGTCTTTTTCGTAAATAGCAAAGGCCGGGACTATACCCAGCCTCTGCGGTTTTCGAAAATCGGCGCTAGTGGATGTCGAACTGCTCCGGATGCAGCGCCGCATCGCTCTTCACGATAATCGTCTTGCCAATCATCTCTTCGAGCTCATTCAGCCACCGGGCGTTGTTCGCCTTCAGCGTCTTTACCACCTCGGGATTCACGCGCAGCATCACATCGCGGCCCTCCAGATGGCGCTGCATCTTGCGCAATTCCACGAAGATTTCGTTTGCCACCGTCGTCGGACTCTTCACCATTCCCGTTCCCGTACAGATTGGGCAGGGGGTGCTGAGCGTCCGCTCGAGCGACTGCTTCACGCGTTTGCGGGTGATTGCGACCAGGCCAAAATCATTGAACTGCAGCACCTTCGACGGAGCGCGGTCCGCCTTGAGAGCCTCTTCGAGCGCGGCCATCACCTTGTGGCGATTCTTGCGCTCATCCATATCGATAAAATCGATCACGATGATGCCGCCCAGGTCACGCAGCCTAATCTGACGAACGATCTCAGGAATCGCGTCGAGGTTTGTCTTCAGAATCGTGTCTTCCAGGCGCGCCGTCTTGCCGACATATTTTCCGGTATTGATGTCGATCGCCACCAGCGCTTCTGTCTGGTTGATCACGATCGATCCGCCCGACTTCAGCCACACCTTCGACTTCAAGGCCTTTGTAATCTCGTCCTGAATGCCGAACTGCTCGAATAGCGGTGTCTCCTTGGTGTAGAGTTTCACGCGCCGCACCAGCGAAGGCTGGAAGCGGTTCAGGAAGCGCACTGTCCGCTCGTACTCCATCTCGTTGTCCACCCAGATGGCCGAGAAGTTGTCGCTCACCTGGTCACGCAGCACGCGCTCTACCAGGTTCAGATCGTGATAGATCAGCGCCGGAGCCTTGCTCGACTCCTCGCGCTGCTTGATCTCGCTCCATAGGCTGATCAGGAAGCGCAGATCGGCACGCAGCTCATCTTCGCTCGCGCCATCGGCTGCGGTGCGCACGATGAATCCGCCCGAAGCTTCGCCCTTTTCGCTGATCAGAATCCGCTTCAAGCGCTGGCGTTCTTCGTCGGACGAAATCTTGCGCGACACGCCTACGTGATTCACGGTTGGCATGAAAACCAGGAAGCGCCCCGGAAGGGCGATATGACTGGTGATGCGTGCGCCTTTCTTTGCGATCGGCTCCTTGGCAATCTGAACCAGGATCTCCTGGCCCTGCTTCAATAAATCACTAATGATCGGGAGATCCATCATCTGGGCTGATTGTCTGCGTCCGCCCTGATGACCTCCACGCCCACCCTGACGTCCGCCGCGCCGGTCGCCACGGCGATCTCCGCGACGCCCGCCCTTACGATCTGCACCGCGGTCTCCGTCGCGCTGCGGCGTCGCTGTTGCCGTGCTTACGACACTCCCGTTCGACCCACCGGCTTCGCTCTCATCTTCCTCGTCGTCCTCGTCGCCGTTTTCCTCTCCGTTCTCCTCACCGACCTCGGCTTCGCCGAATTCGAGATCTTCTTCTTCAACTTCTGGTCCCGGACCGTTCGACAGCCGCTGGTTCAGATGCGTTTCCCGCACCATCTCGCCCAGCTCTGCTCCCGTCTGATCGAGCGTTTCTTCTTCCAGATCTTCACTGTCGTGCTCATCGGTGTGCCCGTGAATCGGCTCGAAGTCGTACTCCTCATCATCGATCAATTCCTCTTCCAGCACGCCCGAGCCCGGAGCAAATCCGAAGAGCTGGTCGGCGACTTCCGTGGCCTGAGCATCGTGCTCTTCGACCGGATACTCGACAGTCTCAGCGGTTGCATGCGCTTCGATCGGACTCCCTTCACGAACTTCCTCGACAATATGCTCGACGTCCGCCTCGGCGACGGGCTCTTCCTCTTCGATCACGCTCGATACGCGATACTCGATCGGCGGCGCAGGATCGATCCGATGCGAGGCCGACGCACTCTCCGGCTCAAACTCGTGAACTTCTTCCTGGATCTCAACATCTTCAAAATCGGCGTGCGGCTCCGGCGTGTGAACGACTTCGATCGTCTCCGGCTCAGCATGTACCGCAGCCTCTGAATCAGCAGATACTGGCTCAACAGTTACCGGCTTGGTGATCGACTCCACGCGCTCTTCGGTAAATCCCGACGTCGGCAACTCGTGTACGAGTACTTCGTCATGCTCAAAAACATGCTCATACGATTCCGGACGGCTTTCCGCAACCGCCGCCCGCTCTTCCTCAACAGCAATCGCGGTGGCGTCCGTAGCAGGAACCTCAACCGCAGGCTCGAATACAGGGGTTTCGTTTCTTTCCGGTCCGCGATACCGCGAAAGAGACTCGCCCGGCATCAGTGCTCCGCCGTCCCACTGGATCGGGGTCTCAATCAGCGTCGAGGGCTTGGGAGCCGTGTAGTTGGTTTTGAATTGTGGCGGCTGCGCTGGCGCTTCCGATTCCCTCGTTTCAACAGTAGACGTCGCACCGTACTTCGAAAGCGATTCGCCCGGCAATAATATCCGCTGACCCGCAGCCGGAGTCGCGGTTTGAGCCGCGATTGGAGCGCGATACTCCTGTGCTGCTTCAGGCTCGGCTTCGAACGGCTCGTCGACCACCTGAATGGAACGAGGCGTGCCGGCAACGTCTCTGCCCGGTTCGCCCTGGCGGGTCTCATCCTGCTGCCCGCGCGGGCGGAATCCCCGCTTGCGTCCACGGCGTCCGCGCCAGCGACGCGTCCCGCTCGGGGAGTCAGAATCATCTGCCGTCCCCTCGCCGGCACGCTCAGTTCTGATCTCCGCCTGCGGTTCTGACTGTGGCTGCCTGGGACGCGCTTCCCGCGCCTGACCGCCTTCGCGTCCGCCATCCCGTCCCTGCCGTTGGCCGCCGCCATTTGCGCTCTCAAATTCTTCGCCGTCTTCCTGTTCTTCCAGGAAATCGGTGACGTAGAGAAATGCGTCGCGCTCCAGTCCTACGTCCACGAACGCCGATTGCATGCCGGGAAGCACGCGCGTTACTTTGCCTTTGTAAATGGAACCCGCAAGGGTGTATTCGTTCTCACGCTCGTAGTAAATTTCGGTGAGTTCGTCATTTTCCAGAATCGCCAGCCGCGTCTCATGCGGTGTGGTTGAAATGCATATTTCCTTTGACATGCTGCCTCTCTCGCCGCGCGGAATTGCCCGCGCGACAACGGTCGAGACAGATCAGAGCGGAGAACCGGAGAGGTTCAGGGATGACGAAGAGATGGCCGTTTCGAAGAAGATTCTTCGCGTGAGAAATGAGTCGCACTCGCACCGGTCGCCCGGTGGAGGCTCACTTAAAAAACCGACTGTTTTACGGGGTACATCTGAGCGCAGGGAGTTTGTGACCGCTTCTGCCGATTTTCCCGGCGGGGCCGTTACCCGTCTCTGCGCGCTCATGCCTGAATCCTGCCCGGCCCGGTGATCTACCCGGCCGGTTAAAGTTAAACTTCCTAAAATCTGTAACGTCTCGCCCGCCTCAGCGGGTGCCTTACAAAACCTGAATACCTGCCGGGTTAGTTCACAAAGCGGTTCATGCGGACATTCATCACCATGCCCAGAGCCAGAAAAGTGAACAGCACCGAGGAGCCCCCATAACTCATAAGCGGTAGAGGAATCCCGGTGACCGGCATCAGCCCTATGACCATTCCGACGTTGACCGCAATCTGAAAAATCAGTACGGCCACCACGCCCATCACCAGGAACGCACCCGGGAGGTCTGCGGCTGTCTGTGCGTTTTGAATCAAACGCATCAATATAAGAAAGTATATCAGCAGCACGATCACAGCGCCGATGAAACCGTGCTCCTCAGCAAAGGCCGCAAAGATAAAGTCCGTATAGGGAATCGGCAGAAAATCCCCCTGCGTCTGGGTTCCCTTCGTCGCGCCCCTCCCGAAAACTCCTCCGTCGCCCACCGCGATCTTCGATTGGTTAATCTGGTAACCACTTCCCTTTGGGTCGGCATCCGGATTCATAAAGCTCGTCAGCCGCTGCTTCTGATAAGGCTTAAGGATCTTTCCACTGCTGAAGGCCACGCCCGCGAGCAACAACCCCGCCAACACCAGAATCAGCCCCTTTTTCCAATCGATCCCGCCCAGAAACAAGCCCGCGAGCAGAATAGGGGAGTACACCAGCGCTGTCCCCAGATCCGGCTGCTTCAGCACCAGCAGCATGGGGACGCCCACCAGGGCCATCGCCTTGAAGATGTCCGGCCACGTAAGCTGCCGCCCCACCAGGCCTGCGAAGTAGCGTGTCACCACCACAATGAGAACCAGCTTGACCCACTCTGACGGCTGAAAGTGGATTCCGCCTGGCAGCTTGATCCAGCGACGCGCACCCAGCACTTTTGTCCCCACAATCAGCACCGCCACCAGCGAGATCAGGCAAAATCCATAGATCCAGTGAACGAAGTCAATCAGCCGGTGGTAGTCGATCAGGGAGAGAACAAACATTGCCACCAGGCCGCCCAACAGCCATAAAATCTGCTGCTTGTAGAAGCCGACGAACTTGGTGTGCAGGGTAGCGCTATAGATCTCAAAGATACTGATAATCGACAGAATCATGACGAACCCCAGCAGGGTCCAGTCGAAATCCCGAAAAGAAAGAAAGCGTCTCATGGGTGGTGGACCGCCGTTGCCAGCGTGTCCGCTTGCGCCGGTGGAGGAATCTTCAGGAAAAAGTGTCCTGCGCGCATCGCATCAAGCTCCGGATTTTTCCTGGAAGCCTTCGCCACGACCGGCTTCCCGCCCAGAGCGTCCGCACCCGAGGGGTCAGACCAGACCGCGCCCACCTCGACCGGCTCCTGCTTCTCTGTTGCCAGGTTGTGGTTCAGGCGCCGTTGCTTGTTGACGAATGCCTCGATCACTCTGGCGGCCACATGCGCCGAGCCCGAGCCCCAGCCGCCATGCTCCCACAACACTGCTACCACGATGTCG
>JABCZC010000108.1 GCA_013289875.1 Acidobacteriota bacterium | reverse complement strand
TCACGCACTTCCGGCGTCAGCTCCAGATCGGCGCACAAGAACGCGCTGCCCAGCTCGGCGACCAGTTCCTCGCGGGCGTAGCCCTCATCGCCCCAGGTCTTGCGCCCGAAATCGCGGGTGAGGCGCATCGGATGCCTGGTCGAATGAATGAATTCATGCCCGAGCGTGGCGTAGTAGCTTTCGGCGTCGCGGAAGGCTTCGATGATCGGCATCTGCACGTAGTCCAGCTCCTGCGCGTAATAGGCGCGGTTGCCGCCGTGCTTCAAAGTGACCGGGATATGCTTGAAGAATTCCTCGGCGCGCGCGATGCGCTCGATCGGCGTGAGCTTGCTTTCGGCCTTGGCGTAGTAGATTTCCGGAAGACTGTCGATCTGCTCGACGTTGAATACGGTGTAGCCCTTGAGGAACGGGATTTCGCGCTCGATATCCTCACCGGTGTCGTCGTCGTGCTCGGTGCGCGTGATGGAATTGGCGTAAACCACGAGCGAGCCCCTCTCGCCCTGGCGGACATGCGCGTTCAGTTCGAGAGCCTGCTTAAAGGTCATCCAGATCGGTGCCGCAAAACCCTGCTCGATCGCGCTGGCCCAGAGCATCAGGATGTTGATGCCGGAATAGGGCTGGCCATGATGGCGAAGCGGGCGCGTGATCTTCCCCGCCGCATGTTCGGCGTTCCAGGGTTTCATCCACGGCCTGACGCCCTGCTCCAGTGAGGTGATGATCTTGTCGGTGATGCGGGTGTAAACGTCCTGCTTTTCTTCTGTGTTCGACATGGTCTTGTCCTTTCCGCGTTTTCTCGTAACGCGGGCATGAACAAGCGCGGCACAGAGCGGGAGCTGTCACCGGAGGGAAACGGCCAACACGGGAGCGAAGCGAAAGGAGCGGGCAGCGCCGTTGACAGGGACCGCTGCCGCGCCATGATCCGCGTCTAGTTACGAGAGGTGGAAAGGAACAAGACAGAACACGGCGGCAGGACGTTCCCAGCGTCGCTAAGAAGCGCCGGGCAGGATGGATGCTTTTACTATTATCGGGGTGACGTGTGCATTCGCGATTCGGCGCTAACTGAAGAGAGTCCCTCGCACCTGACTCGAGCTCTG
The DNA here is from genome assembly GCA_013289875.1 of Acidobacteriota bacterium. Lineage (GTDB taxonomy): Bacteria > Acidobacteriota > Terriglobia > Terriglobales > Acidobacteriaceae > Silvibacterium. Next base: position 10,139 of record JABCZC010000108.1, on the reverse strand, counting down.
AATTATGAGGTTTTTGCACTTGGCCGGCACATTTCCTGCACACCGGGCGAGCGCAAGATCGCAAAATTTGCTATCAGACAGCCGTCGTCCGGCTGATGCCGGATCAGTAGCCGCAAATTCTGTCCTCACCGTTGATTGGACACTAGCGCGTTTTGCGGTACTAATGCCCCTGCTGTTTACCGAAGCTCGAAGAGCGCATTGCCCTGTTCTCAACCGTTTAGATCCAACTCGCTTGGGTTGGTTGACGGCGCGTTGGCACAGCAATGAAGAATAATGAAGCGCGGCGGTTGACTGAGAAAACAAATTCTTGGCAAAGATTCGGTTTGCCGACTTTCCGAGTGTCACGAGTTCGCAAAGATTGCTCCAGGGGTTATCGGGTAGGGCCTTCCATACAGCGGAAGCTGGAAGCTTTTGCGGGATCACTCTTGCCATCCCACTGTGCGATCTTCGGATAAGCGCACAATGGCCGCTCAAAAAGGGGCTTTCCGTCAGACTGGTGCGACGCTGGAATGCTGTCAGGAATCACGGTTCCGGTCACCCATTGGTCGAGTGCTCCAATCGCATCAAAGGTTGTTGCGCCTGGGCCACCTGCGCAATGTCCCATACCGGGAACCATGAACAGCCGAACCGAGACTTCTGTTTCAGCCCCCAATAACTGCTTCACTCGCTCGTAGTAACCGATCGTGTCGTCCGGCGGCGACACCGCATCCGCCCACCCGTGATAGAGCAAGAGCTTTCCGCCTCTTTGTTGGAACGGACGCAGATCAGGATCGACGGCTTCAACATATGGGAACTTCGCTCGTGCCTTCGCCACGGCCACGGGCGCGTTGAAGGTGCGCATGTCAAATCCACCTTCCGCAAACACCCAATCGCTCCAGAACTCAAGACGCACCGGCTTTGCCGGCGAGATGAGATACGAACCCCATCCAGCTTCGCTTCCACGCGGCCAACCTGGAAACATCCGCTTCCCGTCTGGATTCCGCACTGGTCCGTCATACAAGGCTTGGGCCATGCTGACTTCAGAGTCTGTGAGGCAAGACGCTATGTCCGCGCCTGCCTTACAGAGTAATGCGTGGGGATCGAACGAGCACGTTCTTGGGTCGCCGATGATTCCGTCTGCCAGCCCATCCTGTTTGTCACATGCTGCGAGCACGGCTTTCGACAGCATTGCGAGCTTTGAAGCTGGGAACGAGGGACCGTTCGCCGGGTGAGTCACGAGCCAGCTCTCCATGAAGTCTGCGTTGAGAAGGATGCGGTCATTTCCAGGATCGCCCGCCACGATGCCGTCAAAGTCCTGCGGATAGCGCTGCGCCTCGCTGAGCGCCTGTTGCCCCCCGGTTGAGCATCCAGCAAAATAGGCATGTGCCGGACCCTTGCCGTAGAAGGCGGCGATCACGGTCCTCGCATCATCGGCAAGGACGTGCGTGCTCCGATAGGCCCAGTCGCGAATCTTCTCGGGATGGCCGGTGCCAAAAGCAAGCCCATCACCCTGGTGTCCGGTGTCGGAGCCCGCGACGGCAAATCCTCGCTGCAGTGCCTCTGCCATCTGGCGATACGAGAGGGCGCTCGAGTAGCCGCCGTTGCCCGTGCCAAGGAGCTTGCCGTTCCAACCTGCTGCATCAGGCAGCCAGATCTCTGAAGTGACTCCGCTGTCAGGGCTGGTGGGAGTGAAGACCCGCACAGAGCAATGCGCCGGCAGCATGATAGGCGGCGGAACAAATGACCCTATCGCAGGCGCTCGAAACTCACCAGCCGCGCTGTACTCCACACTTAGGGTGCGCGATGAGCCGCTGTGGAGAGATCGCAGCCGTTCGCAATCAGCTTGTCCTGTTTGCGCCCGTGCGCTGGCGCTCAGTGTGGCAATCGCAGCCAGTGTTATGAATCCTGTAAGTTTCACGAATCAGATCTCCAGTGAAAGCATGAGCGAGCTGAGGCTCTTCCCGTGCGCGTCGAGGCGTAAGGAGCGCGTAACGCTGTCGGTTGGCCGGCGCTGCAACACGAAGTTGAGGCCGCAAAGATTCGGAACGCAATATCGTATGACTGGCTTCGTGATGTGATCGCGGAATAGCTCGCTCACCCGCTGCTCTGTCACGCGCTCAACCAAGGTCGCGTAATCCTCATCGCGATAAGCGAACACGGAGATGTTAGCCAGGTTGCCCTTGTCGCCAGCCCGGGCATGCGCAATGGTTCGCAGCTTCATCATGCCACCTCCATCGAGATGCTTGTTGTGACGAGTTCGCGCGCGATGAGCGCGGGCACGATGGCGATGTTCTGCCGCACCGCGAATGTGACTCCAGCGCCTGCGGCCGGCCCATTAAGGTAGAGGCTCTCCACTTCACGCGTCAGGCACCCTCGATCGAGCAACGCGGTAATGGCGCTCATCAGTTCTCTCTGAGGGCTTTTAGAGATTCAACCAGATTCATGGGGTGAACCGGCTTAGCCAGCAACGGAAATTCGAACCCCATCTGCCTGCTCTTCTCCAGGATATTAGCGATACCCGCTTGCCCCGAAAAAAGCAGAATCCTCAATGCCGGGTACATTTTCGTGAGCGTGACTGCAAGTTCAACGCCGTTCATGACTGGCATCATGATGTCCGTCAGCAGATAATCCGGGTTGAAAGAAGCGGCATTGTCCAGCGCGCTGAGACCATCGTAGGTGACCATCGTCTCGAAACCGGCGCGGCGCAGGATCGCGGCCGTGGTGTCTGCGAGAATTCTCTCGTCATCGACCACAAGAACCCGGGGCTTCTGAACAGAATGTCGGTGCGTCCCTGACGCCGGTTTCGGAAACTCCAGTGGACGCGGTGGTCTCCCTTCCGGAAGACATATCACGGAACCTAGATGAACCATCAGAGAGTCACCGTTCCCTTCCAGAACCCGCCTCTTCGTCTTCTGCGCCTCTGAAGGGGAAAGTCATCGTCACGATGGTTCCGCTATCGCCGCGGTCAGTACTGCTCGATACGGATATCTGACCGCCATGCCGCTCAACGAGCTGTTTAGCCACCCAAAGCCCGATACCGGTTCCGAGATTTCCTTTGGTAGTAAAGAAAGGTTCAAAGACCTTGTCGAGGTGCTCGCGCGCGATGCCGCTCCCTGTGTCATTTATGACAACTTGAATGGCATCTCCCTCCGTTCTCACGATCCGGGCGGTCCGGATCAACAAAGTACCGCCGTGCGGCATTGAGTCTATTGCGTTGCAGATTACGTTCGAAAAAATCTGAACAACCTCGCCAGTTCGTACGCGGATCTTCCTCAAATCGGTGAATCTGCTCTCCACTGCGATGTCATGAGCAAGCAGTTTGCTCCGGTACACAGATAGCACGTTTTCCATCAAGTCCTTCAGGTGAACTTCTGAAGGCTTCCCTGTGTCCCTGTAATATCCCAGAGTCTGCCGCGCGATATGCGATACGCGTTCAAGTTCACTTTCCGCAGTTTCCAGATAGTCTCGAATTTCTTGATTCGAAACGTCGGGCTGGCGAGCCAGAAAAATGAGGTTCAGCACGGAGGCAAGAGGGTTGTTGATCTCATGTGCAATTGCTGCAGCCATTCGCCCGGTTGTGGCGATCTTCTCCGCCTCGATTGCCAGTCGTTCGACTTTCTTTTGGTTCGACACGTCCCGCGCAATCTTAGAGGCTCCGATCACTTCGCCCTTGGCGTTGCGGATCGGAGAAACGGTGATCGACACTTCGCGGATTTCGCCCTGCTTGCTGATGCGTGTCGTCTGGTAGTGTTCGATGTTGTCCCCGGCCCTGAGGCGGCGGAGAATCTCTTCCTCTTCGTGCCTGAGATTGTCCGGGATCAGCGTGAGAATGGACTGGCCAACAATCTCCTCCTGTTCATAGCCAAACAGACGGCGGGCGCCATTATTCCAACTGGTAATGATGCCATCGAGATTCTTGCTTATGATGGCGTCGTCCGCTGAGTCGACAATCGCTGCCAGCCTGTATCGGCTTTCGTCCAGCCGCCGGCGCTCAGAGATGTCTCGCGCAATCTTGGAAGCCCCGATGATTTTTCCACTTTCATCTTTGATCGGGGATATGGTGACGGAGATCGGGAACTTTTCCCCGTCCTTTTTCATCCGGGTGGTTTCGAAGTGGTCGATGCGTTCGCCAGAGCGAATTTTCGAAAGGATAAAATCTTCCTCGTGGTGCAATTCAATGGGGATGAGCCGCAAGATGGGTTGGCCCACCATCTCCTCTGCTTCGTACCCGAAGATGCGACGCGCGCCGTCATTCCAACTGTTTATGATCCCATTAAGATCTTTGCTTATGATTGCGTCGTCGGAAGACGCGATGATCGCCGCCAGGAAGTTTCTTATCCCCTCGATCGAAAGATCGGGCCTGTCCGGCTTCGTTCCGGTTTTTGACTGCGTCAAATCTACGAGTCCTGACATTTGATATGGCGGAAAACACCTAGGTGTAGATGCCGGCCTCCCGACTCCGGTTGTATCCAACCGCGGAGGGAAAGTCCCCAGCTTCAAGTCAGGACCTCGACGTTAATCGACGCATTATCGCCAATGCACTCATCGAGGCCCATTACTACCCGAAAGTCGGCTAGGCTCCGGTAATTTGGATGTGCCGTATCGCGGAAGGCTGGCGCGTTTGCCGGTAGTAATCTGCTGGCCCCCAAACGATTGTTTTCGCAATCAGGCCAGCAATCCAATACCGCATCGCGAGACACAGACCTGGATGAGGGGACAACTATTTTCGAAAGCTATCGCGGTCGCGCGACAGCGATAATCAGGAAGAAATATACGAGCGACCACGCGCCTCCGCCGACGAACTTCCACCACTTTCTATCTTCCGTCGTCTGATGGAAGAGCGCGGCCAGGCAAGCAATGATGAGAACGAAGTGCCCGATGCCACCGAGTGTCACCATCATAGTTTCGAGCCGCCGCGCCTGACCGGTATGCATAAAAAACCAGAATGCAACCACTCCCGCCTGCATGAGGTGAGTCACGAAGAGATTAAGACTGTTCCAGACGACCCCGATCGTGACGCCCGCGCCAAACCCCCACACACTATTGCGGCGCGCAAGAATCACGATGGCAACGTAAATGAATGCCTGAAGGAAGTGAAGAAGCCGAAGCTGTGGGACAACCCAGGCGGATACAGTCAAGGCTATTAAGAAAAGTGCGGCTCCAATCGGAATCCACACGCGCGTCGCCGAAGATTGATTCACGGAGCCATCGTTCATTCCGTCTGTACGGCAGGGCGGCCTGATCGGTTCCACAATTGGAACAGCATCGCTCCTCGAAACCCTGTTGGGGCCAGGTGACAAGTTGTTGTATGTCCAGTTGTGGACGTCCCCTTCGATCGCTGGACACACGTTCTATCGACGCCCTCGCTAAGTAGAAGATAAATATAGCGTGCGGTTTGGAGATACACGTGCGGACTTCCATGCTGTTTTCTTCGCGATCCAAAGAGTCGGCCGAGCTCATTGTGGGAACAGCTCGATGGCTTCAAGTGTCAAGGGCAAGTAACGATGGTCAGCTGCAAATCAATCGGAGGCTAGCGAGATGATCAACAGAAATGCAGGAAGAACGATCGTCAAGAAACTGCCGGATTTTCTCGGAGTCGGTACTCTGTTTTTGGCAATTTGCGCGGGGTCTTGGACCTCTGCGGTGGCGCAGCAGCCTCCCGCTACACCTGTCCAAAAGAGCGTCGAAGCTCAGGCGCTTCCAGCTCCAGGGACGTACAAGATAGATCCGCGTCACAGTTTTGCCTATTTCAGCGCCTGGCACCATCTGGTGGGACGTGTGCGCGGCCGTTTCGACCAAGTTTCAGGGACCATCACCGTATCGCCGGATCCAGCCGCTTGTAGCGTAGACGTCACGATCGATGTCGCTACGATCAGCACACAGGTCAGCCAACGTGATGACGATCTTCGCAGTGACGCGTACTTTGATGTGAAGAAGTTTTTGACAATGACCTATCAAGGGCGAGGCATTCACCGTGTCTCGGCAGATCTCTGGAGGATGGACGGCTCGCTGACCATGCATGGCGTTACCAAAGTCGTGCCGCTCACCTTCAAATATAACGGCGCCTTCGCCGATACGAAACCGAACGAGCCGGCGAGGGTCGCGTTCCATGGAACTGCAGCCACGAAACGCGCCGCATTCGGCATGGGGGCGCGAGACAATGCGGCAGAAGTCGCTGACTCAACGGCACCCGATGTCGATATCGAGATTGACGTTGAAGCAGACGCAAACCCTACTACTCCCTAACAGGGTGAGCGACGTGGGTCACCCATCCGCGCGTAACGCAGGAGCCAAGCTATCGCTAACGTGCATCCCGAGTATGGTCAAAATTGACCACTTTGTACGCGATTCGACTCGCTTTTCCGGCTGCCATCTGGACGACGACGCGACATTCATGGTTAGGGCAACGCGCAGGGTCTGCTCAAAGCTGTCTTCTTGAGCTCTTCGGAATCGTAATTGCCAAGCGCGTCGCGGAGATCCTTGTCGTTGATGAGCGGCGAGACCTTCTCACACAGGCGGTGAATGCATTCTCCTTCGTTAGTCCCGGATAAGTCGCACGCGACTTCGAGGGTCTTGCCGGGCGTTTGGGAGTCGTGCTGATCGAGATCCCAGACCACGACGTTTCCGCGGTCCCTCGTCGCCAGCCACCGCCCGTCGGGGCTCATGGCTACCGGATTCTCGGCGTCGAACGCAGCGATGTCCTTGAGCACTTTCTGTTCCGCCAAGTCCCAGGCCGCGACCTTTTCTTCTCCGCCCGCCGCAATGCGCTTGCCCTGGACATCGAAGGAAACAGATAGGCGGATATCGCCTTGCATGCGCACCTTACCGGGCAACTGCATCGGCTGCAGGCTCATGTCCTCGTGACTTGCATAGAGGAGAACGTGACCGCCGTTGAATCCCCAGGTTGCGATCCTTGATCCGTCCTTGCTGAACACTGCGCGGCTGCCACGGTCGACACCGAGTGAGTTCAGCAGCGGCCCAAAACGCATCTGGTCGTTCTCCAGATCCCAGGTGCCCGCCCCGAAGCCGGAATGGAACCCGTACCCGTATGGTCCCAGCACAAAAACCAGCCGCGAGTTGGTCGCGAAATACACGCCGATCAGGTATTCTCCGCCTCCGACGACCTTTTGCCTGACAGTATTTGTCGCCGCGTTCCAGATAGCGAGTTTATTGCCGAAGAAAAACGCGACCAGCTGGCCGTCGGGACTGACCGACATGGCGCCTTCCCAACTGTACTGCTTGCCGAAGACCGGTTCGGTCGGCACCAGTTTCATGGTTCCTGATTTCAGATCATGCAGGACGATGCTGTCCTGCTTCGTCCCTTCGGAAGGCTCAGGGCTTGCCCCTCGCGATAGCAGATATGAACCGCTATCGGAGAACTGCAACTCCTCGACGTACTTTTGACCGCTGGCGATCGGCGGTCCGGCCGCAGTGCCTGCTGGAATTCGCCACAGCATGATCAACCCGTCTCCGCCCCCCGTCGCCAACAACAGAGCGGCTCCCGTCTGACTGAACGCCAGGCTTTCGATCCCATTGGACGTATGTTGTCGGAGGATCTTGGCCACATCGAAAGAAGCACTTCCGAGCGTCTCCAGAGCGCTCCGCGCTTCATCGGTAGGGGACAATCGCCACGCGAGAACCGCAAGCAGAATTGCCTTATCGATGCCTCCCTTTTGTCCGAGAAGCTCGACCGACTTCGCGGCCATGCTTCGCGATTCCGCCTTTCGGCTCTCGTCCTGCGCACTCCGCCGCTCCACGGCCGACGCAATCGCGAGCAATCCGATCACCGCGACTGCCGCGCCGGCGGTCATCCAGAACCGGCGCCGTTGCCGGGTATCCTCTCCGTCGAGTTCCTCCATCGACCGGCCGTGCAAGGGAGCCGCAAGGGTCACTACTGCGGCGCGGAATCTCGAGTTGCGCAACGACAGAATCTTCCGACCCGTTGCCCATCGCAGATCCACGTACCGGGGCTCTCCGCGGAACCGTCCGCGGAGCAAGGGCGGAAGGCAGGTGGTTCGCTTCCAATCGAAATCGTCTGCCGTGGAATTCCAGGTAATCTCGCCGTCCGTGACGACAACAAAGAAACGGTCGACGGATCGATGTTCGAGCCACCACGCGACTTCCTTCTGGACCCAGGGGGAAGCTGCGGAAGAAACCGATGCGAGAAGCAGAAAATACTCGCAATGCTCCAAAGCGCGCTCGATGCCCGACCACAAACCGGGATTCGCCGACAAACTGGTTTCATCACGGAAGACCCGCACGACCGGAGGCCGGTACCAGGGCTTGCCTAAGCGCTGGATACCTCGCTGCAACGCCGGCGCAATCTTGTCATCCGCTGAATGGCTGTAGGACATGAAGGCCTTATAAAGAGGAGCCATTTCCCGCCCGCGATCTCGAGTGCGTTCGATAACACTCGCCTGCTAAGTTCTTTTGTCATCAGCCGGAGCGTGTGACCAACGCGGCGCTCTACATAATAAGGGCCGCCCGCTCGCTACAGTATCTACCTTCGCGTCTTCGTTGCATTCTTTTTTCGTCCGGCCGGTGGGGTCATCGACGAAAACGAGTTATCACGAACTATTGAGCATATACTCGCCGTACCAGCCAAGCGCTTCCCCGCGCCTGCTCATTGCAATAGACTGGTTTGCGATCTGTTGGAGGCGCCCGATGCGGTACCGCAAAGGCCTCGCAGTTTCCGTGTTGCTGTTGTCGTCTCTTGTTGCAGCCGCGAAGGATAAAAAGAAGATCCTGCTCCCGGCGGACATTCTTCAGGCGCAGACAACGCGGGATTTTTCTAGGTGATCAACACATCGGTCGATTCGGCTGCGCCAAAGTGTTCCCTCCGGATAGGCCACATAACAGATCCATCGTCCATCGCGAGAAAAGTCCAGGAAGTCGGCGGAAACTCCACCGAGGTAAGGCACGAACTCCCCGGTACTGCCATCGAAACGCTGTAACTCACCGCGCAACTGCTGCCCGATCACGAACAGCTTCTTTCCATCTGGACTAAAGAGCGGCGCCAGCGAACTCAGTTGCCCACTGGTAATCTGCACCGGTGCCCCAATGGTCTGCTGAAGCGGGCCAGAAAGGCCGGATCTCCGGTATCGACCAGATTTCCGATCGACCACGTCGTGTCTCCTGAAAGGCAAAATACTTCCCGTCAGAGCTCCAGCTTCCGCAGCAACTATTCGCTGGCCCGTCAGCAGATTGCTCTCCGCCCTGCCACGCCGACAGCAGAGGCCGCAAACCCGTTCGTCCCGCGCAACCTCCCACAGCGCACTGGTCGATGTTTTGACGTCAAAGACCGTCAGGCGTAGCCGTTGTCCATCGGCTGACCATCGCGGTTGCCATCCTAGACCCGGCAAAGTTACCAGCCGTTTCGACCCGCTGCCATCGCTCTTCGCCCGATAGAGATCAATCCCAGGACATAAACCATCTCCTGCCCATCCGGCGACCAGGAAGCGTCCTGCGCTGAAATGTCACCCAGTAGATGCGCCGTTCCAGCGGACATCCGAACCACCCAGAGTGGCGCCCGAAGGGCAATCGCTTACTACAGTTCCAGCTTCCGGCAAGTTGACTAGGCCCAAATTTACGGCCCCCCCTGAACAGGAGAAATCTCATCACCGCTTCTGATGAAGAACTGGCGCGGGGCCCGCACGCGCATCGGATCGTGCGACGCCACTCGCGAATATCGGCTTCAACAACGTGACCGTTCTCAGTTGCTACGCAGAGCATTCATCGGTTGAATCTTGGAGGCACGGCGGGCGGGAAGCTACCCGCTGGGGAGAGCTATGGCTGTTAACGAGGCGGCCATAGCAGTGAAGGCGATGGGATCCCAGGGTGAGGTGGCCAAGAGCAGCGAAGCGATGAGGCGCGCAGCTCCGAGGGACCCGATGGTTCCCAAAGCGATACCAGTGATGGCGAGACGCAAGGTCTTCGCGAGTACCCCGCGCTGGACGCGCCGCCACTGGCCCCAAGAGCCATGCGGACGCCAATCTCCTGTGTCCAGCGATCCGCAAGTTACTGTTTGGTAACTGACGAGATGCCGACCTCCATGTAAGTCATTTGTCAAGCGGAGGCACGGGTGTTCCGGGCGCGCTCGTGAGAGCGCGCAAGCCTACAGTTCTGGGATGTTCAGCACGCAAGAGTGCCTCTCGGCGTCG
>JABCZC010000107.1 GCA_013289875.1 Acidobacteriota bacterium | reverse complement strand
GCCCGGCAGTTGGCCTACATCCAACAGGTTGGATGTCAGGATATTCCTCGCCCCGGCTCGCTCCAGGAGTTCGATGCTCGATGCCAGGCCGAAAGCGATTTCGTTGCCGAGTTCCTGGGGAGACCCGCCCGTCGCATCCAGAATGTCGTTGCCGCCGCCTTCAACCACGTACAGCGCGTTCGGATCGGCCTTGCCATTGTGCTGGCTCAGATAGAGCTCGACCTGCTGGGGCACGCTCGGAATCGAAAAAGTGCTCGTCTCCGGAACCGCAGCCAGGACCAGTGCGCCGCCGAAAGCATAATCTGTCCCGCCTCCCAGATACGGCTTCAGCGTTAATCCGTAGGTGCCGGCGAGATGATCCAGCCAGATGGGCCCGTTCGAGAAGCGACCCATGTAGTACGGTGCAGCAGGCTTAGCGCCGCCTGTTGCAATGAAGATATTGCCCACATCGCAATAGCTGTCGCCGAAAACGTAGATGGCATCGAACGAAGTTGGGCCGGCATACGACGCCAGCGAGAAGCCGAATAGCGCTACAGCAACCGCCGCAGCCCGCAGATTCGAGAGGATTGGCATGATTCTTTCTCCTTTTCGCATGACAACCAGGTCCGGAAACGCACTGCATTCAGCAATGACGCATATTTCGCACCTGACCGCCCGTGGCGACTAATGTAGCCGACCGTCAGTGCGTTTGGGTAAGGATTTCGCGGTTCTCACCAAAGATTTGCGTCGGATACGAAAAAAATCGGCCCATGATCTCCTCGATTCCCCCAGTGTCGTCGATTCGACTTTTCGCACCCTGCACACTCTTCTCCCGCGTATCCTCAACCCATGCCTGTCGCTACAACTCCAGCCCGCGAAAAGCGCCGGATGTCCTCGTCCCGGAGCGCGCCGCGAAAACAAAAGAAGAAGAAAAGCTCCAATTTTTTGGTCATCTGGTGGCCGCTCCTCCTGGGTATCGCCGTAACTCCGTTTGCCATCCACACTGCGAGCATCATGGCGCTCGCCGGACCCAGCGCCCTCATGACGCTCTATCCTTATGTGCTTCTGGTTAAGAGTCCCGCTCTGGGCCTCGCCAACGGGTTCGGAGAGAATTTGTCACAGTTGCTGATGTATATCCAGTTCCCGCTTTACGGCGCGCTCATGGCTCTGCTCATCCGCTCGAAATCTCTGTGGATTGCCCTTTGTGCAACAGCCACCGCGCACTTCGCAGCCGTTCTCATCGTCTTCCTGTTGACCCGAACCCATATCCAGTAAACTGCTCTCAGACACTAAACTGCTTTGGAGATGACCGGCGCAGTCAAACTGATCGAGTGCCCCCGCGACGCCTGGCAGGGATTGCCGAAGCCGATTCCCGTCGAGGTCAAGGCCGAATACCTCCGCTCGCTCATCAGCGCCGGCTTCCGGCACATTGACGCGGTTTCCTTCGTCTCCGCAGCCGCCATCCCGCAAATGGCCGACTCTGAACAGGTCCTGAATTTTCTGGCCGCCTCGGACGATGACTCCCTCGGCGAAGTCGAAATCATCGGCATCGTCGTCAATAAAAAGGGCGTCGACCGCGCCATCGCCACCGGAGCCGTCGCCACCCTGGGCTTTCCCTACTCCATCTCGCCTGAATTCCTGCAGCGCAACCAGCGCCAGACGCCGGAAGAGTCGCTCGAAGCTCTCGACGCCATCGGGGAAGCCGCTTACAAAGCCGGACTCAGGGTAGTCGCCTATGTCTCCATGGCCTTCGGCAATCCCTACGGCGATCCATGGAGCATCGACGAGGTCACCGCCGCCTGCGACCTCCTCACCGATAACGGCATCGGGCAAATCTCCCTCGCCGACACTGTCGGCCTGGCCTCGCCGGCAGACATTGCGGCTCTCGTCTCCGCTGTTCTGCCCACGCTCCCCGACAATATCGAGCTTGGCGTCCATCTCCACGCGCGCCCGGACAACGCCGCTGCGAAGGTGGCCGCCGCCTACGCAGCCGGCTGCCGCCGCTTCGATTCGGCTCTCGCTGGACTCGGCGGATGCCCCTTCGCACAGGACGCGCTCGTCGGCAATCTTCCCACCGAGATCGCAGTCGCAGAACTCACCCGTCTCGGTGCTATCCTGCCGCCATTGCGCCCGCTCGACAGCCTGATCGCTGCCAGCCGTGCCATTCAGGAAAAATTTGGGGCGATGCCACAATAGTCCAATGGCTCGCTTCTAAAAGTTTGGAGTAGTATTTTGTGTCTCTGCCTGGGAGGGAACGATCATGCTCCGCTACGGTACCTTGCATACGCATACTGAAGGCGGCGTCCTCACCATCACAATGAACCGGCCGGATAAGCGCAACGCGCTCAATCCGGAAATGATGGAAGACCTCACGCACGCTTTCCTTGCCGCCTCCGGCGATGCCGGCTGCGGTGTCATCCTGCTAACCGGCGCCGGATCGGCTTTTTGCGCCGGCCTCGACCTCGATCATCTGGAAACGCTGGGCGCCAAGACCCCCGAGGAGCACCGCCTCGACTCCGAGCGCATCGCCCGCCTGTTGCGCACTTTGTACGACACGCCGAAGCCCACCATCGCTGCCGTCAACGGAGCCGCGATTGCCGGCGGAATGGGCCTGGCGACCATCTGCGACTTCACCCTGGCCATCCCCGAAGCCAAATTCGGCTATACCGAGGTGCAGATCGGCTTCGTTCCGGCCATCGTCTCGGCATTTCTGCGCAGCCAGATCGGCGACAAGCGTTCCCGCGACCTGCTGCTCACCGGCCGCCTCATCAAAGCCCCAGAAGCCTTCGATCTTGGACTCGTCACCCGCGTCGTCCCAGAGCAGGACCTCATGATCGAAGCTCGCAAACTTGCTTTTTCTCTTCTCCGCAACAGTCCCGCCGCCATGCGGGCCACCAAGCGGCTCCTCAGCGAGCACGCCAACCATCACCTCGAGCAGGAAATCGAATCCGCCATCGCGGCGAACGCCGAAGCGCGCAACACCGAAGACTTTAAGGAAGGCATCCGTGCCTTTCTCGAGAAGCGCAGGCCCGACTGGCCCTCTCAGCACCTCGAAAAAACCGCCTCCGCGCACTGAGCCGTGTGCAAAACTGCATCGCGAAAATTGTGTAGGGATCGGATCGAGGGGTTGGCTGTCACAAAACCCGTTCTAAGGGAAGAATCCGGATTTTCGGACAGAGTGCATTACGAGATACGAATCTCCGCGCCAGACACGTCTGCCGCTGAACACAGGGTCCCTTCCCACGAAAACCAGCCATCCGGAACCCCGCAGTACGAGAGACGAAGGCGGCAGCGAGAAAGACGCATTGAGTCTCGCTACATGAGTCCCACATGCCACGTTCTACATCTAGTTAACGAACGAGTTCCTCCTGAGGAGAACCCGATGTTTGCAATCACCGGAATCACCGGCCAGGTTGGGGGCGAATTGGCGCGTCACCTTCTGGCTGCTCAACAGCCGGTCCGAGCCGTGGTACGCGACAGTCAAAAAGGAGCCTCCTGGGCAGAGCGTGGCTCGGAGGTCGCCGTCGCGGACATGAATGACACGGCAGCACTCGCGGCGGCGTTCAAGCAAGCGGAAGGTGTTTTCCTTCTTGTTCCGCCGAACTTCGACCCCTCGCCCGACTTTTCCGAAGCGCGAGCCGTAGCTGCCACATTGAAATCCGCGCTCGAAACCGCGCGCCCCGATAGAATTGTGTACCTCTCGACCATCGGGGCCCAGGCGACGCAAAGAAACCTGCTCACGCAGCACACAATCATCGAGCAGGCATTCGGCGACCTATCGATCCCCATCGCCTTCCTGCGGCCCGGATGGTTCATGGAGAACTTCAGCTGGGATGTCGCTCCCGCGCGTGAAAGCGGCGTAATTCCGAGCTTCCTGCAGCCTCTCAACAAGCCGGTACCGATGGTGGCCACGGCCGATATCGGACGCGTGGCTGCCGAGCTGATCCAGGAAACATGGATGGGCCGAAGAGTCGTCGAGTTGGAAGGGCCGCATCGCGTGACCCCGAACGAAATCGCCGCTACCTTCGCCGACCTGCTCGGCCGTCCGGTTAGTATGGAAGCCGTGCCGCGCAAAACCTGGGAATCACTGTTCAAATCGCAGGGCATGAAGAACCCCACGCCGCGCATTCAGATGCTCGACGGATTCAACCAGGGCTGGATTGAGTTCGAGAGCGGTGAAGGGGGTTCTCGCAAGGGAGAAATAACATTCGAAGTCGTTCTCAAAGCGCTCCTTGAACGCGGACGCAAGTGACCCCGCGCCGCTCAGAAAATCAGCAGGCTCTCTGGGTCACGATTCGCTCGCCACATATAGACAATGCCCGCAATGATCTGCAGGCCCCGCGAGCTACTCTGCCCGCAGCGCGTTCACGGGATCAACCGTGGCGGCGCGGCGCGATGGCAGGTAGCAGGCGAGGTAAGCGACGGCCACGGTACCAACGGTGATCGTCGCATAGGTGATCGGATCGACGGGGCTGACGTTGAATAGCAGCGATGACATCAGCCTCATGGTCGCGAACGCGGTCACCAGGCCGCACGCGATGCCGATGCCTGTTAGCAACAATCCCTGACGCACAAACATTGCGGTCAGCGTCCCCCGTTGCGCGCCCAGCGCCATGCGAATCCCGATCTCGCGCGTGCGCTGCGACACCGAATAGGAGATGACTCCGTAAATACCCACGATCCCCAACAGCAGGGCCATGCCTCCCGCGACACAGAGCATCACGAGAGCGAAGGAAGTCCGTGCCATCGATTTTGTATAAAACTCACCGAGAGTTGTAACATTCGCCAGCGGTACATCTGGATTGATCGACCAGACCTGTTGCTGAACTTCTTTCATAAAGCTTTGCGAGCCGGCGCGCGGACTCCGAATGATGAACGCGATACCCCGCCGCAGTTCCTGCTTTTCACCCTCGAAGTGGTCCATCATCACAGGCCAATACACAGTCGAGGGCGCCGGATTGTCTACTCCGTCGTCGTGCACGTCCTGGGCAACTCCCACAATCTCCCGCCAGTCGTCGGTGCTGGCCACCCGAATCCTCTTGCCCAGCGCGCCATTCGGACTGTGCCAGTACTCGCGCGCAAAATTCTCCGAGATGATGGCCACCGGTCTCTTCTGATATGTGTCCGTCCAGGTGAGATCGCGACCGGCAACCAGCCGCGTGCCCAGCGTCGCGAACGACCCCGGCGCGACAAATTTGAAGCGGCGTATGGGTGGAAGCTCACCCTCGTTGTAGGTGTGATCTTCCGTATACAGCACGTCGTTCGAATCGTATCCATCCATCGGAACCGCACTTGTGAAGCTCACGGAAGAAACACCGGGAATCGCCGCGAGCTTGTTCAGAATCTCTTCGTCCATGCGCACCACCCGTTCAGGCTGGGAATCCGGTATCTGCGTTTCTGGAATGTAAAAACGGAATGCCTGCACAGACTCCGGCGACTCGAAGCCGGGAGATACGTGGGTCAATGCGCGGAAGGTGCGGATCATGAGCCCCGAGCAAATCAGCAGCACCAGAGCGAGAGCAACCTGCACGACCACCAGCGCCTTGCGTGCGCGATGCCGTTCGCGGCTCTGGCTCAGCGCGCGGCCTCCTTCGCGCAGACCGCTGGTCGTGCTTGCACCGGCAAACTTGATGACCGGGATAGATCCGATCAGCAGGCTGGTGAAAAGTGCCAACGCCAGCGTGAAGAGCAGCACGGGGAGGTCGATGCCAATCTCATGAATACGCGGCAAACCGGTGGGCGCCATCGCAACAAGAAGCCGCAGAGCGCCATAGGCCAATGCCAGACCGATCAGGCTGCCTGCGACGCCGAGGACCACGCTCTCGAAGATTAGCTCCGTCGCAATCCGTCCCCAGCCGGCCCCGAGCGCGGAGCGGATCGCCAGTTCCTGCCGGCATCCTTCGACGCGCACTAGAAGCAGGTTGGCGACATTCGCGCACGCGACCAGAAGCGCCATCGCAATCGAGCCCATCAGCACCCACAGCACGTTGCCGATGTTGCCGACAACATCCTGCTTCAACGGCCGGAGATTCGGCGTGATCCGCGCTTTCTCAAACAGGCTGACGCTGAACCCCTCGGGCGTCGGAAAGCTTCGCAGCACTACTGGAAGCAGCCTTCCCATATCCGCGCTGGCCTGCGCCATGGTGACACCCGGCTTCAACCGCGCAAGGGCACGCTGGCTGAAGTTGCCCAGTTTGATCTTGCTCCTGTCCCATTGAAACGGCAGGATCAGCGCGGCGTCCTCTTGATCGAGGAAGTGAACTCCCCTAGGCAGCACACCAATGATCTCTCGCGGCTTTCCGTCTACAGTGATTGATCGCCCGATCACTGACCGGTCGCTGCCGAATTTTTTCTGCCAGTATCCATAGGAGAGCAGCACCGTTTCGGGTGAGCCCGGAGAATCATCTTTACGCGTAAATAAGCGTCCCAGCGCCGGAGCCACACCCAGGATCGGGAGCGTGCCATCGGTTACGTCGAGCCCTCGTACGTGTTCCGGTTCTCCCGCTCCGGTCACATTCAGGGAGTCGCCATCGTACACGCCGATGTCCTGCAGAGTCGTGTTCTGCTCCCGATCGATAAAGTAGATCGACGGCGCCATGTTCAGGTCTTTGATATTGATCCCGGGCGCCGTATGCCATACGCCGATCAACTGCTCAGGATGGGGATAGGGCAGCGGCTTCAGCAGCACGCCTTCCACCACGCTGAAAATCACCGTATTCGCGCCCACTCCAATGGCAAGCGTGACCAGTGTGATGGCGGTAAACAGCGGCGCACGACTGAGCCTGCGCAATACCTGTCTGAGTCGATCGGTAAACAATGCCATGCGTTAAGCCCCCCGTGACATCCGGTACGTCGTCACGTGACGAATAGTTCCGGGGGCCAGCCGCTTGCAACGCCACCAATTGTTGTCAGAAGTTGAATTTCATCGCGCCTTGAAGGATGCGCGCAGGCAATGCGCTGATGGCCTGGCCGAAGGTCGAGCTGCCGATGTCGCCATCGACCGAGCTTGGGCCGTTGAACTGTGCATGGTTGAAGACATTGAAAGCCTCCACGCGAAATAGCAGCGACTTCGACTCCGTGAGCGGCAGTCTTTTGGACACAGCCATATCGTAGTTATCCGCGCCTGGACCATAGAAGAACCGTCGCTTTGTCGTGCCGGGAGTCCCGAGCGCATTCATGCTGAAAGCCGTGGTGTCGAAGTAGTTGTTACCGTTCGTGCGCGGGTTGTGGTTCAGATGAAGCGGTCCGCCCGTGTAGTCCGGCTCGTCGATGCTGCTGTTGTTAATCCCGTTCGGATTGGTCCCGATCAGCGAGTTGTCTCCGTTGTTGATCATGGTGATGGGAAAACCGCTCGCGAAGCGGGTGATACCGGAGAGCGACCACCCCTGACTCAGTCGATTGGAAGAAAACAGCCGGTCGAAAGGTAATTGGTAATCGTAGCTCAAGACGAAGTTTTGTTTCACGTCGAACGAGGACAGGGCGTAGCTGAGCGCGGGGTTGAAGGGATTGACCTCTTCGCCGATGTTGGACGACTGATCCAGCGACTTGCCGTAGGTGTAGGCCGCGACGAACTCGAGACGGCCGCTGGTATGACGGGCGCTGAGCTCGAGCGCGTTGTAGTTCGCATTGCCGATTGTGGACTGAAGCGCATTGCTGCCGAAGTTCGACCCCAGCGGTCCGCGCGTCCCATTCACCTGTCCGCCGCCAATCGGGTAGTAGACAGTATCCTCGCCGCCCGCGCCGCAGGTCAGTGTCCCCGCCTGCACCTGGCTCGGTTGGCTGAGGCTCAAACACAACGCGGGGTTTCCCGGATTCGGTTCGATGAGCACGCGTTGGCGATGGCTTGACGTGCCCACGTAGCTCGCGCTGAACACCGTATTGGGTCCGGCCTGCCGTTCAATCGAGACCATCCATTCCTCGGTGTAGGGAGTGCTGTTGTGGATGTCATAGCCGGGGATGCCGCTGATCGGTTCGTAGGTGGGCCAGTTGATGTTAGGATCAGGGTTTTTCCGCGAAGAATTCAACGGCGCAAAGGTGTACGGAAAAGGTTGCCCGTTGTTGGCTCCATCCGCTGCCGAAATAAATGGCGTCGCAAAAAGCGGAGGAGCCGGGCTGGTATAGGTCGTTCCATAAGGAGCATTCGCCGCCAGCACGCCGATCGAGAGCGCATCGATCGCAGTATAAAAATTGCCAACGCTCGCCCGCACGCTGGTCATCCCTGGAGCTCCCAGGAGCTTCTCCAGAAAGCTCCCGGTCTCGGCCTGCGGAGACCACGCCAGGCCCAGTCGCGGCGCAAAGGTGTGATTGTCGATTGGAGCCAGCGTGTTTGGAATCCCCGGATCACCAGGGTAGAGAATGCCTGGAGGCGCGCCGGGGAAGACAAGCGACTGTGCCCCCGGCACAAAGGTTGAGATCTGGTTGTATTTCTCAGACCAGGGCGCGATGCGGTCCCAGCGAAGGCCATAGTTCAGTGTCAGGCTGGGTAGCACGTGCCAGCTATCCTGCGCGAAGAAGCCGGCGTATTTATTGCGCGCATAGAAGGGGTTCAGCTGGCTCTGGTTGTACTGGCTGGGCACACCAACCAGAAAATCGGCAAAATCCACGCCGGTCTCCGTTCCGGAGAAAACAAAGTTACCATTGAACTGGGCGATGGGGTGGGCATTGACCTCGTCCGCATGAAATTCGCCGCCAAATTTCATGGTGTGATTGCCCAGCACCTTGGAGAAGATGTCAGTGACCTGCCAGGTGTTGTTGGCTTGAATCAGCTGATTCGCCGCGGCGCCAGTCGAGTAACCATTGAAGTTGAGGTTCTCGACACTTTGCCCCTTTGGATCGAGAGGGACAATACTCGGGGTTCCGTCCGCATTCGCAAAGCCCTGCGAGACCAGGCTCACGCCGAGTCCACCCACAGGCTGCCCCAGATTGGTGAGGTCGCGCATGTAACTGAAGTGGAGCTCATTTACCGCCGTGGTGTTAAGGCTTTTCGTGTCGCCAAGAGCGATGAGCTGCGCGCGGCCCGTGGTGAGAGCGTTGAAGCCGGGAACACTGGCGCCACTCTGCGCTACCGGATACGGGTTGTTCAGGTCGAAGTCGTCGATGAAATAGTAGGCCGAGAGCAAACCCCAGTGAGTATTCGCATCAATGCGAACGGCTCCCTTGTCGTCGCGGACGATCTGATTGTAGGCGGAGGTCGCGAACGTGCCGCTGGGGGTGTTCGGAGCCGGAATGTACTGGAGCATTCGCTGTGCCGGTACCGACCAGGCGCTCTGCGGAATGAATGCGTTGGGAAAGACGCACTGTGCCGAACTCGCGCACCCCGGCGCGTAATACGATTCGCCTGAAGTTACCTTGTAGCCCAGCTCCTGCGTGAGCAGGTTGGCAAAATAAGGGCCGCCTACCGCTCCAGTCAGGTTGCTCGAGAGGTCGGAAAGATTCCCCATGCGATCCGCGTCTGAAGGCACGCTGATGTTGCCCGTGTCGATCCCCTGCGTCTGCCGGGTGCCCTGATAGTCCACGAAGAAAAAGACCTTGTCATGGCGAATCGGGCCGCCCAGCGTACCGCCAAACTGGTTCTGCCGGAAGGCGCCGCGCGTGGGAGAGAAATAGTTGCGCGCATCGAGGTCTGTATTCCGCAGAAAGTCGAAGGCGCTGCCGTGAAAAGTGTTGCTTCCCGACTTCGTGATCACACTGATCTGGCCGCCGCTGAATTCCCCATACTCAGCGTCGAAGTTGCTGGTGATGATGCGGAATTCATCAATCGAATCGAGATTGGGGATGATGGCCGTGCCGGCGTTGACGTCTTCTTCCACATCGCTGCCGTTCACGCTGAAAAAGTTGGCGAACTCGCGCTGTCCGTTGACCGAGATCGTGCCGGGATTGAGCGTTCCCGAAGGATTGAGCACCGTCGCGCCCACATCCTGCACGGTGCTCGAAGTAATCGTTGTTGCCGGGGCGACACCCGGTTGCAGAGAAAGCAGGTCCGTATAGCTGCGGCCATCCAGCGGAACGGCGGTCATCTGCCTGCCGCTGATCACCTGTCCCATCTGTGTGCTCGTTGTCTCGACATGCAGTGTGTTGTCGGTCACGCTCACGGTCTGCGAGCCGCCGCCTACCTGCAAGGAAGCATCAAGCGTGAGTGCCGCATTCGTATCCAGTACGATGTCTTTCCGCTCATAGGCGGCAAAGCCGGACGCCTGCACATTCAGCTCATAATGACCGACCGGCAGCACGGGGAAGGTGTAATGACCCTTGTTGTCCGAGTGAGTTTTGAACGAAACGCCTGTGCCCGTTTCCCGGACAGTTACGTCCGCATTGAGAACTACACGTCCCGAAGGATCCTTGACCGTGCCCGAGATGCTTCCGCCCACGCTGGCCCAGGCCAGGACTGCGGACAAAACTCCGGCGATGCAAAGTGCCCTGGTCATCTTCCGGACAAAATGACTAACTGCTGGCAACATTTCTTTCTCCTGATCTCTTCGCCAATGCATGGGCATACATGCCTACTGGATAGTTATGGGAACATTCACGCTGGTCTGATACTGCCCCGTTCCATTTCCCGTTCCATTTCCCGTCCCGCTGCCCCCGTTGCCAGTGACCACGACCATGTATGTCCCTTTGGTCGTGCCGGGACCGACCCTTGGTGTTCCGCCGCTGCACCCGAGAGCCGTGAAGACGACGGCCATGAATGTCAGCACGATCATCGCTATTCCACGCCATCTGCGCCGCGAGAAGCCAAGCAGAAAAACACAGGCGAGACTTGTGCCTCCGCCGGCGACAAACCAGCCGGGGCCGCTCGTTTGTTTACTGCTCAGCGGATGGGTCGGTGTGGTGTTGACCGTGAGCGAAACCTGTCCCGTTCCAGTGAGCGAGTTTGGGTTCACGAAGCATGCCGATTCGGTCAGGCTCGCGGGCATGGTGCAAGTGAAAGCGATGGGAGTGGTGTAATTGTCCGCCACATTTACCGTCACCGCGGCGGTTGCGGCTGACCCGACGGCGGCCATTGTTCCCGGAGAAGATAACGCAAAAGCCGAGATCGTAATCGGAATCGGCGTGGAGGCCGACTCCGAGTATGTCGAATCGCCCTGATAAAACGCCGTCAGATTACTCGTGCCTGTGTTCCCGTTGACGATTGTCGTCAGCGTCGCCTGACGGCTCGTGAGCGATGCGGGATTGCCTACATTCGCGCCATTCAGCTGAAATTGAACCAGCCCCGTCGGTGTCGGATTTCCGGTGGCCGCGTCCACCACGTTCGCGGTCAGAGTGATGTTTCCGTTCGGTGTGA
>JABCZC010000106.1 GCA_013289875.1 Acidobacteriota bacterium | reverse complement strand
GGGAAACTAATGAGATCTCAGCCTCGGCGATGAAGACCATAGTGTCGCAGATCAATACCAGCGCTGAGGGAGTGCCTGTGCTGGTCTTCAACCCTCTGGCATGGGAGCGTCCCGGGCTGGTCACGGTCAGCGTGCAGATGCCTAACGCAACAGAGAACGTTTCGGTACTGGACACCGAGAATCATGTCCTGCCTTCACAGGTGCTGTCGAGCAATCCGGAAACCCACACCTTCAAGCTCCTGATCGCGGCGCAGCATGTGCCATCCCTGGGCTATGAAGTGTTGCACGTCGTTCCCGGGAAGCGCGCCTTCGCAAGCGACCTTAAGGCCGAAGGTCTCACACTCGAGAACGCAAATCTGCGCGTGACCGTGGATAAGGCGACCGGATGCATCACCAGCCTCCTCGACAAAAAGAGCGGCTTCGAAGCATTGGCCGCGGGAGCTTGCGGCAACGAACTGCAGCTCTTCCGTGACACGCCGAAGGATTACGATGCCTGGAACATCGATCCTGGCACTCTCGACCAGTCGCCCGCCAAACCAGGCGCTGATTCTGTCGAGCTGGTTGAACACGGACCGCTCACGGCCTCCATCCGCGTTATGCGCCACACGCAAAACTCAAGATTCGTGCAGGATGTTGTGCTCCGCGCCGACGCCGACCAGGTCGAAGTCGTGAACGACATCGACTGGCATGAGACGCATGAATTGCTCAAGGCAGCATTTCCCCTGGCAGCGTCGGGCCCGATGGCGACGTACGAAATCCCTTACGGCACCATCAACCGCCCGACCACGCGCAACAATAGCTGGGAGCAGGCTCAATTCGAAGTTCCCGCGCTTCGCTGGGCAGATCTTGGCGACGAGCAGCACGGCCTGAGTCTGATCAACAACTCAAAATATGGATATGACGCGCGCGGCAATGTACTGCGCCTTTCCTTGCTGAGATCGCCCGTATGGCCAGATCCTGAGGCCGACCGTGGTCCGCAGCATTTCAGCTTCGCGCTCTATCCCCATCCGGGAAACTGGAAACAGGCGTTGGCGGTCCGTCACGGTTACGAATTCAACTACCAGCTCGCCGCCATGCAGGTCGGATCTCATACCGGAGCCATGCCAGCCCGCCACTCGTTTGTCTCCGTGTCGCCTGAGAATGTTGTTCTGACAGCCATGAAGAAGGCGGAGGACAGTGATGGCCTCGTCTTCCACCTCTATGAATGGGCCGGGAAGGCCGGCACGATCGAAATAGCTCTGCCCCCCGGGGCGACTGGAGCGACGGAGACGAATCTCATGGAGCAGCCCCAGGGTCGCGCTCTGGCGGTTGCCGCAGACAAAGTCACCTTGCCTGTCGCGCCGTATGAAATCGTCGCGGTTAGAGTGGACTATTCGCCCCAGAAGCCAAAATAGAGGCAACGCGCACGCGCGCGGACAACCTGGGAGCTGTCCTTCTCCGCTTGTGCATACTTTGGCAGGCACCCATATGTAAGAGTCACCGAAACCTGTTTGACCGAAGCTATTGCCATTCGCTAAACTCTGAGTAGTTGGCAAGTTGCTTTGGCAGGTCACCGTTTGCAGCGCCTCAGCCGTCATCCTTGTTATAAGTGTGTTGGAGACGCATTCTTGGTTTTCAGTCCTACCGCAAATTCAGCCATTCGTCTTCCCGAAGTCTCCGCAAGAGTCAACGTAGCTTCCGTTTGGGAATGAGTTTTCAGCTGATGAAGATGAAAACCTTTCATACCCAGGGGTATCTGCAAGCTTGACGTGTCTGTGCATGAACAAAGGGTGCATAACGGTCGAACGCCATAGTGAATATCGTTATTGCGAGTCAAGGCACCGATTTTGGAAGCGCAGGCGTTTCGGGCGGATACGGTAACCGGCTCTTGGGCCGTGTCTGTGGGGCGGACAGAAGTGACTGCTGTTACAGACAGGCTTAAGGCAGGTCGAAGTTTCGCCGATTCTCGCCGGAGCGTTGCCAGGCTTACTCTGTCGGTTGTCGATATCCGCAGGACACGGATCAGCCCGGTTTGTTCGATAAGGAGCGCATAGGGATGCAAGGGTGGGCAGTTCCTCCCCAGGGACCACAACAAGGCGCAGTGAGCGGTGCAGGTCCCGCTCCGGAGCAATCTGTTCTTACGCCGGGCGATTTTCGCAAGATTCTCATCAAGCGCACGTGGATCATCGTCGCCTGCCTGATTGCAGGCCTCGCGTACGCGATTTTCTACATCGTGACGACGGTGCCTCAATACGAGGCAATTGCCCGCCTCCACATCGACCTGAGCCGGTCGACGAATATCGGAATCGGACATCTGATCGAGCAGAAACTCGGTGGCGGCGAAGACAGCTCTGAGAAACTCCAGACTGAAATCCGGATCATGCAGAGCGAGTCCGTCGTAATGCAAGTTGCTAACTCGTTGGATCTCTACCGCAAGCCGCCATATTCGGATTTGTTCAAAGAGCATCCCTATAATGGCGAGCTCACGCCGGTCCAGCGCTTTGAGCTCATTCGCATGTTTCAGCGTGCGACCAAGGTGCTGGTTCTGCCCAACACCGAAGTAGTGGAAGTGCATTTCCAGAATCAAGACCCTGTCGTGGCGATGAATGTCGCAAACAAGATAGTCGATGCCTATCTGGACCGCGATCTGAAATCGAGATTCGAAGGTACCACCAGGGTATCCGATTGGCTCACCAAGCAATTGGCCAGCGTTAAGAAGCAGGTCGAAGATTCGCAAAAGTCTCTGACCGACTATCAACGCCAGAACAATCTGCTCTCCCTCGATTCTGAAGGCGGGAATCTGCTCACGGACAGCTTGCGCACGGTAAACCAGCAGCTTGCTGAGGCTGAAGCGGATCGCATCGTGAAAGAGGCGCGCTACAAGATGGCGCAAACGCGCAATCCTGATTTGTTGATTTCAGTTGCGCCCGGCACTGTGCTCGGGAGCCTTCGCGAGCAGCAAGCCGAGCTCATGGTGCAGGCAGCGCAATTAAAAGCGAAGTTCGGCCCGGATTATCCAAAGGTCCGTGAACTCGACAAGCAACTCGCAAGCGTGCAGAGTGACATCGACACAGAAATCAATAATCTCACCAAGCGGTTTTCCGAGGAATATAGCGCCGCCGTCAAAACAGAATCCCTCCTTCAGGAGCGCCTGAATACAACCAAGCAGGAGGCGTTCAAGGAGAATGAATCCGCCGCGCAGTTCGACATCCTGAAGCATGGAGCCGAATCGGCGTCTGAACTCTACGACGGGTTGCAGATGAAGCTCAAAGAGGCTGGCATCACCGCCGGCCTGGCGGCGACCAACGTCGATATCATCGACCAGGCGAGTATTCCGCCTTTTCCTGTCCTCCCCAAAAAGCGATCCGCTCTTATCTTCGGATTTCTGGGAGGATTGATTGGCGGAATCGCATTAGCCTTCTTCTTCGAGAGCCTGGACGACACGATTCGTACCTCGGACGATGCCGAGGCCGTGTCTCAACTGCCTACTCTTGCCGTCATCCCGCACTTCGTTATCGCCGGGCGTAAGAGTTCTCCCGCCACCAGTCCGGCTGGCAAGGCTGAACAACAGAGGCTGCTAAAGGTGTCTCCAGACCTGGTTTCCTATGTCGATCCGCAGTCGATCGCGGCTGAAGGCTTTCGTACCTTCCGGTCGTCGATTCTGCTTTCAGCTGTGGATCACGAGCCGAAACTATTGTTGATTACCAGCAGCTTCGCTGCAGAGGGCAAATCTACGTGCGCGGCCAACCTCGCGATTTCCTTTGCCCAGCGATCGGCACGCGTTCTCCTGGTCGACACCGATCTGCGCAAAGGGACTCTGCATATGAAGTTCCGGCTCTCCAATCGGGCTGGCCTGTCAACGCTTCTTGCGCGGGAATCAGGCCCTGAAGCCTATGAGCACCCTCTGCCTGAGCTGCCTAACCTCACCGTGCTCTCTCGTGGCCCCATGGCGCCGAATCCCGGTGAAATGCTCGCTTCGCGCGCCATGGAGGAAATGATGACGCAGTGGCGGACCGAGTATGAACACATCATTCTGGATTCCTCGCCGATCCTCGCGGTGGCCGATACGCTTAGCCTCGCACCACAGGTCGATGCCACATTCATCCTGGTGCGTGCGGGTGTAACTCGCAAGAGGGCCCTGGTTCGGGTTCGCGAACAACTCCGTAGGGCCAGCGCCCGGGTACTCGGCACAGTCATTAATGACGTCGACCTGCGGATGGAGAATTACTATACCTATTCCAAACGCTACGATTACGGCTACAAGAGCAATTATGGAGCCGGGTATGGAGTCACCGATGACGAGAAATAGCCTGCTTCGCCGGATTCCCTGCCAATTTCTGGTCTTCTTTCTATGTTTTGGCATGGCCATCACCGGATGGGGCCAGTCTGCTACTAATACCGTTCCGGGCGATTCCGCGCAGACACAGAAGACGCCCGGACCGGATGCGGATCAGGCGCCAAGGATCACAATCGGCGCCGGCGATCAGCTCGACATTGAAGTTTTCGATACCCCCGAACTTTCTGGTCTGGCGCGCGTAAGTCAAACGGGCGAAGTCAATCTCGTCGTACTCGGAAATGTTCAGGTCGCCGGCCTTACGCCGAATCAGGCAGCGCGGAAGATCGAATCGGAATTAAAATCCCGTGGCATTCTGATTGATCCGCACGTCACCGTGTCCATCGGCGAGTATGCCTCGCAGGGAGCCACTGTGACGGGTGAAGTGCATGCTCCCGGCGTGTATCCGACCCTGGGAAGCCGCAAGCTCCTGGAAATGATTGCCCTGGCGGGCGGCGTCACAATGACTGCGGGAAGGACTGCAACGATCATTCATCATGACGATCCGCAACACCCTCAGGATATAGCCCTTGTACCGAACAACAATTCTCTGGGCGCCCAGGAGAATCCGGTGATTCTGCCCGGCGATACCGTGGTGATCGACAAAGCCGGCATCATTTATATTCTCGGCGATGTGGGCAAGGCGGGAGGTTATCTCATTGACAACAATGCGCGCCTCTCCCTCATTCAAGCCCTTACGCTGGCCGGTGGATGGACCAGGACCTCAGCCCAGAGCAAAGTGATACTGGTTCGCCAGGTTCCCGAGGGCAGGGAAGAAATCAAGCTCGATCTCGCCCACATGATCCGCGGAAAACAGGCGGACATTAAGGTTAACAATGGAGATATCCTCTTCGTCCCGTCCAGCCTGGGCAAGATCTTTGCTTATCAGGGTATTGGTGCCGTCGTTACCGGTGCGGAGCAAGCGGTAGTCTACGGAGCCATATACAAGTAACAGGCCCGAATATTGTCCAATAACCCCGCCGGCATTCCAGCGAGTCGGCATGCATGAAGGAACATGGGTTGAATGCGATCAGAACAGTCTCGCCGATAACACAGTCCGGCTTGTTTTCGTCGCCATCGCGTTTGCTGGGCGAGGACTACGCGCCTGCTCGCTCGATCTACCTTACCCATATTCCGGCGATACTCGTGCTCACCGGCCTGGTTACATGGATAGCCGGCGATGAAATGGCCATGGTGATGGCAGCCGCTGTCGCGAGCTTGGTAGCCTGCTATTTGCTGTGGGAATGGCTGTTTCGCGAGGGGCCAACCCGATTTTCCACAATCCTTGCCATGACACTCCTGCTTGGCTATGGGCTGGGAGCTGTGAATACGTGGCTTACGCTTCCCAGGGGCGACTTGCCACTTCCCGCATTCCTGGGCCTTGACGAAGGCGTTCTCGCCCGCGGTATGGCGGCTGTGCTGCTATTGGCAGCGGTGCTCTGTTTTCTCGGTGAATTATATGAGCGTCCGCTCTTTGGCCGGGAATTTCGCATTCCCCTGGATCAACCTACCTACAGCCTGATTTATCTCGGAACTCTGGCAATCATTATTGGATACTTCACTCACTCTCTGGACTATGGAGGGGTGACGAATGTTTTTGGAGAGCAACAAAGCGTTGCTTCAGCGCTTCTGTCATGGATTCTTCCCCCACTCGCGGCTCTTGCTGCGGCTGTTTTTCTTGCCAGCAGGAAGGGTGTGGCGAAACTGCTCACCGGAATTTGCACTCTGATTTTATGTGTGCTTCTGATGACTACGGGAAGACGAATGGTCATCTATACGGCTATGGAAATCATTTTTGCACTGCGGCTTACGGGATATCGCGTGAAGGGAGCGATTCTCAAGAGAGCCTTGCTGGTTGCAGCCTTGGCAGGTTTCGTAGCTCTTGGAATAACTGTCCTCATGCTACTTCGTCTTGCTGCCAATGAAAGTGGCGCTGGTTTCCATGCGCCGCTCTCTCAGCGGATTCAGATTGCCATGACCTGGGTGGAGGATGGAACCGCACTGAAACGGGCAACCGAAGCGAACCAGGCTAACGTCCAGCGAAGGACATTCGTTCTTGGCTTTTTTTCTGACGTGCTTGAGGAAGTTCGCGTACCACCCCTGCTCTGGGAAGGGATTTACTTGCATTGACATCATTAGCGGTTCCAAGAGTCCTAAACCCGGACAAGGATCTCTATTTCAGTGAAGAGGGTCTAGTCGACGAGGTATTCGGCCTTACTTACCGGGATGCTGCAAACTCGATTATCACAGGGGGCGCCACGGATTTCGGCCTTCCCGGGGTTATCTTGTACCCCCTCTTCATGGTCTGCCTCATGCGATTTTTGATTGAAATCCTCGCAAGGTTTCTGAATCCCCTACCAGTTTCGATCGTCGTCCTGGGCGCGATCTTCATGCTGCTGCAGACGGAAGGCACCATCACCACTTACTGGGTTACAATTCGCAACGAGATCCTTTTTTCGATCATACTGCTTATATTCTCCCGGTTGCCGGTCATTCGCCTGCGAAGTTAATAACCTGACCTGCAGACCACCACGACACAATAAACGGAACTTATAGGACCCTTCCTCACCATCTAGATGAACTCGATCGCGAATTTACCGAATGTGTCCCATCTTCTCCCGATAACGCTCGAAGGTTTTCTCCGGCTCGACCTCAGCTGAATGCGTTCAGCCACGATAATTCCCGCGGCTTCCAAAGCCTCGACTCTTTTCGGGTTTGTGAACGCAAGTAACTGCCTGGCAACTTCTTTCGCCAAAAGGATGATCTCACTAGTGGAGGCGAATTGGGATTTATACTGTACACACCAATGTTGCGACGGGAAGCCAAAACGGAAATTCAAGCTAGATCCACGTCGGTCTATCAGTCGCCGGGCCGAAGAGATGAATAGGAGTTCGCAATGTCGCTGATAACGGCTGTCAAGCAACTATCGATTGCGAGTGGTTTGTTCCGACCGGCGTCGGACCTATCCCGGCGCTTGCGCCCGGAGGGGAAGCACAATTTTTTGAACAATGTGCACTTCTACCAACGCTGTGTAGCAAGAGGAATGAGAAGACTAGTCTCTTGACGCACTCGGTGGTGGCGTTGCCCGCGTTCACCAGACGGCCAGACCCAGATGAAGGAGGCAAATATAATTTTCCAATTAGCAATCCAGACGAGATTAACCCGGGCCTCCTGGACCATCGCCATCTTGGCCTTGGCCTGCGCCGGTATCGCCGCGGGCCAGTCTACGGACTCCTCGGGTACGTCAGCCGGTGCAAATGCCACTTCGATGTCAGGTTCCGGTGGCTCAGGATCGGGCAGTTCCTCTTCTGTGAGTAATGCATCTGTCTCCGCCGCAGCGGGATCTGCCGTGGGAAATGTCTCCGTTAGCGCTAGCGTTTCAGGGATTCCGGCAGGTGCTTTTACCAGCGGTAGCGGCTCCGGCAAGTCAAAGGGAGGCAACTCATCGTCGTCGAGCGCCCCTGGTGTCTCTTTCGGTGTCTCCTCTGTGGGTTGGGGTGTTGCATCGTCCATGGCTGGAACTGCCGCCTCTCAACCGGGGATGGCGACAGGATCTGGGCGGCCAACAGGATTTGGGCAGCAAACAGGATCTGGGCAGCCAACAGGATCCGGGCAGCCAACAGGATCCGGTGTCGCCCACGCCAGTGACCGCCAGTCGGGGAAGACTTCCTCGAAGGGCTCCGCCGAGTCGCTCTCGGGAAAAGGTGCTGCCATCCCCTCATCTGCTTCGCATTCAGCTGTCATGTCCAGCAACTCTGCGCAGCACTTGAATGTGCAGATGGCCCTGAAGGGGACATCCGCTGGACAACCGGCGCGCTCATCGAAGAAGGATCAGGACGAGTCTACACAATCCGGCGGGACGGAGTCTGGCGGAGCAGCCTATACAACCGACTTTCCCGACAGCACGAGGAACACCGCTCTGCTAAGTCCGCCGGATCCTGCTCTCGACCCGATTTTTATCTTTGAGCCAAAGGTAGGCTTGGAGTTCCCTGACCTGAGTGAGCGTGAGTTTCTCGCACCGACCCTCAATATTGGCAGCAGAGACAGCATGTCTTCCCGCCCGGGCGCAAAAGAAGACGTATATCAGCGCATCGAAAAGCGCCTTCGCGGATATCATGCCGAGGCTGAAAAAACCAGGAGAATGGGCTTGAAGCAGGAAAAGAAAAGCTCTGATCACGGATTTGAAAATCCATCGTCCAGGGGGGCAGCCGCGACAAGCGGCCTCGAGAAGAAATCGTCGGCATCGGGATTAACCTTTTAACAGATTGCTTATCAATGATCGTCGAATCGTCCGCCTACAGCCCACCCGGCGTCAAGGCCCGCATCTCAGGGGACCTTCACACCTCTTTGGGCAGGTAATCCTCGGCTATACCCGCTCAATCACCAGCGACTTGATAACTACGGGCTGGACTGGCTTATCCTGTGAGCCTCGCTTCACACGGGAGATCTTTTCGACGATATCCTGCCCTTCCGCCACTTCACCGAAGATGGTGTGCTTGCCGGTGAGCCAATCCGTGGGGGCCACGGTGATGAAGAACTGCGACCCATTGGTATTCGGACCGGCATTCGCCATGGCCAGTTTGCCTGGAGCGTTGAACTTGTGCGGCGAGCCCTTGGTCTCGTCCTCAAAGCGATAGCCGGGCCCTCCCATACCGTTTCCGGCCGGGTCTCCTCCCTGAATCATAAAGTCGGGAATCACACGATGAAAGATCGTCCCGTCGTAGAGCTTTTCGGAGCTCTTTTTCTGCGTGAGGGGATGCGTCCACTCGCGCGCGCCTTCGGCAAGTTCGATAAAGTTGGCAACCGTTTTCGGTGCTTCTGCTGGAAACAGGCGGCAGACGATCTGCCCATCGCTGGTATGGAAGACGGCATAGGTTCCGGGCTGACGTGACATGATGACTCCTTAGGATAATGGAATTACTGTGGTTTTGTAGCCGGCATCGGAGCCGGCGAGGCTGATGATGCGGCCGGCGTCGAAGAGGCCGGCGAAGGCGGCATCGGCTGCCCTTCACGCACAATGGTCACCTTCTTCAGGATCACCGGGTCGAGCGGTTTATCGTTCGCATTTCGCTCCACCCGCGCGATCGATTTCACCACCAGCACACTGGACTCGTCGCACTGTCCGAAGATGTTGTATTTCTGGTTCAGGTCTTCATCCGGCGCCTCCGTGATGAAGAACTGCGAGCCATTTGTATTTGGTCCGGAGTTGGCCATGGCCAGCCGTCCCGGCACATCGAAGTTCACGTTTGGTGTGAACTCGTCGTTGAAGTAATATCCTGGATCGCCCATCCCAGAGCCCAACGGGTCTCCACCCTGAATCATAAAATCCGGAATCACCCGATGAAAGGTCGTTCCGTCATACAGCGGCTTGCTATGCATCTTCTGCTTGGTATCGGGATTGGTCCAATCCTTGGTCCCCTCCGCCAAGCCGATAAAGTTAGCCACCGTCTCCGGAGCTTCCTTCGAAAATAATTTGCAGGTAATGCGTCCCATCGAGGTGTCGAAAACCGCCGTTGGCCCTGTCGGCTTAGGAGCGATTGGCACCTGTGTACCCGGCGAGTCGGGCAGGTCCTGACTTGATTGGGGGCTCGACGTCGAAGGAGTCGCAGGAGTGGATTGCTGCGCAAAAACCGGGCCGGTGAGGCCACACAAAAATAGCAAAATAAGAGCGATATGAGCAGGTGTTTTCATGCAGATTTCCAAGAAACCAGACTACAACATGGCCAGGCCCCAAAGGAAATTCACTGCTCGACGAGACTGGTCGCTGGCGCCGTCATCAGTTCCCTCCAGCGAGCGATCAGCGGCATCAGCCAAAGTGCCAGAAGCTGCGCCAGGATCGCCCCGCAAAGATCGATTCCCAAATCGATTGGCGAACTTGTCCGGCTGGGTAAAAAGCTCTGATGATACTCATCCGCGCAGGCCACCAGCAGCGTTGACGCTACGGCCAGCAGCCCAGCGCGCCGCCACAACGAGCGAATCCCGCCCGCAGCCACTCTGAGAGACGTTCTCCACCCATGGAAGAAACACACGCTGACCACCCCATAACCTGCCAGGTGGCCAAACTTGCGAATCAGATGATGTACCTCAGCCCAACGGGCGGCGCTGATCGGACCAAAGAAACGCATCCAAAAAGGTAGAAGCCAGCGGCTGGTGTTATCCGCTGACATAGTGGCGGTAGATTCCCCCGCGATCATCGCCACCGCCAGCGCAGCCGGCACCCAATCCAGCATCTTTTTCAAATTTGCCGAGCCGCCATAATTCATTGTTTGAAGTTACCCTTACGGGAATTATAGTGGTGCGACAAAGTCGGAATTGGCGCGCATCTGGACTGGACGCCACGGGCTGCAAGGTGAAATCGTCGGATAGGCTTTAGCTCGGCTAAGGGGCAGGAGCATTCTCCTGGGGCGCTACTGCAGGAGTTACTGACGGTGCGACACCCAGAGTGAAGATCACGTTGACCTGCGTGAATACTTCCACCGGTTCACTTCGCTGCCTGCATCTCCCGGCTCACCCGCTCCACCTCGCCGAACACCCGCAGCAGGTTGCCGCCGAGAATCTTGTGGCAGTCCTCCGGAGAATATCCGCGTGCCAGCAACGCCGCAGTGATTTTGGGCAAGTCCGCCGCGGAGTCGATCCCCTCGGGCAGCTGTCCGCTAACGCCATCGAAGTCCGAGCCCAGCCCGACATGATCAACCCCGGCGACCTTTGCGATGTGGTCGATGTGGTCGATCAGCGCGCTCAGCGGCGGCCTCGGAATGCGGTCAGCATACTCCCGCTGTAGCTTCTCCAGATCTCCATACGTGACCTGCTTGCCCTCAGCCGCGAACTTCGCCTTCAGCTCCGCGGTAGCCTTTTCCACCTCCGGCTGCTGCGCAATGGAAGCGTCGCGGTAGGCCTGGCTGATAAACCCGGAGTAGTAGTTGACCTGCACAACACCGCCGTTTTTGGCGACCGCGCGGAGCATGTCGTCCGTCATATTGCGCGGCGCATTGCAGATGGCCCGTGCCGACGAGTGCGAAGCGATCACTGGAGCCTTTGTCGTCTTGATCGCCGCCCAGAAAGTGTCGTCTGCAACGTGCGAGATATCGACCATCATGCCCAGGCGATTCATCTCCAGCACGACCTCTTTGCCAAACGGAGTCAATCCATCCGGATTGTGCGGCACGCCCGGCTTGCCCTCGTCTCCCGACGAATTGGCCCAGTCCAGCGAGTTCGACCAGGTAAGCGTCATATACCGGACACCCAGTCGGTAGTAATCCCGCAGGAGCCCCAGCGAATTCTCAATGGAGTGGCCGCCCTCGATGCCCATCAGCGCGGCCAGCTTGTGCTCGCGATGCGCGGCCTCGATATCCGCGGGCGAATACGCCATCTGCATCCGGTCGGGATGCTTCGTCGCCTGCTGGTAGACCGCATCGATCAGCTCCAGCGTGCGCCGGGCATCGTGGCCCTTGTACAGGTCCGGCTCGACCCAGATAGAAAAGAACTCCGCGCTGAGGTTGCCCTTCTTGGCAGACTCGAAATTGAGATTGCCGCCGTTCAGCTGGTCGGCAAGATCGTAGTTATCGTCAACCAGCCGCTGCGGGGTATCCGCATGCGTGTCGATAACGATGGCGGAGTCGTGTACGGCTTCAGCAGTCTTTGGATTCACTGGAGTGTTCTGGGCAGTAAGAGGTAGGGTAACGGCGAGCAGGGAAGCAAGGAGTATCTTCATGAGCGTGGTGGGATTGTAACAGCCCAACCATGCCCAACCAATACAGATTGAACGCGTACAAATTGAACGGGGCCGTCTTGAGGCTGTTCTACTTCGCCTCCGTGCTCCACTCCGTCACCGGCTCAATGGTGTTCACGCGGTCTTCGCGCCGTTTCCAGCTTGCGCGCAGATAATCGCCGTTCATCGTTGCGATCACGCCCAGCGGAATCTCCTTCGGACACACGCCCGTGCATTCGCCAATGTTGGTGCAGCTGCCGAAGGGCTCCGCATTCATCTGTGCGACCATTCCCAGCGCGCGCCGGTCGCTCTCCACCTTGCCCTGAGGCAGGATGCTGAGGTGCGCGATCTTCGCTCCTGTAAACAGCGCAGCCGATGCATTGGGGCACGCGGCTACGCACGCGCCGCATCCAATGCATGCCGCAGCGTCCATCGCCCGGTCGGCGATCTCCTTGCCCACGAGAATCGTGTTTCCG
>JABCZC010000105.1 GCA_013289875.1 Acidobacteriota bacterium | reverse complement strand
AAGTAGCGCTGCTCGTCGAAGACATCGTAGAAAGGCAGGAGCATCTTCGACTGGACGAACTCAACATGGCCGTGACGGAGCAGCGCGGCGGAGTTCATGACGTGCTTGCCGGCGCCGTGGTGGGCAGGAGTGATGTATCCGCAAATGATGGCGGTGGGGCTGGCGGCGGTCTTGGCGGCGATCTCCTGCACGACCTGCCCGGCGCGCGCGACGAAGGCCGGCTTCTCGAGAAGATCGGCGGGAGGGTAGCCGCAGACGGACAGCTCGGAAAAGATGACGAGGTCGGCTCCCCCGTGCTCGGCACGCTGGGTAAACTCGAGAATCTTCTGGGCGTTGCCGCAAAAGTCACCGATGGTGGGATTGATCTGGGCGAGCGCGATCTTCACAGTTCAAGTTTAGCAATTGGAGCCCGGCGGCTGCGGAACATTACGATCCGGTGCAGCCATCTACAAGAGTGTGGATTTCAGAATTTATCGTTCCGCATGACACGAAGAAGGGCTTGCTGGTGCATTGCAGAGTCAGCGTCTGGGCCGTGGGATCGAAGTTCCAGGTGATGGTGATCCCATCCTTGGAGGCGGTGCCACTGTTGCCGGAAATATCGATGCCGTTCGCTTGAGCTTATAGTACTAAGCAGTTGAACTGGTCGGAAGTGATGCTGGTGAATGTTTGCGCTGCGCAGTCGGACATACTTTTCCTTTTGGAATAGGGCTGAAGTATGCTCGTTACCGAATCGGAACGCAAGCGTTTCGTTCTTCCGCAGGCTCCTGCTAATCCATAGCTATTGAGACGCGCCAGACGGTGCCAGACCCCGGTACTTAAGCATGGGCTGGACGCTCGGTTCGGCTCCTAGCCAGGCTTTGTACATCTCGGCAAGGTCTTCGGTGTTGCCGCGCGAGAGCACCATCTCGCGGAAGCGGTCGCCGTTGGCGCGGGTCATGCCTCCGTGATCGGCGAACCACTGGTAGGCATCGTCGTCGAGCATCTCGGCCCACAGATAGGCGTAGTAACCGGCGGCGTACCCATTCTGCCAGATGTGGGAGAAGTAGCTGGAGCGGTAACGCGGCGGGACGTCATGGAGAGCGGTGTGGGTCTTTTCCAGAGCCTGCTTCTCGAAGGCATCCACGTCTTCGAGCGGCGACCCCGGCGGAAGCGTGTGCCACTGCATGTCAAGTTCGGCGGCGGCCAGGAGTTCGGTGAGGGCGTATCCCTGGTTGAAGGTGCGCGACTTCTCGATTTTCGCGGCGAGGTCGGCGGGCATCGGTTCGCCGGTCTTGTAGTGCTTCGCATAGTGATTGAAGACGGCAGGATATGTGGCCCAGTGTTCATTGAACTGCGAGGGAAATTCGACGAAGTCGCGAGCAACTGAGGTCCCGGAAAGACTGGGGTATTCGGTGTTCGAGAACATGCCGTGGAGGGCGTGGCCGAACTCGTGGAACATGGTGATGACATCGGTGAAGGTGATGAGCGCGGGCTGGCCTTCGACAGGCTTGGGCAGATTGGCGACGTTGTAGACGACGGGCAGAGTGCCGAGCAATTTGGATTGAGGCACGAATTCGTTCATCCAGGCTCCGCCGTTTTTGTTGTCGCGCTTGAAGTAGTCACAGTAAAAGAGCGCGAGCGGCTTACCGTTGGCGTCGGTGACCTCGAAGACGCGGACATCGGGCTGATAGACGGGGATGTCGTGCCGCTCTTTGAAGGTGATTCCGTAGAGCTGATTTGCGGCGTAGAAGACGCCGTTCTGGAGCACGTTGTTTAGCTCGAAGTAGGGGCGGACCTGCGACTCGTCGAGATCGTACTTCGCTTTGCGGACCTGCTCGGCATAGAAGTTCCAGTCCCAGGGCTCGAGCTGGAACCCGGCTTTCTGCGGGTCGATGACGGACTGAATCTCTTTCGCTTCACTCTGCGCGTTGGCGGTTGCGGGCGGGACGAGATCGTCCATGAACTTGAGCGCCGCCTCGGGCGTTTTGGCCATCTGGTTTTCGAGCTTCCATGCGGCATAGTTCGGGAAGCCGAGAAGCTTCGCCTTCTCGGTGCGGAGCTGCGCAAGACGTGCGATGGTGGCTCGCGTGTCGTTCTCGCCGCCGCGCTCGGAGCGGGTCCAGGAGCTTTCAAAGAGCGTTTGCCGCGTGGCGCGGTCGCTGAGCGAGCTGAGCGAAGGCTGCTGCGTGGTGTTCTGCAGGGGAATGACGTAGCCTTCGACGTGGCGCGACTGCGCGGCGGCGGCGGCGGCGGCGACCTGGGCATCGCTCAAGCCGGCGAGTGCCGCCTTGTCGGTGGTGACAAGGGCGGCATCGCGCGTGGCGGCAAGAAGCTTGTTCTTGAAGGCATTCGAGAGGGTGGATTCCTCTTCATTGAGCTTCTTCAGCTTTGCCTTATCGGCGTCGGAGAGGTTGGCTCCGGCGTGGACGAAGCGCTGGTAGACGATTTCGAGCAGGCGCTGCGATTCGGGATCGAGCTTCAGGGATTCGCGCTGGTTGTAGACGGCCTGGACGCGCGCAAACAGGCGCGAGTTGAGGTAAATGGCGTCACTGTGCGCGGCGATCAGGGGGGCAAGAGCCTCTTCGGCTTTCTGCAGCGTGGGATTGGTGTTCGCGCCGGTGACCCCGTCGAAGGCGGCGGTTGCGCGCCGGAAGAGCGCACCGGTCTTTTCCATGGCGACGAGAGTGTTTTCGAAGGTGGGAGGCGCAGGGTTGTCGGCGATAGCGCGAATCTCTTCAAGCTGCTGCGCCATTCCGGCTTCAATGGCAGGCTGGTAGTCGCTGTCCTTGATCTTGTCGAAGGGCGGGGCGTGAAAGGGCAGCCTACTGGTCGCGTAAAAGGGGTTCGATGGGGCGAAGGCGGAAGTGGACTGGGCAAGTACGGTGCTGGTCATAAAAGCGGCGCTCACGATCAGTGCGGTGGACAGAGCTTTGACAGAGCGGATCAAGGATGATGTTCTCCCGAATAGTTGATTGTAGAGGACGGGGCAGGACACTCACCGCACGCGCTGCCAGGTGAGCTGGGCGACGATGGTGTGGTGTCCCGATCTGATGGGGCCGGTGCGGAGGGTGAGGGTGTCTCCCTCGAAGCTGTAGTAGCGGACTTCGTCGCGCCCAACCCACAAAGGAAAGAGACTGGCTTCGACGTGGTGGGTGATGGTGTCGCCCTCGACGGTGAAGCGTCCGGTATAGGCGATGTAGCGGCGATTGCGGCGCGGACGCGAGGCAGGGGTGATGCGCTCGATGACTCCCTGGCGGCGGCGGGCAGGGCCGAGATTGCCGCTCATGTATCCCTCGGCAGAGTAGAGCAGGTAGCCGCGCACGTCGGTACCCCAGGGCTTCTCGATGATGCCGTCGTCGTGCAGAAAGGAATAATCGAGGAGGCGCCAGGTTCCGACAAAATCTGCGGCGGTGGTGAGGGTCATTGTGCCTCGGGGCGGTCTCGCTTCCGGAATGGTCATGCGTTAGGAAGGACGAGCGCGTCGAGTTCAAGGAACTGGCGCAGGACTTCGTCGTCGGAGGCTTTCATCTCCTCCATTGTGCCGAAGAAGCGAGCCTTCGCCTGGTGGAGAAAGAGGACGCGGTCGGCGAGGCGTTCGGCAAAACGCATGTCATGGGTAACGACGATGCTGGTAAGGCGGAGCTGGTACTTGAGCTTCTGGATAAGACTGCCGAGCAGCTTGGCGATAAGCGGATCGACCATGGTCGTGGGCTCGTCGTAGAGAATGGCCTCGGGCTGCGCGGCGAGAGCGCGTGCGATGGCGACGGAACGCTTCATGCCGGTGGAGAGGTCGGAGGGCAGCAGGTCGCTCATGCCGGAGACGCCGACCATTTCCAGGAGCCCATTGACGATCTGCTGGATCTGGTCCTCGGCAAGCTCGCGGCGCTCGCGCAGCGGGAAAGCTACGTTTTCGCCGACGCTGAGTGAATCGAAGAGGGCTCCGTTCTGGAAGACCATGGTGACTTTGCGGCGGATGGCCTGCATCTCCTCCTCGTTGAAACAGCAGATGTCCTGGCCAGCGACGAGAATTCTACCGGAGTCAGGCTTGAGAAAGCCCATGATCTGCTGGAGCGAGACGGATTTTCCGACGCCGCTGCGGCCGAGGATGCATAGGGTTTCGCCGGGATTGACGTAGAAGCTGACCTCTTCGAGTACGGAGAGATCACCGAAGGACTTCGAAACCTTATCAAAAGCGATATAAGGGGCGACTCCGTTCTGATGCGAGGGGTCGTGGGGATGCGGCTGCACCTGGATGATTTCGATTTCCGGCGTATCGGGTGTGGTGGCCACGGCTTCGCTCTGAGATCAGCTTAGTGGATGATCGCCGTTTCTTCCAAAGCTGCCTTTTCGAGATCGCCGGGAGTGTTGAGATTCTGAAACCAGCGGTGAACGGGCGGGCTTTGGGGCCATGCAGAAGAGGCTGCAACAGTCTCGATGTCGAAGGCATCGACCGCCGATCCGGTCGCAATCGATGCTCTTTCGACGGCACGCATGACCTTGCCGTCCTCGGCGGCGAGGGCGGACTGGGCATGGGGCAGTACGGCGCGATGATAGACGGCGCAGAGCGGCTGCGGATGTCCCTGGAGGCGCGGGATGGTTGCGAGCGCGGCGGTTTGCCCGGCACGGGCGGCCATCCAGCGGAGGAATTCGACTGGGAGCAGGGGCAGATCGACGGGAAGGAAGAGGTTCAGGTCTTGATCGCTGGCCGCTAACGCCGCCTCGATGCCGCCCAAAGGGCCGGAGACAGGGTAGTTGTCGGCGATGACCGGAGCGTACCTGGCGAGGTCGGGGCGGTTTCCGGCAATGGCTGCGGCGAATCCCAGGGAGCGGAGTTTGGCGAGAGCGTGCTCGATGAGCAGGCGGCCGCGAAACTCGACGAGCACCTTGTC
Source organism: Acidobacteriota bacterium (assembly GCA_013289875.1). GTDB lineage: Bacteria > Acidobacteriota > Terriglobia > Terriglobales > Acidobacteriaceae > Silvibacterium. The sequence goes on along the minus strand of JABCZC010000105.1, from coordinate 8,216 downwards.
GCGTCCCATACGCGTACTTAGACCGCCGGCGAGGACGTAGGCGTTCACCCTGCCAGCTCTTCGAAAAATTCGATGATCGACTCGATGCCGCGATAGAAGTTGGCGAGGTGGAATTTCTCGTTGGGAGCGTGGATGTTGTCGTCGGGAAGGCCGAAGCCCATCATGACAGTGGGAATTTTGAGGTGCCGCTCGAAGTCGCCGACGATGGGGATGGATCCGCCGGAGCGGATGAACACGGTGTCCTTATTCCAGACCTTTTTGAGGGCGCGGGTGGCGGCCTGAATGTAGAGATTGTCGGTGCCGATAACGATGGCTTCGCCGGAATGGATGAGGCGAATGTCGAGTTCGATGCCGTCGGGCTTGAGCGCCTCCACATAGGTCTTGTATTGGGCAAAGGCCTGTTGCGGCTTCTGGTCGGGGACGAGGCGCATCGAGACTTTTGCGACGGCTTTCGCGGGGATGACGGTCTTAGCGCCGGCTCCGGTAAAACCGCCGGGCATGCCGTGAACATCCAGCGTGGGACGCGCCCAGGTGCGCTCCAGGACGGAGAAGCCGGGCTCGCCGGTAAGGCGGGAGGAGCCGACTTCGGTGAGTCGGTAGTGCTCCTCGTCGAAGGGAAGCGTTTGCCAGGCCTTGAGCTCGTCGGCGCTGGGAGACTTGACCGCGTCGTAGAAGCCGGGGATGAGGATGCGTCCGGCCGAATCCTTGAGCCGGGCAATGATCTGGGCCAGGGCGATGAAGGGATTCGGGACTGCGCCTCCGTACATGCCGGAGTGCAGATCGGTTTTTGCACCGCGCGCCCCGATCTCGGTGTAGATCATGCCGCGCAGTCCGACGCAGAGGGTGGGCAGCTCGGAGGCGAACATATCGGTGTCGGAGACGAGGGCGAAATCGGCCTGGAGGCGATCGGGGTGTTCGCGGACGAAGCGCGCAATCTGCTCACCGCCAACCTCTTCTTCTCCTTCAAGAATCACGCGTATGTTGATGGGAAGCTTACTGTTACATGATTTGAGAAGTGCTTCCAAGGCTTTGACATGCATGTACATCTGACCCTTGTCGTCGACGGCTCCGCGGGCGTAAAGATTGCCGTTGCGCTCGATAGGTTCGAAGGGTTGCGATTTCCATTCGTCGAGGGGATCGGGCGGCTGGACATCGTAGTGTCCATAGCAGAGGCAGGTGGGTTTGCCGGTTGCGTTCAGCCAGTCGGCGTAGACGAGGGGATGGCCGGGTGTCGCGATGACCTCGACATTCTTCATGCCGATGCGGGTGAGTTCTGCGGCGAGCCATTGGGCGGCAGCAAGAACGTCCGATTTGTGCTCAGGAAGCGTGGAAACAGAAGGGATGCGGAGGAGGGTCTTGAGTTCGTCGAGAAAGCGGGGATAGTTGCTGCGGGCGTATTCGATGGCGGCGGACGACATGAGGACTCCTGCTGGATTTGCGGCGGTGACAGATGAGTATAAGGGACCGATCTTATCGCTTGCCGGGCGGTGGCTTTTCGCCATGCCAATACCAGGCCGGTTCAGCGTGACTTCCCTGCTCTTCGAGCCATTCGTCTACCTTCTTGTTAATGGGTACGTGACCTTCGGGAAGCTTTGCGCCTGCTGCGAGGAGCGTCTCAATGATGGCGATGTAGAGGTCGGGGTCGCCGCCATGCGATGCGGACCAGAGGGCTTGATCGAATACTGTGCCTCCGTATGTGTTCTTCGCTTCGAGCGAGGCTCCGTGCTTCAGGAGCAGCTTCACTATGTCCAGATGGCCTCCAATCACGGCCCAGTGCAATGCGGTCTGGCTGGTGCCGCCGTTGCTTGCCGGATCGATTCCTTTCTCGATCAGAAACTCGACGACGGCTCTGCGGCCATATTCGCATGCGTACACAAAGCCTTCGTTCACTTGCTCCCGAGCGGCGTCGGGCTTCAGCGTGCCGTCCTGGGTGAAGTAAGTTTCAACCAGAGCGAGACGGCCAAGCGCTGCGGCCGATGCCAGATCGAGACGAGCACCCCTGCCGGCGAGGAATTCCGCCGCCTTTGGGGGTCCGTTTGCGAGGCAGGCCATGACGATGGACTGACGATTGACCGCTCCCGCTGGCGGGTCGATCTTTGCGCCGTGTTTGAGCAAGGTGCGGAGCAGCTCTTCCTGTACACCTGCGCGTTCGGGATGGAGGCTGGTGGCCGCGAGCTCCAGAGTCGTGGCTCCGCCGCCATAGACGTTCGCCGTGGCATCGATTTTGGCACCCGCTTGCAGCAGAATGCGGGCGATCTCGACGATATTCTGCGGCGTCTTCTGCCGGTAGCCTTCGATGCCATTTGCCGAGACATAGTGGAGCAGGATCGCGCCATGCTCGCGTGTAGAACGCGCACGCACCAGATCGGGCTCTTCGCGCAGCAATTGCTCGAGGGCTGCGGCATCGCCGGCGACGATGGCGTCGGCTGCGGCCTCAAATCTGGACACCGCAGACGTGTTTCGTGCGAGTGCCTCAAGATGCTTTACGAATTTCGGCCAGCTTTCGAAGCCGTGCGATCGCGCCACTACGAATTGCGCATCGGCAAGAGCGCACTTTCTGCTGTCGGGTTTCCTGCCCGATAATTTGCGGCGGGCAAAATCCTCGACATCGTCCGTCCAGCTCTGAATATGCACAGGAAGGGCTGGCGTAGTCGTCAGGCCGGATAATCTGACGATAGTCTCAACCCATTCTTCGGCCCAGCGGCGAAGCGATTCGTGTTCGCCTGATTTGCAGGCTTTGACGAGGTCTTTCGCGATTTTTCTGTAGCGTTCGAGGCTGGGATGCGGCGGAAGCGGAAGGGCCGCCTGCGGATTGGGAAACATGCGAATCTCCTTTCATGGCACGCCTGGAGTCCGCACGAATCAGGCTGAAAGAAGGTTCTTGGCCTTCGATTGTGAAATTCAGTGGGTGGGCATGGCCCTTTCCGCGGACTGGATGCGCCCCTCGCGCTGGATTGTTCATACCATGGCGGGAGAAGGATGAGCAATGCGTCGAGACTGGCGCGCTCAGGCCGGTGCCAGCGGCAGGACAGCGAACGGCTCATCGGTTCCCTGGAGTTGCATGGCGAGCATGGTCATCACGATCATCCACCAGGTCCAGACGACGGCTCCGAAACTGTGGGCGGCGACGATTTCAAGAAGCTGAGGAGCGTAGCGGGCGGCTCCGTCGGACAAGTGCGGGTGAAGCGGCGAAGTCAGGCGGACGAGCGGATAGGAAACGGCCTGGAGGAAGAGTGTGAAGACCACCACGAAGCTTCTGCGGCCGCGAACGGCTCTCACACTTGTCTCCAGCGGAGATTTCAGCAGGCCTTTGGACTGGACGAACAAGGGAATGGCGAGGACCCAGCGTGACAGGATCAAAACCGAAACGATGATTGCGACCCAAAGATACGCCGGCCCTGAGCTCGACCGAGCCACGGCTTGATGCGTGGGCTTCAACACTCGGAAGGCGAAAGACAAGACAACCATTGACAGGCCGGCACCGACGAGGGCAAAAGCAAAGCGGGTGAGCAAGCCTGCGAGGAGCTTTCCATAGCCGGGAAATGCGAAGCTGTCGAACAGGTTCCTGACCTCAGGCTGCCCGCTGTTTGACTCGCTTCTCGCCGTGTAGTTCGCGACGCACAGGAAAGCCAGACTGGTCAGGAAAAAGTGGATCAGCAGACCCGCAGCCAGAGCAAAATGCCCGAACTTCGACAGGTTCAGTGCGGCGAGCGCATGGTTGACTCCGGCACCCACAACCACGATGGCAGCGGTAGGCAGTAATAGCGGCAGAGGATACTTCTGCAACAGGACTATCCCCCGGAACAAAGGCGACGGCAAGTTCAATACCTCGGCACTCATGATATCTGGGGACAGCGGGGTCGATTTCGGCGGACCAGGCGTCAATGCCGCCGCGGAGGGACTGAGTCTTTTCGAAGCCCTGGTTGCGGAGCCAGACCACAACGTTCATGGAGCGAACTCCGTGATGTCAGAGAGTGACGATGTGGCAGTCAGGGTCGAGTTCCCGGAAGGCGCGGGCGGGGATGTCGCCCATATTTATGTGGGTGCTGTTCTTCAGAAAAGACAGACGGTGAACTTCCTCCAACTCGAAACATCGGAAAAGGGATGCCAGGCAAATCTGGCTCGGTCCACGACTCGAGATAGTACAGGAATTGAGAAGAAGCCTCTCAGCCAAGATTCGCAAAACTTGGCCGAGAATTTCCCTTAACCCAGTACAATAGAAATAGAAAAGCAAAAGGCCCGGACGCCGATCGCAGCCGGGCCTTTCGTCTTCAGCGGAGGACGTTTCCGCCAACCCTTTTAGAATCAATGGGTCTCAACATGCGCATAATAGAATCAAACGGTTACAGTAGCATCCTAAACATTGCCTTGAAATCAGTGCAATGAAATCCAATAACTCGTTTCGAATCATGTAGGCATCCATAAATACCTTATTGTCTATTAGATAGCGCCGACGTATCCCTTAAGTTCATCAATATCAAACGATTACAAAATCGGAAGTAAAAAGAGGGAGGGGGTGGGCCCCTCCTAAGCTGTCCAATTCGAGGATGTCGCCTCATTGATCACGGCTATGGTCGCCGGACCAGGCATGCGTATCGCATGCTTGGCGTGCTCTTCTGCAAGCTGGCAAATCACCTCCGGATCCTTGGAGACGATATGCCAGGCCTCACGAACATTGCGGATGCAGGCGATCGCCTCCTTCAGCCGGTCCGCCGAAGCCAGCCGGGAGCCTTCGATGCACAGCGCAAAGATCGCCGCATAAAACTCGGAAAGCGCCTTGGCCGAAGTGCCTCCGATGTCCATGCGCAGCCGCGACTGCAGGTGCATAAGGATGTCGAGGGTACGCTTGATGGCTACCCGGCGCTCGTGGATGTCGTTGGCTTCAATGGCCTGGATGGCGCGATATAAAAAGCGCACCATTCCGTCGTAAAGGGCAACGATCAGCTCCACGCCGTTCATGCCCGCAAGCGCCTGCTGCTGGTAATTCATCAGAGCCTTTTATCCGTTGGGATTTTCGTCGTAGCCGGTGATCGCGCTGTAGATTTCGTTCACCTGTGCGATCGCAGTGGGAATCTGTTCAAGCGTGTAATTCGCCGCATTCAGCTCCGTGGTCAGCTGTGTCTGCTCCGCGCTGATCTGGGTATTCTCATTGGTGATATTGGTGTTGAGCGACGATTCCTCGGCGGCGTCCTGCTGCAGCGTCAAATAGATCGTCCCATCCGGAGCGTTGTTGCCGAGGTTGTTGACCACATTGCTCAGATTGCCGCCAAACGAGGTAAAGTAGGCGCTCGGCTGGAAGAAGTTCGCTACATCCTGATAATTGGTGTTCAGCAAGCTGTCCAGCGTGTCCGTGTCCAGGCTCAGCGTGCCGTCGTCGTTGGTCGAGATGCCCAACTGAGTGAAGGAAGTGACCGCGTTCGACTGCGCCGAGGTGAAGGATACTGTTGTCCCGTTGGTTGTATCCGTCAGGCCGGTGCTGTCGACGCTGATGGCTCCCGTTGACCCGGATGCCGAGTTTGCCAGGCTCAAGGTCGCCGTGCCGCCAGCTGTGGTCACGCTGGCGGTAACGCCGATGTTCGCTGCATTGATGGCCGAGGCAAGACCGGCCACCGTGGCATTCGACGGGACGGCAACGGTCTGTGCCGTGCCGCTGCCCACTTGAATCGTAAGACTCCCGGCGAGCGTATCCGATGTTCCGATTACCGAACTTGTGCCCGCCGCATTCGCAGGCTGGGGGAATGCCAGAGCGGACTGGAGATTCTCCTGGATCGTGGCGATCGCCGGATTGCCGTAAAGAGGCTCGGGGTTTCCCGAACTGTCGTTGCCCTCTTGCGTATTCAGGTCCCCGATAACAGTGTTATATGCGCTCACGAAGCTGCTCACGGCCGATTCCACATCGCTGCTGTCGTTCGTGATCTCGACCTGGACATCGGTGGACGGCGCGGCGCTCAGCAGCTGGATCGTGACCCCCTGGATCGCGTTCGTGACCGTGTTCGACGCGCTGGTAACCGACACGCCGTCCACCGTCAGTTGCGCATCCTGGCCCGCCTGGCCCTGCGTGAAGCTGATCGCGCTCGACGTCGTTTCATCGGTAAGGCTGCCGCTCACGGTAACATCCCCGTCGGCGCCGCTGGTGTTGCTCACCAGCGAAAGCAGCTGGCCGCTCGAAGTGGTAATCACATTTGCCGTAACCCCGTAATTATCGGAATTGATGGTATCGGCCAGCGAAGAGAGTGTGTCGTCCGACGAGTTCACAGTGATAGGCTGGGCTGCAGCACCACCGACCGCGAGCGTCAGAGTGCCGCTCAATGTATCGGTGGCGGAAATGGTGTTGCTGTATTGCGACGAGGTCTGAGCCAGACTGTTGACGACGATTGTATGGCTGCCGGCCACCGCATTCGACGCCGCCGAAGTCAACTCGAGAACCGACTCGTCGGAGCTCGACCCCTCCTTTTCCGACAGGACACCTTCAAAGTCGGTCAGGGACTGAAGCGCTGTCGATAAGCTGCCGAGATCGGTTCCGATTGAGGTCAGCGCCGTGTCGTCGGACTGCAACGACGTGAGCTGCGTCTTCCAGGGGGTTTCCACTGCCTGCAGATTGGCCACCAACTGGCTGACCGTGGTGCTTACGTCGAAGCCCTGACCGCTCGTCGGCGATCCGAATGCAATCCCTACCGTTCCCATAGATTCTTTATCGTCAGCCCATTGCGAGACTTCAACCAGAGCCGGTTAACGGGCACTGGCCATCGAAATGCACGCCGAGCGCCCCATATCGAACCGCTCGATAAGAGTCCTCCAATAAAAATGCGGGGAGCCAAAGCTCCGTTTATGATATAAGATATAACATTGATTAAACGATAGTTAGCTTAATTACGTACACGAATATGCGCAGGTATGCGCGGGTACTAAGCTACCAAAAGGTTCTCTTTCACGAAGTCTACGTGCTCCTGGGTGAGGCCAAGGCAGAGGACTTGCTGTTCAGGTTCTGACAGTTCCTGGCCACCTTCGACTTTGCTGGTCACGTTGAGTGCCAACGGTTGGTGCAACCCGGCTTCCTCTTTCCAGAAGCGCAGCGTGTCGCGGTTGATTTCAATTCTTTCGTGTGCTGTGGTCGTGATGCTCATGATCCCATTCTCCTCGATATAGGTTGGGGTCCACAGGAAGCGATCCCATGAACCCCCAGGCGCTGAGAGAGCGTCTTGAACAGACCATACACAGCGCAGCCACAGGCTGCACTCACACAAAATGTTTACCCTCTCTTTTTGAGACTGGTTGACGCTCTACCTCCTGTTTTCATTCAAGAACGAGTGCGCCCCTCGATCCTGTCGGATGCGTCGTGAATGTGTTCACGGATCGCTTTTTCCAGAGAGGTCATTTGGTTGGTAAATTCGTCGAAGGTATCTTGTGACAGCCTCTCGTATGCCGCGTAATCATCCCGCATCCGGTAAATCGTGTTCTCCTTTTGCGCGAGTTGCAATGTGGCCTGAGCCGAATCCGCGATGTTCTTTGGAATAAAAACCATCTCTTCGTAGAACGATTGCCGCGTGCTGGCTATTGCGCTCCGAAATTCACCTCGGCGTTCACCTGCGTATACTGACCGCTCCTTCGCGTCACGTGGCACTGTCTGGTACCCGAGATGCGCGAGACTAGCAAACGCCGACCTGAGATTGGCAAAGTTCTTCCACATCGTTGCCAACCGTTGGAATTCACCTTCGGTTCTCAGCTTGTGAACCAACCCGAGCTTATCGAGTTCGGCCTGTAAGAATTGTGAGGCGTTCCGCAGGTCAGCTTCCAACTTGGACTTCAATTGACCGTACTCGAAGCGGTCCTTCTCAAGGGCACGATCAGCCCAAAGGCGTCCAAGGTAGCCTGACAGACCGAACACGATGGCACCACCACCGCCAAGGCTAGTGACAATTGTCGCGCCCAGCGTGACTGCATCTCTCCACTCCATCGTTCATCACCTCAATGCCTGCATGCCTGCCGTGAACGTTAGCAGATCATCGGCAGGACGGCGAACCGGCTCAACCGGCTAACACAAGCCCTATTGATCTTCGCCTCTTATTCGCCTACCCTGTTTGCATGGGAGAAATGAGGCGCGCCATCGCACACGAGCAGGACGAACGCAGGACGCAGGACCGCTTCGTGTCTACGCTCGTGATCGCAGCGTCGATCATCGCTGCCGTCAGGCTCGCAAGAGATGACATCTCCGGGCC
>JABCZC010000104.1 GCA_013289875.1 Acidobacteriota bacterium | reverse complement strand
ACTCCGGACCAGAAGTATCTCGTGTACCAATCCGGGAATGCCAACCACTCAGATATCTGGACGCTTCCGATGAAAACCGGGCTTTTCCGCCGCCCGGGAAAACCGGTTCGACTCACAAACGGACCGCTGCCTTACTCGAGTCCGTATCCGAGCCGCGATGGACATCAGATCTTTGCTCTCGGCACAAAGCAGCGCGGCGAACTGGTTCGCTATGACATGAACTCGCATCAGTTCCTGCCGTTCCTCTCAGGTATTTCGGCGACTGATCCAACATTCTCCCGGGATGGAAAATGGGTCGCTTATAACTCCTATCCGGACCATACGGTGTGGCGCAGCCGCAGCGATGGAACCGAACGCATGCAGCTGACCTTCCCTCCGATGGATGTGAGGTTTCCGGCGATTTCCCCAGACGGAACGAGAGTTGCGTTTCACACCGATAAGGGTGAAGTTTTTGTGGTCAGCATGGAAGGAGGGATACCGCAGAAGATCAGCGACAGCGGTATTTATGCGACCTGGTCCCCGGACGGAAATTATCTAGTTTGTAACGTCTTCTCCCCCAATGGCGGGTATCAGATTACCGACTTACGAACCGGCAAGACATCCGCTGTTCCTTCCGGCTCGGCCCTCACCGGCGTCATCTGGCTTACTCAGGACACGCTACTATTTCGTAACCAAAAGGAGACGAATCTCCTGACCTTCGATCTGAAAACCCAGAAATGGACTGACCTCGCCCTAAACACCTCAGGCAACATCCTGAACGTGATGGTCCCGCCAGATGGCAGGTATGTCTATTTCACGACTGAAGGCGTGGAACCAAAGGCTCTGCGCCTCCGATTCGCCGACCATAAGATAGAAACCATCACCAGCCTGAAGGACCTTCATCGTGCGTTGAATAACGGGGATACTCAGATCAACGTCGCGCCGGACGGCTCTCCCATCTTCACCCGCGACATCGGCTACCAGGAAATCTACGCCCTGAACATCAAGTGGCCGTGAGGGGCGAACCGACTCGCTCGCCCTCTTAGCCATTGCACAATTTACTTCGCGAGCGTGTAGATAACGCTGATCGTTGTCTTCACCTCGACAGGATCCCCGTTCACGAGAAAGGGTTTGTAGGTCCACTGCCGGACTGCGTCAAGAGACGATTCCTGCAGCTCTTTCGGCCCTGAAACGGCCTCCAGGTGTTCTAAGCTTCCATCTTTCCCGATGATTGCCTCGAGCTCAACCGTCCCTTGAATCCTCGCTTTCTTGGCTGCTACCGGATAAACCGGAGGGACTTTTCGCACTACGTTTCCAGCCATCTCTCCAGCTGAAACCTTGAGAGGCTCGGTTGTCTTCGGCTTGTTCTCGTCACTAGCTGCCGAAGCCGCATCCACATGCATGCTCAGCGCCAACACTGACCCGCAGGTCCCGACGCCCAGCGCAGCGCAGGCAACCACAATGGCCAGTCGCCGCACTCCTCGAATATCGTTGGCTTTCCCTGTCAGCCTCATAAGTCTCCTTTCAAATACGTTGGCATCGAAGATTCCGATGGCGTGAGGAGTCCTGATCGACATTCCCTCCACCAGCAGGGACGCCAATCGCAGCAGCGATCGTGCATATTCGTTTCGTCCGGCAGTTTCGGCCGCCATCTCGTCGCAGACCATCTCGCGGCTCTCCATAATCCGTTCCCGTGTGAACCAGAACAGCGGATGGTAGCTCACAGGCAGCGAGAGCAGCTCATAAATCAGGTTCTTGGGAAAGTCGTTGCGGTGTATGTGAGCGAACTCATGCGCGATCACCGTGCGCAGATCCGTTCCCGGCAATCCTGCGACCATATTCGCAGGCAACAGCACCAGCTTTTGCCGGAGCCCCATCGTGAGTGGCCCGAAGATCTGCGACGAAGCTGCAATCGATACTTCGCCGGTCCCGAACCTCTGCGCGCATTCCGCCCAGTCCCGGGCAGCTTCGCCTGTCAGCACCAGCTCCCCGGCTTCCCGCCGTATGGCGCAGAGTTTTCTCCACTGCCATAAAAATCTCATGGCGAAATACGCGCTCACTGCGCCGTATGCAATCGCGATCGTCGCAAGCAACCCGGCCGGCAGGTGAAACGTGCCCGGTCCAAGGCCCGCGCCCATCACCACTGACACCTGCGCTTCGCCGGAGGGGTGTGCGGTCCGGCCCCAGGCGAAGAGTGCACTCAACCATCCCGGCGGCAGCGTAGAACATGCTGGAAGAAGAGTCTGCAGCAGCAGGACACTCACCCACACCCTGTGCTCTGCCGCGCTGCCAACCCTCCTCAGCGCCCGCGCAGCAACCCACCCGGCCGCAAACAGCAGCGGAATTTGCCACAACGAATTCAGAAGATACGACAAAACCCAGCTCTTCATACCTCGCCCGCCTTCTCATTAAATCGTTCCGTCAGCTTCGCCAGCTTCTTCGCATCGATCTGTCCATTCTTCAGGAGGCTCATCACCAGTTCTTCGCTCGATCCGCCAAACATGCGATCGATGAGATCCCGCACGCCCTGACCCAGCGCCTTGGCCTCCGTCATCTTTGCGGCGTAGACATAGGCGCGACCCTGCAACTCACGCCTTAGCTTCCCTTTGCGCTCCAGAATGTTCAGCATCGTCTGCACGGTGGTGTAGGCCAGCGAAGGCTCCAGCTTCGCCTGCACGCCACCGACCGTGCTGCTGCCATACCTCCAGATCACCTGCATGATCTTTAGTTCGAGCTTTGTTAAGCCGGCTTTTTTCGCCTTCATCGCCAGATCGTCTCCTAAGTCATTAGGAGATTATGCCGGATCGCGCCCGTCTGTCAACTAAGAATTTAGGAGATGCCAGGCAGCGAATTGTTATGCCACGCAATTCGCCCTCGTCCGTGCTATCCTCGCCACGTGTCGACCGCGACTTCGCTCCGCAATCCCGATACCCCCCGGCATGCTGCGATCGTCCGCGTAACCCACTGGATCACGGTCATCGCCTTCTTCGCTCTGCTCATCAGCGGAGCGGAGATCGTCGTCTCTCATCCGCGCTTCTATTGGGGCGAAACCGGCAACGTGAACATGCGTCCGTTGTTCACCATACCCATCCCCGCGTCGCGAGACACCGTTCCCACCGGCTACAAATACGTCATGCCCGACCAGAATGGCTGGAGCCGCTATCTCCACTTTCAGGCTGCATGGCTGGCGGTGCTCACCGGTCTCGTCTATGGGATCGCAAGCCTGTTGAACCGCCACTTCCGCGACGACCTCATCCCCGCGCCTGCGGACAGGACATGGCGCGCCTTCCGGGCAGTGATCGCGAAGACTCTTCGCCGCGCGCCGCTCGACCCAGCCGAAGCCCGCTCCTACAACGTCGTTCAGTGCATCGCCTATCTGTCCGTCATCTTCATCCTCTTTCCCCTGGTCATCTGGACAGGCCTCGCTCTCTCTCCCGGCTTCAACGCCGCATTTCCCGTGGGCGTTAACCTGCTTGGAGGCCGCCAGTCCGCTCGCACGCTGCATTTCTTCGTCTCCGGATTGCTCCTGCTCTTCCTCATCATTCACGTTGCGATGATTGCCCTCGCCGGATTCTGGAGCCGCACCCGGACAATGATCACCGGCCGGCTTGTTGAATCGCCGAAGCGTACAGACAAAAGTCAGGAGCGTCCCGTCATAAGCAAGGAGAGTACAGTGATAAGTGAGGAGCGCGCATGAACATCTCGCGCCGCAAGCTCATCACCGCCGGACTCGCCGCCACGGCTGGTGCGTCCAGTTTGGCCGCTGCCGCCCTCATGGCCAGGCGCTATGGACTCGTCCCGCCCGATTGCAAAGGATTCTACGGCCCCGGCGAAACCCTCACCTATGCCGCCCAGCGCCTTCTCACCACTCACTCGCTGGCCCGCGAGTTCCCGCGCACCATGATTTCGAAGACGCCATTCGCCAACGAAGTCTCGCCTTTCAAGGATGACTTCAAGCTCCATCAGCCCGGCACGTTCAAGGCTTGGCGGCTTGCCGTGGACGGAATGGTCACCCACCCCGCATCGTTTTCCCTCTCCGACCTCCACAGCTTCCCCATCCGCAGCCAGATCACTGAGGTCGTATGCGAAGAGGGCTGGTCGTATGTCGCCGAGTGGATCGGAACCCCTCTCTTTGAGGTTCTGCACAGCGTTGGAGTCCTGCCGCAGGCGCGGTATATCGTCTACTTCTCCATCGACCGCGACTGGTGGGAAAGCATCGACATGGCCGATGCTCTGCATCCTCAGACCTTCCTGACCCTGGGGATGAACGACGGAGACCTTCCCGTAGGTTTCGGCGGCCCGCTCCGCCTGCGCGTACCTCGCCAGCTCGGCTACAAGAGCGTAAAGTACATCACCCGCCTGACCGCAACAGACAATCTCAAGACCTTCGGCAAGGGCCTGGGTTCCGCCTCGCCGGAAGCTGGTTATGCGTGGTACGCCGGCATCTGATACGTCATCTTGATCTGGCTTTCCAAAAAAGGTTTGACTGTGGCCGCACTTTACTTGACATCCCAGTGGAACGGGTTCATCCTGATTTCCTGGAGAGATTACTTGAATGTCTAGTGAAGAAAAAGAGCCGATCCAGCTCCTTCAGGGGACGTTGGACCTGATCGTTCTCCGCACGTTGGCAAGCATGGGAGCGCAGCATGCTTATCAGATTGCCACCCGGCTCCAGCAGGTCTCCGAGCGGCTGCTGAATCTCAACCAGGGAACCCTCTATCCCGCTTTGGTTCGGCTCGAGCAGTATGGATGGATCAAAGGCACCTGGGGCAGGACGGAGAGTAATCGGGAAGCCAAATACTATGCCATCACCAAAGCGGGAGAAAAAGCCCTCAGTCAAGAAACGATGCGCTGGCGCAGGATGGCGGGGCTGGTGGAGCGGTTGCTGCTTGAGGATTTCCAGTGATGCGGTATCTCAGACGTCTTTTGTCGAAGTGGCGTAGCTTTTTCCGCAACGATCAAGTGGAGGCAGAGCTGGAACGCGAGATCAGCGCGCACCTCGTACTGATAGAAGAGGATTTTCTACGCAGCGGTATGACCGCGGACGAAGCCCGCCTCGCTGCCAGGCGAGCTTACGGAGGCGTCGAACAGGCAAAGCAGATGCACCGGGATGAACGCTCGATTCTCTGGCTTGAACAACTTTCACGAGACACACGATACGCCATTCGCCAACTCAGGAAATCTCCAGGGTTTGCGATCACGGTAATTCTGACCATGGCGTTTGGCATTGGCGCGAACACAGCGATCTTCACCCTGGTGCACGCCATTCTTATGAAGTCGCTCCCGGTGAGCGATGCGAAGTCGCTATATCGTATCGGCGACAGGTACGACGACTGCTGCTTCAACAACGGACTGGAGCACGAGAACGGAGACTTCGATATTTTCTCCTATGAGAATTACCGTCATCTTCGTGAATCGACGCCGGAGTTCGAGCAGTTAGCGGCGATGCAGGCGGACCAGGCATTGTTCAGCGTGCGGCGTGGCCAAAGCACGGCGCAGACAAAACCCGGCGAATATGTTTCCGGAAACTACTTCAGTACGTTCGGCGTGGGAGCATTTGCAGGCCGCGTCTTCACAGACGCAGACGATAGGGCGGGCGCGTCACCGGTAGTCGTGATGAGTTATCAAACATGGCAGGCAGACTATGCAGGCGACCCATCTGTGATTGGCGCCACGCTCTATTTGCAGAGCCAGCCGGTCACCGTAGTGGGAGTTGCGCCGCCCGTATTCTATGGCGATCGGATCAGCGCAAATCCGCCGGCATTCTGGATACCGCTTTCAGCCGAGCCTCTGCTCAGCCAGGCAAATTCGATTTTGCATCAGCCCGTCGCGTGCTGGTTATACCTTATCGGGCGAATACGGCCGGGTACAGCGATGGGGCCCTTGCAACAGAAAATCTCTGCAAACCTGCGCCAATGGCTCCTGACGCAGGACGAATATCTGAGCCACGGTTTTCCGGCGCTCATCCCGAAGGTGCACGTGGTTTTGACACCGGCCGGAGCGGGAATTCAGGGCCTTCAACAACGGACAGATAAACAACTCTATCTGCTGCTTTCGATCTCGGCGGTTGTGTTGCTGGTAGCGTGCGCGAACGTGGCGAATCTGATGCTGGCGCGCGGCGTGAAACGAAAGATTGAGATTTCGGTGCGGCTGGCGCTGGGCTCCGCACGGTCGGGGCTGGTTCGGCAAATGCTTACTGAGAGCGTGCTCCTCGGGTGCCTGGGCGGTTTGGCCGGGCTCGCCGTGGCGTATGCGGGAACTCGGATGATCCTGGCCCTGGCATTTCCCGACTCCATGCACAGCGCCATCGACGCGACACCTTCACCGGTTGTGCTGGGATTCGCTTTCCTGCTGTCGCTGGTTACGGGCATTGTGTTCGGAATCATGCCGGCGTGGGTTACGTCTCATGCTGATCCGGCGGAAGCCTTGCGCGGCGTCAACCGGTCGACCGGAGAGCGCGCTTCGCTGCCGCAGAAATCCATGATTGCCTTCCAGGCGGCCTTCTCGCTGGTGCTGCTGGTGGGCGCGGGGTTGCTGACGAAGAGCCTCAACAACATGGAGCATCAGGATTTCGGCCTGCAGACGGCTAACCGGTACGTGCTGCATCTGGATCCATTGGGTGCCGGGTACAGGCCGGAGCGATTGGCGGCATTGCATCAGGCGCTGGAAGTGCAGTTTGCGGCCATTCCGGGAATGCAGAATGTCGGGCTTGCAATGTACAGCCCTCTGGATGGAAATTCGTGGACCGATGGTGTGTCCATCCCGGGAAGGCCTGAACCCGGTCCGAACGATGACGATGATGGGCTACTCGATCGGGTCAGCCCGAACTTTTTTGCAGCCGTTGGCCAGCCCGTGATCCGGGGGCGCGGCTTTAATCAGGGTGACACCGCCGACTCACAGTTCGTTGCCGTAGTGAACCAGGCCTTCGCGAAGAAGTTTTTTCCCAATGAGGATCCGATCGGCCGTCATTTTGGTATCTACGAGCGGGAAGATATCGGGGCTTATGAGATTGTGGGCGTCGCGGCGAATGCAAAGTACACCGAGCCGCGAGCAGAAGCGAAGGCGATGATCTTTGAGCCGCTGTCGCAGTGGCAACACAATTTGAAGGATCCGATCTTTGTGAATCTGGAAACGCAGACGCATTACATCACATCGATTGTGATGGAGTTCCATGGAACGCAGCAGAATCTGGAAGGGGCTGTGCGTCGCGCTCTGGCCAATGTCGATCCGAATTTTGCCATCATCAACCTGCGCTCTCTCGATTTCCAGCTCGCGGGCAACTTCAGCCAGGAACGCCTGATCGCCCGCCTGACAACGCTATTCGGGCTGCTTGCGCTGCTGCTCACGTCGGTTGGACTCTATGGCATCACCGCATATCAGACAAATGAGCGCACCCGTGAAATCGGGCTGCGCATGGCCTTCGGCGCGGACCGGAATCGAGTCGTGCGCCTGGTGATGCGCGGCGCATTTGTTCAAGTCGCTCTCGGGCTGGCTCTGGGGATTCCCATTGCTCTGATTGGCGCGCGTATGATCGCAAACCAGCTCTACCTGGTGAAATCGTACGATCCGTTGAGTCTGCTCGTAGCTGTTCTTGTTCTCTCGGGAGCTGCCGCCGTGGCGGGATTCGTACCTGCGCACCGCGCGGCGTCCATCGACCCCATGCAGGCGCTTCGCAATCAATGAGCGGTCAAGGCCAGCGCACCCGGTAGCCGAAACCAGGCGAGCCCCGGCTCGTCCGAAAATCGATTCCGGCCAATAAGGGTCGCGGAAGAACCTCGCGGAATACGTCGCAGGGTGCGGTATCCTTCCCATGCCATTTTCCTGGCCATTGGAGGGACGTGAACTTGAACACACGATCGCTTCGCCGCATCGCGCCTGCGGTATTTCTCTTCGCCGTTTGCCTGCATGGGTCTGCCTGCAAAGCACAGGACGCCGCCCGCCCGGATACCGCGCGTATGGAGGAGATTGTTCAGTCTTACGTAACCGGGAAGCAGTTTATGGGTACGGTTCTCGTGGCTCAGGGCGACAAAATCCTTCTCGACAAGGGCTACGGTTACGCCAACCTCGAATGGCAGATACCGGATGCCCCCGAGGCCAAGTTCCGTCTCGGATCGATCACCAAGCAGTTCACCGCGGCCTCCATCCTGCTGCTTGAGGAGCGCGGCAAGCTCAACACTGACGACCTTGTGAAAAAGTACATGCCCGACGCGCCCGCGGCGTGGGACAAGATCACCATTTACAACGTGCTCACGCATACTTCGGGTATCCCCAGCTTCACCGATTTCCCCGATTACCGTTCCACCGAGGCCACGCCCACCACGCCCGAAAAGCTCGTGGCGCGTTTCCGCGACAAGCCGCTCGATTTTCAGCCTGGAGAAAAGTGGAAATATAGTAATTCCGGATACGTCCTGCTCGGCTATCTGATCGAGAAGATCAGCGGAAAGAGCTACCAGGATTTTGTCCAGGAAAACATCTTCAAGCCACTGGCCATGAGCGATTCCGGATACGACTCGAACACGGCGATCATTCCCCACCGCGCCTATGGCTACTCGCCGGGTCCAAACGGCCCGCACAACGCCGGCTACATCGACATGAGCATTCCCTTCTCGGCCGGTTCTCTTTACTCGACCACTCACGATCTTCTGCTCTGGGAGCAGGGCTTGTTCGGAGGCAAGGTCCTGTCCGCCGCGTCGCTCAAGAAAATGACCACGCCCTTCAAAGAGAACTACGCCTGCGGCCTGATGGTGCGTACTGTGAACGGCCATCCCGTGATCGAACACGGCGGCGGTATCGAGGGCTTCAACACTCAGCTCTCTTACTACCCCGACGACAAGCTGACCGTCGTGGTGCTGGCCAATCTCAACGGAGGCGCCCCCGGAGACATCGCCTCCAAACTGGCCGCCGTAGCGCACGGCGAAAAGGTAGTGCTTGCGTTAGAGCGGAAGGAAATCACTGTCTCGCCGAGCACCCTCGCTACCTACGTCGGCACCTATGAGCTGACCCCCGACTTCAGCATCGTCGTTACCCTTGAGGACGGCCATTTGATGACCCAGGCTACAAACCAGCCCAAATTTCCCCTATTTGCCGAGTCGCCAACAGAATTCTTTCTGAAAGTAGTGGACGCGCAGGTAGAGTTCTTCAAGAACGATGCGGGCCAGGTGACCTATCTCATCCTGCACCAGGGCGGACGCGACACCAAAGGCACGAAGAAATAGAGGACGCTGCACAAATCCTGTGTGGTTCTACACGCCTGCCGCAGCACGAGCTTCTCTCACCTTGGGCAGATCGTCATGGTGCAGCTCCCAGAACGGAAGGAGTATGTGCTGCGTACACAATGAGTAGACCGAGATCGAACCGCTAACGGCGAACAACATCGGAATCAGGAAATCCTGACCGACACGCGTGAACTCGAGCATTAGCACGATGGCCGTTAACGGCATCTTCATCGACGACGCCAGAAACGCGGCCGATCCCACCACCGCGAAAGCCCCCAGCGGCACGGCGGTGAAGGCATGATTCCACGCCCCGCCGAGAACGATCCCCAGCAGCGCGCCGAACGTCAGGCCCGGAGTCATCAATCCTCCAGTCGCGCCTGCCCGCAGCGCGCCCAGCGACGCCACCATCCGTAGCCCCAGCAGAGCCGCCGCCAGTCCTATGGTTACGTCGTTGTCAAAGCCCACCAGCGCGACTCCTCGTCCGTTGCCGAGCACCTCCGGAAAGCGCATCGCCAGCACACCGATCGCCGGAAACACCAGAGCACACCACACCGGCAGCCGCCAGTCTTTGGGAGCCCGTGCATGGGCGGCCCCAGCCGCGCGCACAAACCCGTACGCTGCAAAGCCAAACACCGGTCCCATGACCACCGACCAGACAACCAGAGGCGCGGAAATACTAAGAGGCGGAAGCGCGTACTGCGCTTCGCTTCCCAGCCCGATCCAGGCAACCACAGTCGCGATCACCGAGGTGGCCAGCGCCGGTATCAATGCCGAGAAACTGAAAGTTCCTAGCAGGACCTCCAGGGTGAAAAGCGTTCCGCCCAGCGGGACGTTATAGACCGCGGCCAGTCCGGCCCCTGCGGCGCACGCAATCATGATCCGGCTCTGCTCCGGCGTCAGACCCGCACGATCGACGATCTGCGTGGCCAGCGCGGCGCTCACTTCCCGCGGCGCGCTCTCCCGCCCCAGCGGCGAACCCATCCCCACCGTTACCACCTGCAGAAAATCATGAGCGATAGTCGTGAACAGTGGGATTTTTTCCCCGTTCTCCGCCACCGCTTTGCTCACTGTGACCAGGGGACGCCCAAATCGATAGATCGCCCACCAACCAGAGCCGGCCACTGCGCCGCAAACACACAGAACCACCAGGCGTCGCAAGGGCGATGCCGCGCTCGTCCCCTGCAGGAAATTCTCCGGCCCGACGATCGCATGCAGGCTGTAGCCGTAGGCGATGTGTTGGACGAGATGCAGCAACAACCCCACCGCCATGCCGCCCAGCCCGGCGACAATGCCGACGGCAAGAGTGACCGCAGCCAGCGTGAGCCATCGCGTCCGGCCCGAATTTGTCTCTAAGGCTGCCATGCAGCTCCATTCATCGCTTCGCGAAGCGAACTTCCCTCATCAAGAAACTGCCTGCGCTAATCCTTCTGCCGCAATCCGCCCGAAAGATAACGCGTCGGTGTCATGCCAAGTTGCTTCCGGAACATGGCAATAAACGCGCTCGTCGAGTTGTATCCCGACTCCAGAGCTGCATTCGTCACCGCTTCTCCGGCCGCAAGCCGCTGCATGGCACTGATTAGTCGTTGCCGCTGCCGCCATTTACTGAATGACATTCCCGTCTCTTCGACGAACAGACGCTGCATCGTCCGTTTACTTGCGCCCGATTCGCTGCACAAATCATCCAGAGGACGTGGATCGCTGGGGTCGGCAAACAGCTTCTCCACCAGTTTCCTCGCGCGTGCATCATTCGGTTGCGGCAATTGAACAGGAATCGACTCGACCACCTTCAATTGATCCACAATCAAGTCGACCACATGCCGTTCCGAAGCAGCTTTTCTCTGCAGTCTGGGAAAAGTGCACGCATGAAGAATCAACTCCTTCAGCAGGCAGGAGATGTTGATGACGAGACACCTTCGCGGAAGGGACTTGCACAATGTCGGCTGAAAATAAAGCGTCCTCATTGAAACTCGTCCCGACATCGTGACTCCGTGCACGGTCTCCGCCGGAATCCACACCGCGCGTAGTGGCGGAACAACCCAGATGCCTTGGCTCGTGTCGACGGTCATCACGCCTTCCGCGGCAAACAGCAGTTGATCCTCGTGATGCGCATGCCGCGGAATCACATCTCCATGCTTGAAATCCCAGGAACCGCCGGCAATGTCAGCCAGAGGTCGTCCGTTTCGATCGAAGAGCAGGCTTTGGCATGTTCGCGACATTGTTTGTCACGGTAGCGAAAGTATGCACCCCGGCACAAGTGCTATCTCTGGAATGCGTGGAGGCATCATGTTGACATCCGGAAAGATGGTTGGATTCGTTGCAACGACGGACTACGGCAAGGCCCGTGACTTTTACGAAGGCAAACTCGGCTTTGAATTCATCAGCCTCGATCAGTTCGCTCTGGTGGTGCGTGCAGGCGAGCACAAGATTCGCATCGGAGAGGTACCCGGCTTCGCGCCCTTTCACGGAACCGTACTGGGTTGGGAGGTCGACGATATCGAGGCCGTGGTCGCGTGGCTCAGAGATCGAGGCGTATCCACCGAGAAATACGCCTTCGTGGATAACCAGGAACTTGGAATCTGGACCGCCCCCTCTGGAGACAAGGTGGCCTGGTTCAAGGATCCCGACGGAAATGTTCTCTCCGTGAGCCATCATCCCTGAATGCCGGATCGCTCGCGGTCGAAGGTCCAATCTCACGAAACCTGATATGTGGACAAGTGATTGATTTCCATTGTTCCCCAGAGACGGGCTCCGGTACACTCGCGCGATGGCTGAACCCGCTCCCAATTGCGGCCCTGAGTCAAGTCCGACTCACGCTCCGTACGCGTTAGCGACAGGTTCCGCTGCGGTTCGCCGTCTCCACGCGCTGCACGGAGTCTATTCGCCATTCGCGCGCGGTGTATTGGCCGACGCGGGCCTCAAGGCAGGAATGAAGGTCGCTGATTTTGGCTGCGGTGTCGGCATGACCACCCGCATGCTCGCGGAGATAGTCGGGCCTTCGGGTTCGGTAACCGGAGTAGACTTCAGCGCGGAACAGGTTGAGGAAGCAAGGGAAATCTCCGCTCGCGCCGACATCGGCAACGTATCCTTCCTCCAGGCCAATGCCTGCGACACCGGTTTGCCGCGCGCTTCCTTCGATCTCGCATACTGCAGGTTCCTGCTGCTCCATCTGCCGAATCCCGCAGCTTGTATTGAGGAGATGCTGGCGATTCTTAAGCCCGGCGGCATCCTGGTTCTCGAAGACGGAGATCTAACCACCGCGATGAGTCAACCACCCACTGCCCTGGACGCCTTTGCCGACCTCTTTGGACGGCTCGGGCCGACCCGCGGCCTGGACTACTCGATGGCCAAGGATCTTCACCGGTTAGTAGAAGCCGCTGGGATCTCAGGCGCTCGCGTCGTGTACCATCAGCCCGCCTGCATTACCGATGAACACCGTCAATTCCTGAAGTGGAGCGTAGAAGAAGCGGGCTCGGCATTTGTGGGAGCAAGCCTCATTACTGAAGAACAACTGGCCACCACCCTTCTCGAGATGCAGCAGGCGGTGGACACTCCCGACGTAACCATCCTTGCCCCCAGAATGTACCTTGTCTCCTGCGTCAAAGGTTAGAGCGACACTTGAGCGGGTGGCAATTTCTGTCAACCCTTCCGAAAGTAACTTCTGTCTATAAGCCGCTGAAACCAGACCACATCCATCCCACTGCGATTGGCCAATAATTTCCCCTCGTTTTAGTAAAATAAAGCTAGAACGAAATTACTTGTGAGGGCGCGGCGAACCAGCTGCGCCTTTTGCTTTTGCGTTTCGCATCACGCCCGGACGGTGCCCCATTCAAAGCCCGATGTTGGCTTTGAGTGGCGGAAGGTACCTTTCGCTATCCGCTTCACCCGCCACCCCGGACTTCAGCTATCCGCTTACCCGCTAACTGCTTTATTTTGTTGTACGTGTCCGTAACCCATTGATTCTTTGGTATCTGCCGCCGACGTCCTGCCTAACTCTTTATTTATCAGGTAAGTAGCACAACCCCCGGGGGGGTATATCCATGGTCCAATCCTGCCGGCACATCCTCGGCGAAGGCACACAGTGTGCCGCACCCGCGCTCCGTAATAAGTTTTTCTGCCGCCACCACAATGGTGTCCACGACTGGCAGCGCCGCTCAGGACTCCGCAGCCAGATCAAGCCACAGACTCAGACCCTCGACTACGGAGCCATCCCCGTATCCGAGACTCCCGCGCCGCAGGTCTACCCGCCCATCGAGCTTGAATACCCCGAGGACCGCGTCTCCATCCAGACCAACCTCTACCGCATCGCCGACGCGCTCGCCCGCGGCCGCGCCGACCGGTCCACCGCCACCGCTCTCCTCTATGCCATGCAGGTCTGCCAGACCAATCTGGGCAAGCGGCCCCTCATCGAAGCCCTGTCCGCCAGCCGCCCCATCGAGTCCCAGGACCGATCCCAATCCGGATCTCAGAGCGAATACACCGACCAGCCTGCAGGCCGGCACGCACTCCGGACCGTCCATCGCGTCATCCTCACACCGGACGGCGACGAGATCGCACCTCCCATGGAGATCCTGGAAGACAACGAAGCCGAGCCTATCCACCACCGCCTCTGCCCCTGCCTGCTGTGCGCCGAGAAATACCGCAACCAGTCCCCTGAGGAACACCACCCCGACTGCCAGTGCGGCCTCTGCGAAGAGCAACAGTCCCCCACCAACGATCTCATCCTGAGCGAAGCGACCGCAGGGAGCGGAGTCGAAGGACCTGCTGTTTCGCAGGCGTCCCCCACCAACGATGCCATCCTGAGCGAAGCGACCGCAGGGAGCGGAGTCGAAGGACCTGCTGTTTCGCAGGCACTCCCCAACAACGATGTCATCCTGAGCGAAGCACGCAACGCGTGCGGAGTCGAAGGACCTGCTGTTTCCCAACCGGGCAACGACAAACGTTCCTGCCGTCCCCGTATCGCCCGTGCCTCCGCACTGCTCTCCGGGTCCACCAGCCGCGACCC
>JABCZC010000103.1 GCA_013289875.1 Acidobacteriota bacterium | reverse complement strand
GAACTGCAGCGGCGAAACGTTGAGCGCGATGCGAATCGTCGGCAGGCCCTGTCTCTGCCATTCCGCGCTCTGCCGGCAGACCTCTTCGAGCACCCAGTTGCCGATGGGAACAATCAATCCGCTCTCCTCGGCGATGGGAATGAAGCGCAGGGGCGGAATCATACCCTCGACGGGGTGCTGCAGTCGAAGAAGCGCCTCGAGACCGTAGAGATCTCCGTCCAGCGTATATTGGGGCTGATAGTAGACCTCGAAACCGCCGTCCTTGAGAGCGCGGCGCATCCAGAGCTCGATTTCGCTGGCTTCGGATGCGGAGGCAGAAATCTCATTCGAGACAAAGAGATATTGATTGCCCCCCGAATTCTTTGCTTTGTACATCGCGGTGTCCGCCGACCGCCAAAGGGCCTGCGAATCGGTCCCGTCGTCGGGGTAAATTGCGATCCCGATGCTGGCGGAAATCTCGAGATTGTAGCCGTCCACCGCAAAGGGCTGGCGGATGCCGGTGAGCAACTCGGCGACCACCAGCTCGGCGTCGGCCGGCGTCGTGAGTCCGCCCAGGAGCACCGTGAACTCCTCGCCGCCGGAGCGCGCGACGGTGTCGGAGGCACGCAAGCGGGCGCAGAGGCGGTCGGCCAGTTTTCTAAGGCAGAGATCGCCAACCACATGGCCGTAGGTGTCGTTGACTTGCTTGAAGCGATCGAGGTCGACGCATATGACTGCAGCCAGATTGCCATGCCGCGCCGCAGAAGCCAGCGTCTGCTCCATACGATCTTTGAGAAGCAGGCGGTTGGGGAGCCCGGTAAGGGCGTCGTGATTGGCCTGATGGAGGAGCCGGTCGTGTAACTGCTGGCGCTCGGTGATGTCCTGTGCCAGGGTGAAACGAGCCCTGCACCCTTCGAAAAGGATGCTGTGGGAAGCTGTCTCGGCCTGAATCCGGGTACCGTCCTTCTTCACATGGGTCCACGGGCCGGAGATGAAGGTCGCCTCGGTGACATCCTTCAACCGCCGCTCCAGATCCGGCGGGTCTTCCGTCAGGGTGATGTCGTAGAGCGTCATGGCAAGGAATTCAGCCTGGGTGTAGCCGTAGTGCAACACGGCCGACTGATTGACCTTGAGAAAAGCCAGGGTTTCGAGATCGGTAATCCACATCGGGTGCGGATTACCGTCGAAGAGCACACGGTACTCCTCACGTTGTCTGCCCGTCGCGATAATCTCGCTCTCCAGAAGAGTGAGGATCATGCCGAATTCAACGAAGAACTTGGGGATATTCCACAACTCGCCGGGAACGGGGTGCTGAGGCAAGAACACGGCGAGCGCGATGGCGCAGGGAAAAACCGCGGCCCATGCAAACAGGCCTCCAACAGCCGTGATTACACCCATAGACCAGCGCTGGAAGTCCTGCCGGTAAAGCACTGCATTCATGAGATAAAACTGCGTGAGAAAGACGTAAGCGCCGATCCACGCTTGGCGATAAATCACGAGGCAGGCGATCAAGACGACAGCGGCTGCCGCAAAGGCGACAGTGGCAATCTGCACGCGCCGGTGGCGCAACCACAGCCGCCGGACCACCATGATGACGCCGCCTTCCGCGGCCAGGGCAAGCCCGATCAGTAAGACAGGATTCGCAGCCTGAAATTGTGTCGCGCAAATATAGAGGATTGCAGGAGTGGACAGCAGCGAGCAGTAGAGAACTCCGACCTTGAGGCCCAGCCACCTCCTGTTTGCAGCCAGCATGAAGGAGACGGCGCTCAACAACAATGTGCTCAACCCGAGCGAGACTACCAGCGCCGCTCCGGTTTGGGTAACAGGATTTTTCAGGAGGATGCCGAAGTGCGCGAGTACGAAGAGCCATCCGATGATCCAGTAGCGGAGACGCGGCGTCGGGCGGGTGCGATAGATCGACCCGAAGAGAAGCACCAGCAGTCCGAGGATCAGAATGTCAAGCAAAGTCTTTTGCATGCACAACCAACGTACTATTAAAGCAATTCAGGGATTTCGTACCGTAGCGGAGACTCATCAGCGGACTGTTCGTGGAAAGCCACTCAAGAGGCTCCACTCCGCATTGCGGTAATCCTGAAATTGCTATATCGGCAGAAATCCTTCCCAATTTGAGAGCTGGTCAGGGTACAGAGTAAGAATTCTTGAAGTAAGAAATAAGAAACGGCTGTGCTTTTGAAGATTGCGGCTCGGGAAAAAGAGAGCCTGATAAATTGTGCCGGAACGCCATGATGGAATTCCTTGGTGGGCAGTGAGGGACTCGAACCCCCGACTTCCTGCTTGTAAAGCAGGCGCTCTAACCAACTGAGCTAACCGCCCGGGCTGAACCGGAAGAGCAGATGCGCCTGTGCTTCTAAAAGTGACAGGTTGGCAACTTTTCCGCTTCAATTCTACCACCCATTCAAGACCAGAATATCCAGAATCCAAATCGGCTGGCCGCTAAGAATCTGCAAATCGCAGTGTAGGAAAATGAGACGATTGCGACTATCCCACCTCTGTGTTATCGCGGGTTGTAGACTGGTTTCGCGTGACTCGCCTTATCCTCAACGCTGACGATTTCGGACTAACTCCCGGCGTGAACCAATCAATTATTGAGCTGCATGAAGCTGGGGCTCTGAGCTCGGCAACGTTAATGGCGACATCGGAAGAATTCAATACAGCAACGGCCGCGGCGACCCGGCACCCGGGCCTGGGAGTGGGGTGCCATGTCGTTCTGGTGGATGGAAAGCCGGCGCTGGCGCGAACTGAAATCCCCACTTTGTCGCTGCCTTCGGGTGACTTCAGCCCCACTTTGGGAGCGTTTGTACGGGACCTGATGCGGGGCCGCATTCGTGAAGACGAGATTGAGGCGGAGACGATCGCGCAGATTCGGCGCGTGCAGGCAGCGGGCGTCAAGGTGACCCATATCGATACGCATAAACATACTCACATGTTTGGGCGCGTGCTGCGTCCGCTGTTGCGGGCTGCTCAGGCTTGCGGAGTCATGGCGATCCGTAATCCTTTCGAACCGGACTGGGCGATTGGCGCGTCTGCAAACGCTCCTTTGGCCCGCCGATGGCAAGTGAAAGTGCTGCGCTTATCAAGGACCGGATTTCTGCGTCGGGTGCGAGGCGCAGGACTGACAACCACCGACGGCGCTGTCGGCGTGCTGGCGACGGGCACGCTGGATGCAGAGACGCTGCGCCGTCTGCTGGCGGCAATGCCCGAGGGCACATGGGAGCTGCTCTGCCACCCGGGCTATCAAGACGCGGCTCTGGATACCGTGAGAACCCGGCTGCGGGAGTCGCGAGCCATTGAACACACGGCGCTGCTGGAGACGATTCCGGCCTATGTGAGGACCCATCCGGAGATTCAGCTCATGCATTTCGGTGAGCTTGGCATGGCGAGATGAAGACCTTGTCGCACCTCCCTGAATCCGGCGGCCCGTGGTGTGAGTCCAAGAAGCGGGGTGAATGAGCAGATGAGGATCGGCATTACCTGTTATCCCACCTACGGCGGCAGCGGCGTGGTGGCTACCGAGCTGGGAATCGAGCTGGCTGCGATCGGGCACGAGGTTCATTTCATTACCTACTCGCAGCCGTTCCGGCTTACCGGGCGCGAACATGGGATCTTCTACCATGAGGTGCCGGTGTCGAATTATCCGCTTTTCGAGTATCCGCCGTACGATCTGGCGCTGGCGACACGCATGTCGGAGGTCGCGGCCTATTACCAGCTCGATCTGCTGCACGTTCACTATGCCATTCCCCACTCGATTTCGGCTTATCTGGCGCGACAGATGTTGGCGGAGCGCAACAGCAGGCTGCCCTTTGTGACGACGCTGCATGGGACGGACATTACGTTGGTGGGACTGGACCACTCCTATCTGCCGATCACGCGTTTCGGCATCGATCAGAGCGATGGAGTGACGGCCATCTCCAATTACCTGCGCGACAAGACGGTGCAGGAGTTCAAGGTGAAGCGGGAGATCGAGGTGGTTCCGAACTTTGTGAACTGCGACGTTTATACGCCGCTGAACGACGCGATTCGCGAGGCCGGGCGGGCGCAGTTTGCCGAAGCAGGCGAGAAAATCCTCGTACACCTGTCGAACTTTCGACCAGTGAAGCGTGCGGTCGACGCCGTGGAGGTCTTTGCCCGGGTGACAGAGGAGGTTCCGGCGCGCCTACTTCTGATCGGCGACGGACCCGACCGGTCGCAGGCCGAATGGCTGGCAAGGCGCAAAGGCATCCAGGACCGCATTCACTTTCTGGGTAAATTGCCCAGTGTCAGCGATGTGCTGCCGCTGGCGGACCTGATGCTGATGCCGAGCGAGCTTGAGTCGTTTGGACTGGCGGCACTGGAGGCGATGGCTTGCCGCGTGCCGACGATTGGAACCAATGTGGGCGGGGTTCCGGAGCTGATTGAGGATGGCGTGAATGGCCACCTCTTCCCTGTCGGCGATGTGGATGGCATGGCGCGGGCGGCAATCGATTTACTCAGCGACGATGCGAAACATGACGCGATGGCGGCTGCCGGACGACAGACGGCGCAGAAGAAATTCTGCGCTACGCGGATTATTCCGCAGTATGAGGCTTATTACGAGCGAGTATTGGAGCGGGCGGCAGCCGGGGTCAACTGAGGTTCGTCGCCGCTTTCGAAGCTGGTCGGTATCGCCAGGGTGACCTTTGTGCCGCGCCCCGGCCGGCTGGAGACGTCGAAGAGGGCCGCTCCTGCAAAGAGAACTTCGAGGCGTTCACGCACGTTTTTCATGCCGATTCCGGTTCCACGGAGGACACCGCTCGAGTGCGAGCGGCCGGGCGCAATGCCGACGCCGTCGTCTTCAATCTCAATGATCATCTTGCCGCTCTCGATGCGGCTGCGGAGTGTGATGGTTCCTCCGCCGATGCGCGGTTCAAGCCCGTGCTTGATGCTGTTCTCGACCAGAGGCTGGAGCAGCATGCTGGGCACGGGCAGGTCCAGCGTAGCTGGATCGATCTCCTTCACGACGCGCAGCTTGTCGGCGCCGAAGCGGACAACCTCGATGCCGAGGTAATCGTCTGTAAAGCTCAGTTCGTCGCGCAGCAGGATGTAGGAGTCGTGATCCTTGAGAAGCGCGCGCAGGATGTTGGCCAGCTTGACGATCAGCTCACGGGCCTGCTCCGGGCGGAAGCGAACGAGCGAGGCGATGGAGTTGAGCGTGTTGAAGAGGAAGTGAGGGTTGATCTGGCGCTGCAGGGCATCGAGGCGCGCTTCGAGCAGAAGGCGCTTCTGCTCCTCGAGAGTTCGTTCGGTGCGTATGGCGTTCCAGATCTTGAGCGGGATGCCGACCACCATCGCAGCGCAGGCCCATGTGGCCAGGCGGATGGGCCAGCTATCGGTGGTCAGGGCGAAAAGGCGAGTCGGATAGAGCTGGTGAATCCACTGGCGGACGATCTCCATACTGACGATCAGGATGAGAAGCAGAACCTGCCGGTCAAAACGCGGTTTGCGCAGGTTGCGGCGAATCCAGCGATAGATGCTGAGATCGACGAAGGGTGAGAACGACCAGACTTCTTCTTCTTCGACGAATTTTCCGTAGAGCCCTGCGATCACGGCTACGGCGAGATTGAACGGCAGGGAGAGATATTCGTGGTGAAGCATGGCGGGCAGCGACAGGGCGGCCGCGCCGGCGAGGGCTGAGAGTGGTCCCAGCAGGACTCCCAGAATAATGGTGGTTTCGAAGGAAATATCAGCCGCAAAGAAGTTGGGGACGATGAGCCGTACCCAGACTCCTAACCCCAGGGGGATGCAAATGAAGGCCAGCAGACCCAAAGTCTGCGAGGGCCTGCGGTGCGGGGTAAAGAGGAGGTTTTGAAAGGTGCGTGCGCGGGCGAGAGCGCTGGATACGGCGGCGGCCACGCCGAGCTTGATGAGCAGCGTGATGAGGATGAGCCTTGACTCGATCACGTCTCTTACTTTACGCCCAGTGTGCTGCCTCTAACGGCCTGGAATCGATGCGGGAGTTAACGGCATCTATAATGTTGCCATGCCATTGGAAAGTGTTCGGAAAGTTGCCGATGCGGATTTCCCTACCCGCTGGGGGCACTTTCGCATTCTCGGATTTGAGGGGAAAGTGGTTTCTCCTGAGCCCTGCAAACCAGGGGGGACAGCTCCTCCGATGCGCACCGAAGGGGCGGTTGCTCTGATCATGGGCGACATCCACTCCGGGTCGCCAATCGTGCGGATTCACTCCCAATGCCTGACGGGCGACGTGTTCCACTCGCTGCGCTGCGATTGCCGGCAGCAGCTGGAGCTGGCATTGGCCCGGATTGCCGATGCGGGGGCAGGCATCCTGCTTTATGAGCAGCAGGAGGGGCGAGGCATCGGCCTGATGGCGAAACTACGGGCTTACGAGCTACAGGACCGGGGCTTCGACACAGTGGAAGCCAATGTTGCCCTGGGTTATCGCCCGGACTGTCGTGAGTTCGAGCTGCCAGCCGCGATTCTGAAGCAGCTTGGCGTCGGTTCAGTGCGCCTGATTACCAACAATCCCGAAAAGGTGGAGGCCTTGGAGGCGGCGGGAATTATCGTCGCCGAGAGGATCTCTGCGGAGGTCGAACCTGAGGAGACCTTCGAACGCTATCTGAAGATCAAGCGGGAGAAGATGGGCCACATTCACGATGGCGTTGAGGTCAAGGCTGCTCCCTAGCTTGAGGGCCGAGCTTACACGGCTATCCCCAGTATCTGATCACTCTGGTGTTCCGGCCTGTTCTGCATTGAGCTAAGGAAGAGAACACGTGCGGGCAAACGTTTCAGACCCACACTGGCGTAGCAGATTCCTGGAAGGAAAGCTATAGCTATATTAGTCGTTCCCACTTCCGCCTAACTGGATTGAGCGATGCCAAGGTACCATCCATGCGCTTGCGACTTAGTACCTCACGGCACTTCTCCGCCCATTCGCCGCGGTCCCACTTTGTTGTGCGTGCGTCAGCGACTACGTCCGGTCCGTACCTAATGAGAAAAACATCGCGGAGGTGAACGCGCGGCGCTACCCTGCTCAGTTGACGAGCAAATTCTCCGTCACCTCCATAGCCGCCGCCGTGCGCTCCGCAAAAGTCGACATCGTACCCATTGACCGACCAGTAAGCCAAATCAGAAACTAAATATGAATTGCAGTGATAATCAGATGGTCTATTATCCGGTGCTATTACCCGCTCAAGCGTGTAATGAAATGTCTTATCGAGAGGTTTTGTCAACAAACGCACAAGCATTTCGGGGATAATAATATGATCTATATCGCTCATTTATAGCCACCGGCCCGGCCAGCTACTGGCACCACCAAGCGCTCCCAAGTTTCTCGCCTCGTGCATCGTCCACAACGCTGGCTCCATGAATCGAAGGAGCGCTTTAGGCGCCCTACACTGCTCAAAGATGGGCCGCGCCTCTTTAGTACTATTGTCGTCAACCAGGATTATCCTGATGGCTTCGTACACCTCTTCTGAGTAGGAATTCCAGTTCTCAACCTGACGCTTCAGCATCTCCGGATTTTCGAAATAAGGGTATACCAAGTTACACGCCTGCATTCCACTTGCCTCAAGACAGCTCATCTAATTCGTGGTCGAGCCCTGGCATATTCATGAAATGAATTTGCCCGTTTCGCGCAACCTCATAGAAGTGTTTCGTGTACAGACTAACCGTTTTTATCCGGAATTTTCTTTTTGATCGAAACGGCACCCTAGTACACCCCTCTCTCCCGTCGCGATACCGTGAAACGATCTTTCGTCGGGCGCACCCCCAACGATCTGCCACCCGCACCAGCACAGCTAACAGGCGCTGTCGTCACAGTTTCCTAACACGCGATTTCTTCCCAAGAGCTTCGAGCAAAGAGAGAGCAGACAGGTGGGTATGTTCGTCGCGCGGACAAGGATGGGATGGCGACTCTTCTGAAGGAAGTCAACTGCCTGTGGGCTAGCCGGCGAGTCATGGATATCGGAGCTTCAGGACGAGAGCTTCGTTAAATCGAAGCTCATCAGGGAACCCTACGGGGCGGCCTTCCAGCTGTATGACGGATCTCCAATCTTTGCAGCCGTGCGGACGCGTGAACTTCGCGGCGCTTCCACGGCCCTAGGCGGAGCCGACGGCGGTGAGCAGAGCCTCCAGGAGAGCAGCACCTTTGGGGCTTCCTAGGCCGGTGCATGGGTCCCAGCCCTGTGCAGCCTGGTACAGACCACCCTGTCCCTGGCTATCGTTGTTTCCCTCGGTCACGTTATTGAAGGTGCCGCTGCTCTGATAAAGGAGCGGATTGAGGAAACCCACCGGCTGACCGAGCTTTTGTCCAAAACGGGCAATGAGCGCGGCCCAGAGCGGCGCGACAGCGCTGGTGCCGCCGACCGTCATGGCGCTGCCTTTGCAGTAGACCTCATAGCCGGTAGCAGGATCGCCGGCGCCGGCTACGTCAGGCACGCCACGGCCTCCTCCGGTGCCTGTAGGTTGGGAAGGAACGTTGACGGACGACTGGTAGGCGGGCTTTGGGAAGAACTGGCTGACTCCGCCACCAGTGCCCTGACGGACGGGATTGCCGTTGGCGTCATTCACCACAGCATTCCAGACGGTTTCGTTACCGATTGAGTTGCCGTTGGCGAGCAGGTTGGTGCCTCCGCAGCCCAGAGCGTGAGGAGCAGCAGCGGGAAAATCGACGTTCAAAGAGCCGCTGTTGTCAAATGAGCCGTTGTCTCCGGACGCGACTGTAACGGGAATTCCGAGCTGAGCCGCATGCTGGAGGGCGATCTCGAACTGCTGGCGCATCTGAGGGGTGAAATAGATTTCCGCTTTGCCCCAACTGACGGAGATAACCGTGGGTTGCGGGGTGGCGACAATCGCCGCATTGATTCCGGCGAGAAAGGCCTGATCGCTGGTGCCGGAGAAGTAGACCAGCTGTTTGGCTCCGGGAGCGAGCGCGCCGGCAATCTGAATGTCGAGTGCGACCTCGAGTTCCTCGTCGCTAACTACCGATCCCGCAGAGACGCTGTTCTGCCCTCCTCCGACCGACACCGCGCTGATGGAAGGCGTTTGAAGGCCGCACTCCTTGAAATAGGTGTCCAGATCGGATTGCAGAAAGCCGCCTTCCAACTCAATCACGGCGATGATCTGGCCAGTGCCATCGAGGCCGGCCGGGAAATCGTAGAGCTGCCCGATGGTCAATGGCGAAAAAGACTGCGCGCCCAGGGCCTCACCGGCCGCTCGGGGGCTGAGTTTGCGTACATGCGGTACCGCTTGCGGACGGTCATCGAGGCCAACGACGGCAGTGATGATGGGGAGCAGATTGTCGGGAACGGTCAACTCGCCTTCACGACCGCGATATACGCGATCCTTGATCTTTACGTGATCAAGGGTGACTCCGAAGGCGCGGCTGAGATCCCCGACTGTTCCGCAAAGTTCGATGGATCGCGTGGCGGCATTTTCATTAGCAGGGGTAAGGTTGTATTGCTTTGCGAAGTCGCGAATCGCCTGAAAGTCCTCCTCGCTCGCGCCATACGCTGCCGTGTACTCTTCGTTAGTTATGTAGTGTCCTGGTCGCGCGATCGGTGGGGGTGTGTTCTTGCCGCGAACATACACGGTGACATGGGCCTGATCCGACGGGTTCGCAGGGCCGATTTTCTCGGCTCCCAGGGCAGCGTTACGATGGCTGCCAGGCAAAGGTGCTCTCGCCATAAGATCCTCTCTGACTGCGTTTGCGTGACGGTACTGAAGAAGCCGCACGAACCGGGTGTTCGGCTACAGGGTCTTCAGTCGACGAATCGTGACACTACACGAAGAGTTGAAGGCAGTCAAAAGAAAACCGGAAGTTATGCTTCGTTGATCGCCACCCAGGTGGCGCGAACCTGCAGCTGGTAACGCTTTCTCCTGAGATAGACAGGCATTGCCAGACCCTCGGTAAAGAAATCGGCGAAGACGGCGGGGCGGGCTCCGAAGATTTCGAGGCCGTGACTGGAAGACGCGGCACCGGCCTGCGCGGTGTCGGGGGGCGGCGGTGTGAGCGTACTCGGATCGAGCGCAACCAGAGACAGGCGTTCGGGAAAACTACCCCGGCAGGCAGATATTCGGCTGTACAGGCGGTGATAGCCCTTGCCAAGCATCATCCTGTTCCCTATCCGGATCGCCATCACATAGCCAAGCATCTCCTTGGGGCCAAACCCGCCATGAGAGTGGACTCCGAAGATAAATTCGGCATGGGGCAGATCAATCATGATCTCGGTATCGAAGTTGCGGCGTGTGAAATTCATGTCGAGCTTAGGATTGCTGGGTGACGAGGGCAGCAGGTGCTCCATCCAGCCTTCGTCGTCGTGAGCACGCGCGGCGTGGGCCGCGGCGACATCGATCGCGATGTGGTATTGGCCGACGACGAGCTGAAGGGGGTCGATTTTGACGACCTGTACGCCAGAGACTCCCAGCGCGCCAATGAATTGCAGAAAGCGCGCGGCGTGAGCATTCTCGGATGCCGTCAGCGGCACAGCTTCGGGAGCGAGGGCTTGGCGCTCCGGGAGTGTAGCGGCGCGATCGCGCCATTTGCGCCACACCCCTTCGGCGTCGGATTCGGTGAGAGGCTTCTCGAAGCGGCAATCTTCCATCAGAAAGCGAACTGCCTGGTCGCGCTCCATCCACCCTAGGAGGACGACGCCCGTGTACGTGGAGGGCGGCTGCGGGCCGAGGGGCTCGAGCGGTGATGTGTCGTCGGATGTTTCGGGGGATGTTTCCAGCGGCGTTGCGTGGCTTTCCTTTTTCGCGGTTTCACTGCCGGCGCTTTTTCTGCTCCCGCTGCTTTTCTTTTTCGAGCTGTCGCTTTTCGCGCTTTTCTTTTCCGTCATGCATCCCTTTCCTGCAACGCAAATCTCTGCCTGCCGCCGGCACGATGGGAGTCTATCATTCGCGCAGGGAGTCGCCGAGTCGCGCGGAGCACTTATCAGGACTTCCAAACGATGGCCGATTTCCCGACAATGTTTCGTTGACTGATTTGCCTGGCTCTGCTAAACACTACCCCGGTGAAGCTTATTGCGCATTCTGTGGATCTCCGATAGTCCTGATACCCCGTCCGGCTTCGGAAACGTGACGCGCTTCGTATGCGAAGGCCTTGCGCGGCGCGGCCACAGCGTGAGCATTATCGGATGGCAGACCAAGGAGCCGCAGGACTGGAACGGCTGCAAGGTGATTCCGGCGTCGGGGGTTCTCGGCAGCCGGTCTCTTTATCCGTTTCTGGTGCGCAATCGTCCGGAGATCGTGATCGCCCTGGGCGATGTGTGGTGGCTGCCCTATTTCGCGGCTCCCCATGTGCGACGCCAGATGGAACTGACCGATACGCCCTGGGCACTTTATTTCCCTATCGATGGCGACATGGAGGGCGGGGGTCTCCCACAGAGCTGGATTCAACTGCTCAACGAGGTGGATATTCCGATCGCGATGAGCGAATTCGGGCGTCATGCGGCGAGCCGGTCCGGCATCAACTGCCGGTACATCCCTCACGGGGTGGACCGCAGCTTCTTTTATCCGCCGACGGATCGCGCGCAGGCAAAAGCCGAGGTGGACGCGGAGGGTAAATTCCTGGTGCTTTCCGACAGCCGCAATCAACCGAGAAAGATGCTGCCGCGCCTGCTGGATGTTTTCGCGAAGTTTGCCGCGGGGCGGCCGGACGCGCTGCTGCACCTGCATACCGATCCTGAGGATGAATTCACCCGATCCGGTATCTATTCCTACAACGTTCGCGCCGACTTGCGTCACCTCGGCATTGAATCGCAGGTGCGGTTCACTCCGGGCATGAAGGTGAAGCGTGGCGGAGGGGTTCCGCTGAGCCAGCTCGCGGCATACTATCGAGCCGCGGATGTTCATCTGCTCGCGTCGAGCGGTGAAGGGTTTGGGCTCCCAACCCTGCAGGCAGCGGCGGCGGGCGCGGTTCCACTGGCGGGCGACTACAGCGCGAGTCGCGAGCTGGTAAAGGGGCACGGCGAGGCGATTGCGATAACGGAGTGGAGCGAGAACGAGTTCGGCATTCGGCGGGCGCTGATTGACGTCGACGATGCGGTCGCGAAGCTGGCGATGTTCTACGACGACCGGGACCTGCTTGCAGAACGCTCCAGACAATCGGCGCAATTTGCTCTTGCTTATGACTGGAACAAAGTCCTGGATCAGTGGGACGAGTTGCTTCGCCCGATGGCCAGCCACAATCGCAGGATTTCGCGCGTGACTGTCGCGCAACCACTTCCGGATAACCTGAGTCGCTACGTTCCGCAGATCGACGGGGCTGCGGTGAAGGTGAATGTGGTGGAACGGAAGTTCGGCCACCTGGAGGCGGGCATCATCGCGGATACCAAGGGACAGCTTTCGGATGTACGGATTCCGGCGATTCAGAAGGCATGCGAGGTCGGCGGAGTACGCGTAATTCGGACTCCGGCGTATGTGGGCATGGCTCCCGGCGATGAAGCTATCTTCGAGGAACTAAAACAGCTTTTCCCGATCCTGATGGGTTGGGTTCCGGCGCCGGCGGGCACAAAGCGCGAGGAACAGGGAGGGCTGAGTTATCTCGCCTTGGACAGAAGCGAACAGGCACGGTATGATCTTGCGCAGTCCGTTTTACTCTTCAATGTAAGCGGCGAATTTTCCGATGCGACGTTGTTGGATTCCGCTCTTTATAGCGTGCCGTGCATTGGAACGAATCTTTCAGCAGTTCAGCAAACACTCTGGCCGGAACTGGCAGTAGATAGCAATGCAGAAGCTGTGCGGATGGCGCGCATCCTCTTGACTAATGCTGCGAGGATGCGTAGTCTTGCCGCCCGTGGACGCGCAAACTGCCAACTGAAGTACGGGCTCAGTGAAGAGGACGCAGCCCCATGGCTGCGCCAGCTCCACGCAACCAGGTCGTCGCACACAATGACTGGCTCGAGGTGATCCGCTGTGGCTTTTCAGATGTACATGGTCGTGTTCCATGGAGAGTTTTCGCAGGGAACCTCGCGCGCGGTGCAACAGCATATACACAAGCTCAACGGTTTTACGCTGATGGTGATGAAGACAGGAATTATCGTAGCATTCGACGATAGCCTTGTTCCCGCTGTGCAGGGGCATCCGGGTGTGAAGATGGTAGGCGGGGTAACGCTGAGTCCCCACGGTTATGCGGCGGATCGTTTGCAGAGAATTTTCGCTGAGAATTTGAGCAAGCAGATTCAGATTAAGACGGAGTAGGCCGTTTACGAATCCCAAGGAGGTGTCTGGTGCCAAATGTTGGAGCAGAATTAGCAAGTGTACCCTTCGGCAAGATGATCTACGACATGGCCTCGGCCATTGCGCGAAGCCAGGTTGCCCTCGACACGGCTTCCATTCAACTGGTGCAGGTTCTTGCCAGGACGACCTTCGACTATGTTCCGGACGTGGTTGAGACGCTCCTGCCCAATCCTCGGCAAGTGAAGGGCGCAAATGGCGCACCGCTGATGGATGACGACGGCAACCCTGTGATGATTACCGGCGTGCTCGTGCAGACGGATGTCGGAACAGCCTTCCCGCTTACACTGCTCCAGGCGGGCGTGAACCCGACGTTTTATGCGTTTACAAACTCGACTATCGAAGTGAAGATGTCGATTACCAGCACGCAGGAATCGTCGAATACCCTCAGCGTGGGCGTGTCGGTAAGCGCTTCGGCGGATTTCCTGTTCGCTTCCGGATCGGTTTCGAGCCACGTGAACTTTACGAGCTCAAACAAATACTCCTACTCGGTGACGGGATCGAGCTCAATGTCGACAACGCTGGCGCCGGTGCCTCCGCCTAAGAACATGATGCCAAGATTCTTCCTGGTAAACGCCATCGATATTTCGAAGATATCGATCAGCCAGAGCTGATGCTTCACAAGAACAAACCTGGGGTCAGCCGGGCATCGAAATCGAGCCCGGTTGACTCTTCAAAGCTTTGCCGGCATGACTTTGGCGAAGCAGCAGGTCAAAACGAGAACCGCTTTTTTTGATCGGGGGAATTTATGCCAAGTGTCGGAGCAGAACTAGCGAGCGTACCCTTCGGGAAAATGATTTACGACATGGCTTTCGCCATCGCGAAAAGCCAAAGCGCATTGGACATGGCGTCGTGCAATCTGGTGAAGGTATTGGCCAACAGCTATTTCAGCTATGTGCCAGACGTGGTTGAGACTCTTTTACCCAACCCTCGGCAGGCAAAAGGGCCAAACGGGGAGGGGCTCGTCGACGACGAAGGCAATCCAGTCATTATTACCGGCGTCGTAGTGCAGTCAGATGTCGGGCCGGCCTTCCCGCTGTCGCTCTTGCAGGCGGGC
>JABCZC010000102.1 GCA_013289875.1 Acidobacteriota bacterium | reverse complement strand
AGGCAGTACGACGAGATTCATCACCAGAAACACCGCAATCCCGTAGAAAAGACCGCAGACCAGCCAGTGATCTTTCAGGAATCTGAGCCTGCGGCTGGACAGGCAGTAAATGGCAGCAGCGGACAACGCGATGAAGTACTGCAGGACGACGCCGAGAATCCACGTGCCGGCTCCGCCGTGGAAGGCCTGCCTGCCGAGCAGCCCTCCGGCAATCGCGCGAGGGACGCCGGGCCCAAACGTGATGAACGCCGCGATGAGATCGAACGTACCCGCAAGCGCGCCGCCCACAAGAATCGGACGCAGCAGCCTTGCCCTGGCGACCGGTACGGATGAAGCAGTAGTACTCATCAGCGAACTCCTTGTGAAGCCTGGCGCTTTCTCAAAGCGCCAATCATGGCGAGGCGAGTAGACGCATCTATTTCGTCAACAGTAGGTGGAGTGCGGCGATTCCGAAAGCACTTTTACACCATCGTCAGGAAATACGGGACAAACGTACCTTGCTTTTATCTGGCCAAGAGTTCCCCGCAACCTGGCTATTGCGGTGTCTGAAGCTTGGGAGCACCGGTGGACTGTAATTTCTCGGCCATTTCGGTCTCGTGACTGGCATCTTCAGTTCTCCCCATGGCCCGGTACGCCTGCCCCAGCAAACTGTGAGTCATATAGTTTCCCGGGTCCATTTTTTCTGCTCGTTCAAGATACATCGCAGCGCCAACGGCGTCCTGCTGTTTCAATAGCACCTTGCCGAGTAGGATGTAAGGCCCGGTCGAGTTGGGCTCCAGCAGAACCGCCTGCTGTAGGGACTGCAGGGCCTTTGGGTACTGGCCGCCGCGGGTGTACGCATCACCCAGCCGATCATAGATCCCCCCATAGAGCGGATTCAGATCGCGTTCCTTCTCAAATTGCGCCACCGCTTCGTCAATATTCTGGCCGGCTAAGGCAATCTCTCCCAGCAACTGATGGCCCAGCGGCAGCTTCGGATCAAGCTCCACTGCCTTCTTTGCGTACTCCTGGGCTATGGGCAGGAATTCGTGGCGCAACAGCATTCTGCCGGCCAGAAGGTATGCCGCGGCCGAATCGGGTTGAAAGCCGAACTGCCGCGCAAAGGCACGGCGGGCGTCATCGTAACGGCGTGTATCAAGATAGCAGAGCGCCAGCACGTAGCTGGGATCAACCTTCGATGCTGGCGACCATTCATGGATGCCTTCGAGCAACGGTATCGCGTCCGCTGCCCGGCCCATCCGCAAAAGCGTGAGGCCCCTCATCTCCGCAGCTTCGACATCCTTGCTGTCTTGTTGCAGCGCCTTCGCAAATGCCTGATCTGCCGCGGGAAAATCGTCTTCCGCATAAAACGCCAGACCCCTCAAGCGGTCAATCCCCGCCGGAGGAGGCTGCTGCGCAGCCAGTTGATCAAGTTGACGGAGCGCCTCCTTCGGCTGTCCGCGATCAATGAGCTTGCGGACCGCCGCGAGATCGGTCGATCTAGTTTGCGAGTTTGGAGTATCGGGCCGTGCCGTGGTTTGGGCTATCGCCTGGGCCGCCATGAGGAGACTCGCCCCGAGAACAGGAGCGACCAACAATCTTAAGAGAAGCATTGTGTTTTGCATCCGAAGTTCAAAGTAGGCAAAGGACGATTACACCCTCGCCGTTTGATATTGGCAATCATCACTCCACCCATCAATCCGCATTCACAGTATTAGCGAAGCTTGCAATATTGATCGCCATATTTTCCTCTCTCTAAAAACTGATGGAGGAGATCACTGTCAGGATTAAAGCGCTGAACCTCTACAATCGTCTGCACAGCCTTTGTCTTGTCGCCGAGCCTGCATTCGAGGAAAGCAAGATTGAGCCCAGCAGCTGTCTGGCTTGGGTCAGCCGCTACCACCTTCTGCAAAAGTTTCACCGCCAGGTCGGTATGCCCCTGTGATGCATCGAGCACCGCCAGGTTCGCCAGCGCCACACTCTCATACGGGTTTCGCGTTAGAGCTGCCTGATATTCGCCCTGCGCCTCGTCCAGCTTGTCCGAGATCTGATCCAGGAAGCCCAGTCGCACATGGAGCTCGACATCATCTGCGCCCTCGCTCTCTGCCTTTTTCAGCAGGGAGAGAGCCTTCTCACCCGACTGACGATCGCCCTGTGCTGCCAGTTGTGCATAGGCAAGACCAAGCTCGCGGTTTCCTGCGCTCACGCCGCCGACCGGCACAAGCTCGACCGTTTGTCCGACGACTGCGCCGCTGTCCTTCTGCGGATACTTCTGAATATTGTGGTCAGTGAGCTGCTCGTGTGAGATATCCCTTGTCTCTCGTGTGGGCATGTGGCAAATAGCGCAATCCCGCTGCTCGGGATGATGCTCGGTCGCCATCTTCTCTCCGGTGTGGCACTCGAGGCACTTGCTCCGGTAGAAGCTCACCCGCTCCTCTGCAGCCGGTGAGCCATGCGGATCGTGGCACGTCGTGCACGTCAGCTTGTCGCCGCTTGCCCGCTTGCACGCGCTCTTGAGCAGCGCCTCGTATTGGCTGGTCGCCCTGCCGCCGCCCTCCTGGTGGTTCGCGTTCACAAAATAGACAACGAACCTGGCAAGGTCGTCTCCTGGTTGATAGGCCGCAAGAGACTTTCCTGCGCGGTAGATCGCGGCTTCGCCTTCGAGATGGCATTGCAGACAAACGCTGTCGCGTTTCGCGGGCGATAACGCCGATGGATTCACAATAGGTCCGTGTCCTTGCTGGGCGAGATGCTGCGCGGGATCGCCATGACACGCTGCGCATGTGACTCCGGCCGCCTTGAACGGCGGCCCGGCATACATATTCCGCGACTCTGGCAGCGCCGTCTGCACTTTGCCCGTATGACAATGCAGACAGTTCGAATCGACAGGAAGCGTGTCCGGCATGCTCCGAGCCGATCCGTAATTGGGCGCCATGTCCCAGAGTCTCTTTCTGGAGTAGTAATTCACCGGCGCCTCGAACCACCATCGATCCTTCTCGAAGAGATACGTCCTGCCGCGCCGCCCCGAGCCAATGTAATACGACAGCAACTGCTGTCCGTGCAGGAATGGTCCTGTGTCGGGCACCGTCCGGTCGTAGATCATCCACGCCTGACCGTCCCGCAGGACAAGTTGGTAGCGAATACCGGAGGTTGCGTGCGTAAAGCCGCCTTCGATCAAACCGTCGGTCGCAATGCCGCTGCCGCGGGCCATCGGAGTGCCTTTGTATCGTTCGTAGATGTCCTTATGACATTGTGCGCAAACCCGGTCCGGGTTATCCAGAACCAGCTTCTTATCCCCAAGAGAATCGGTCGTTGCGGTCTTCGAGGTTTGACTGCCGGATTGAGCCGCCTGTGGAGCAATCATCTGCGTCGTGACAATGCCTGCTCCGAGAGCCGGTAGGAGCAACAAGCTTAAAACAGGCAGAGTGTTTCGCATCGAAATCTTATAGAAGAAAGGAATCGGCCGGTCGCTATTTGATGCTTGCAATGGCAACTCCAACCATTGAATCCGCGCATCCGTAGTACAGGAACCACTTGCCCTTGAAGGCCACGAGGCCTTCCGCGAAGGTTGTCCCGGCCGCATACTGTCCGGTCTTTTCAAATGGCAGCTCTGGTTTCAGAAAAGGCTCGTTTGCGCGCGCTATGAGTTTTGACGGATCATCGGCCCGAAACAGCGCCTGACCTGCTGCGTAGGCGTTCGATCCCAGTTCCGGATCGCCGTCCTCAGGATCATTCTTTCCATTGTTCATCACAAGGATGTCTTCAGCCGTGAGCAAGGGAGGAGGTCCCACTTCCGGGAAGCCACTGTCGAAGTGCTTACTTCTCTTAGCCAGGACGACAAGTAGTTCGCCAGTCTTGTCTTCGACTGGCGTCCAGTGAAGCAGGTCAGCAGATGTAGCCAGGTGGATAGAGCCCTCTCCCCAGTACATCCAATACTGCCCTTTGATTTGCGCAGCAACAAGCCGGCCAGCTTGCATACGGATGACGATTCCTGCCGATTTATATTTCAGCGCCGCGTATTTTCCACCCAGCGCATCATTGAATGCCGGTCCAAACTTCTTCCAATGAATCAGGTCCCTCGAAGTCGCAATCCCTACCGAGTAGGTAACCCGATTCCACTGCGTGTAGGTGAGGATATACGTCCCATCTCCGCTCTCGACAATGCGTGGATCCTCGACGCCGCCCGGCCACTCCCTCTCCTTTTGACTGTCATCGGCAGGGAAGAGCACAGGGGTTGCCCTGCGCTTGAAGTGGATGCCGTCGCTGCTCTCGGCCAGCCCCAGGCGAGAGGTGTGTCCGCCTATCTCCGCTGCGCCTGTATCATCCTCGGCGCGATACAGCACGAAGATCTTTCCTTTCCGCACAATGGCCGCCGGATTAAACGTGTGCAAGGCTTCCCAGTGAACCGCCTTATGCAGGATCGGATCATCGAACCTTGAATCAGGGCGAGGTTGAATGATTGGACTCCCCTCCGCCGGCCTGGCAAACGGACCGATTTGCCAATCCGTCCCCGTTGCTGCGGATTT
The DNA here is from genome assembly GCA_013289875.1 of Acidobacteriota bacterium. Taxonomy (GTDB): domain Bacteria; phylum Acidobacteriota; class Terriglobia; order Terriglobales; family Acidobacteriaceae; genus Silvibacterium. The sequence goes on along the minus strand of JABCZC010000102.1, from coordinate 10,316 downwards.
CGTCTGGGCGTTCGCTGCGATGGCGATCAGGCAGGAGACGATCGCCGACCGTACGGCTCCGGCTATAACTTCTCGAGCATGGGAGTGGATAGATTTCAAGATCTCTCGTAAAAGAATGAGGGGAGCCGAAGCTCCCCTCGTTTTCACAGTACGACCTGCGCTAGAACTGCACGCGCAATGAGAACTGCAGCAGACGGGTAAGGTTCTGACTGCCTCCTTGACCCGCCATACTGCCGATGAATTGGTCGCCCGAGTCGATGGCTCCGCCCGGATTTCCAGATGGGATATGGTTGAACGCGTTGAAGCCATCTACCCGGAACTGCGCGAAGATGCTCTCATGGATCGGGAAGTTCTTCTGCAGGGAAAGATCCGTGTTGAAGTAGGTGGGTCCAAAGGCGTTGTTTCTGCCTGCGGTGCCGATCTCGTCAAGCCCTGTAGCGCTGAATCCGGAGAATGGCGTGTAAAGAAGCGAAGTTGTGCAGCCGGCGGTGCCGCTAGTGCAGCCTGCAGGGGAATTAACCGTCTGAACGAGTGGCGTCGTCGCCCCATGGTAGGCGAAGCGTTGGTGAGTCTGGGGGTTATAAGCACCGGTGGCCACCTTCAGGGTTTTGGAGGTGCCGTTTGGATAGCAAGGCGCCGAGCCCGGAAGGGAGAAACTGCATCCCTGGTAGCTCAACGTATAGGGAAGACCGCTTGACCAGTCGAGCACTGGGCTGATCTGCCATCCGCCGATGATCTGGTTCACCCAGCCAGGTGCGCTGGAGTAAAACTGCTGGTTGCGTCCGAACGGCAACTGATAGGTGCCGTAAACGATGAGTTGTTTCTCGCGGGTACTTGAATCGGGACCGCGCTCCGGCCGTTTGTTCCACGTCGCATAACCGCTGGCGAAGTCAATTGCCTGCTGCCATGCGAAGCTACTTGTAAACGAGAGGCCTCTTGAGAACTGCTTGGCCAGGGTTACCTGCAGAGCATTGAAGTGGGTATCCTGGTCGTCTCCGTAGTAGCCGATTGAGGGGACCCATCCGCACGAGCCGGCCGGAAGCCCGGCAGGACGTGCAAGAGAGCCATTCACGTATGCATAGGCGGTGTTCGTGCACGCGGGGAGACTTCCACCGTAATAGCGCTGCAGCAGATTGGTATTGTTCACCCCTCCGTCTGGAAGGATACCATTTGAATCTGGAATTGCACCCGGATTCGTGAGATAGAAAGCCGGCACGTAGTGCAGTGACCTTCCTTCGATGCTGTATTGCGATGGCAGGTTTATGCCAGCCTCGTTAGGATTCGTATTATTGCCATCACCGTCGCTCAGGGTATGAGTGCCCTTGTTGCCCACATAAGCGATCGTGAAGGAGATTGTTGGAGAAAGCGACTGTTGCAAGCTCGCATTCCAAGCATCGAGCGTCGGAAGACGAAGGGTGTTCGGTCTTGCCTTTACGCCGACACCATAGCCGGGATTCGGAAGAAGGCCATTGGACGGCACTGCGGGTAGACAACCTGTTGCTACATCGCACGGCGGCGGTCCGTTCACCAGGTTGAATATGGTGGATGATGCAAGATTACCATTCGTTCCAGCCACTTGCTGGTTAGCCAGAACAGGCAGATTCTGGGTCACAACGTGTCCGAAGACTGAGCCGAAAACACCCAGGTCGAAGCTGCGCCCATAACCGGCACGGATCACCATCTTGGGATTGATCTGGTACGCGAGACCTATGCGGGGGTTCCATGCATTGGTAGGCCTGCCCCATCCCATGTTGTTCGAAACGCCGCCGACTCCTGCCACGCGAAGGTAACCATCCGTAGTGACGTCATCGTTCATCTGCATCAGTGAACCATACCCAACTCCGTTTACCGACTCAGGAGAATAGAACTCATAGCGAATACCCAGGTTGGCTGTCAGTTTCGGAGTTACGCGCCAGGTGTCTTGCCCGTAAAAGAAAAGCCGCCGCTGAAACTCCTTCGCATTCGTTGTACTGCTGTAGTAGCGCCCGAAGTCCGTCACGTCACCCAGCACGAAGCTCGCAAACCCCAGTCCTCCCGACGAGCCATTGGATGTTGGCCCGTTGCCGAAGCTCAGGATGCCGGTGCGATCAACATCGCTCGGCACGCGCAGATTGTGCGCAAAGCGCAGGTCGGCGCCGAGCTTGATGGAATGAGTGCGAATGATCTTCGTCCAGTTGTTCACAATCTGGAATTGACTTTCTTTTTCAATCAACGGGCAGTTGCAGCGGTTGGTCTGGAGGTCCGAGCCGTATTGTGCCCCGGTACTCTGAGGCTCGGGAACAGTGGATGCCAGGCTGAAGTTGCCTACGTCGGCCATCGCAAATCCCCCGGCGCCGCTGGTAATCGCGTTCAGGTTCATACCAGGAATACCGAGGTTGGTCATGAAATCCGTACCCTCGTTGTACTTGCTGGTGCCGATGTTATAGCGGTAATAGCCAATGCGGAAGTCCATCGCCAGGGTTGGTTTGACCGCCCAATCAAAGCCCGTTGCCAGGCTGTCATTCGCGCCTTTGGAGGTGCCGCCGTAGTTATTGATGCCGAATCCGGCGCCGCCGGCAGGACCGAAGATCGTGGTTCCGCTCAATGTGTCGGTGAACCGGCTGAAGCGCCCGAAGGCGTGAATCGACTGCATTACTTGCCAGTCGCCGCGCACATCCCACTGATCGCTGTTGAATATACCGGTGCCGCCGGCCGCATATTGGTTCACCAGGCTTGAGTAGCTGCTGTTGGCTTTGTTCGCTGCATAGGGCTGGAGCAGCTTCAGCAGGTTGAGCGCGGGCTGGGAGAGATCCGCAGCTGGGATCACGTTGCCGGGATATTGCTTTCCGGTCGGATCGTAAATGTTGCCGGCACTGCCCAGGGTGTCCGCAGCGTTATATTGGCTGAAGTCGCAGCCGGGCACGCCCGTGGTCGTGGCCGCCCCGAGGCAGGTGTTGATCAGGTACGCCGTCGGAACCGTCATCACGGCGGAGGTTCCTACCTTCTGGCGGACTCCCTGATAGTCGCCAAAGAAGAAGACTCTGTCCTTGATGACCGGCCCGCCGATTGATCCGCCAAACTGGTTCCTCAATCCGGGAGGCACCAGCCCGTCGTTGCTTGTTGCTCCAGGCGCGCGGAACTGCGTGTACGGGTTTGTCGCCACATTCGCGTTGCTCTCGCGATAGTCAAATGCACTTCCGTGAAAGCTGTTTGTTCCCGACTTGGTCTGGGCAGTCATAACCGACGACACCGCCTTGCCAAACTCGGCGTCGAAGTTCTGAGTTGTAATCTTTGTCTCAGACAGCGAATCTATATTCGGATTGACAACGATGATCCCGAGGATCGGATCCTGATTGTCGGTGCCGTCCAGCTGGAAGGCGACACCGCCGAACGCCTGGCCGTCAACCTGGATCTGCTGGCTGCCCTGGGGGTTTTCGTCGGCAGCGTGGCTCCAGCCAAGCTGCTGTGCGCCCGGCAGCAGAAGCTGCAGATTTGTGTAGTTGCGACCGCCGATCGGTAAATCCTGCACGTCCTTCGCAGTGAATGTCGTTGAAACATCGGCGCGGTCTGTCTTCAGCTGCTCGACCGTGGAGGCGCTCACTTCCACCGTCTGGGTCGCGGCGCCGACCTCCATTTTGGCTTCCACCTTGATCGACTGATCGGCGTAAACAATCAGGCCCTTGGATTCAAAGGTCGTGAATCCTGCAAAGGTCACTTTCACGTCGTAGGTATCGGGAATCAGGTGACCGATAGTGAACTCGCCTGCTTCGTTTGCCGTCGCAGTAACCGTAGTTCCTTTATTCGTGTCAGTAATACTGATGGTTGCGCCTGGAATCGCGGCGCCGGTATTGTCCACTACCGAACCGAAGATTGTGCCGTATACAGCTTGTGCGTAACCTGCGGTCGTGAGAAAAACCGCGCATGCAGCGATGATGACGACTCTGCCCCACTTCATCCATTGCATATCAAATTGCCTCCCTAGAAATTCGCACTGGACGCTGATACGCGCCCTCAGTATTCGCAATTCTTATTGCTTACTGCTTGATCGGTTCCCAGTTTTATCTCTTCCAGCCGCAAACCCGCGAGGCGTAGCGGCTGAAAGAACTCCGGATATTTGATCCCACAGCACAGTACTGCCAGAAATCAGGAACTGTCAACCGATTTAGCGAAGGTGTTCCTTGATTTGATATGGCGAATCGATAGCATTCTGAGATGAAGCGGTCGCATTGGGGCACTTCAGGTTCAGGGATTGCGGGAAGAAAACGCTTTCCCGCCAGCTATGTTGATGTTGCCAAGGGGATAATCAGGATTATGATGGGTTGAATGTCTGCTCCTCCAGGCTGACGATCTCTCCGCCAGGACGGCCGTGTGACTCGATGATCAGCCCTTAAATGCGCGGCATGATGGAGACCGATACCCTATACAAAATCGATTTATGTATATACATTCCACGGCAGTCCTCCTCAGGCGCATTCAGGTGAGTAATCGAAATGAACACCGGTCAGCCACAGACGAGAAGAGACAGAAAGCCCCTCCGAAACATCCCGGAAGCCGATCTGCCCAAACACAGACAGGTTTTTGACAGTCTTCTCGGGGCCATTCAGTCCGGCGCCTCGAAGGCAGGTGACAGGCTCCCGAGCGAAGCCGAGTTGGGCAAGACATTCCACGCCTCGCGCATCACCATTGCAAAGGCAGTCAATGAATTGCAGAGACTCGGGCTGGTCTCGCGGCGGGCGGGCGCCGGCACATATGTTCTACCCCAGAAACAAACCGCCGGATGTGTATTTGGCCTCTTGATCCCGGATCTTGGAAGAACAGAAATTTTCGAGCCTATCTGCCATGGCATGATGCGCTCGCCCCTCTCGAGTGCCCACTCTCTTTTGTGGGGACACGCTATGGGGCAGGCGGAAGAACAGGAGGAGGAAGCCGAGCAGTTGTGCCGTCATTACATTGCGCAAAAGGTTTCTGGCGTTTTTTTTGCGCCGCTGGAGTTCACTCCGGAAAAAGATGCCTTCAACTGGAAAATCGCCAGCGCTCTAGATCGCGCGGGCATTCCGATGGTTCTGTTGGACCGTTGCATTGCTTGTTACCCGGAGAGGTCCAAATATGACCTCGTCGGCATCGACAATCGTAGCACCGGATTTCAAGTGACCCGGCACCTGGTGCGACTTGGCTCCAAACGCATTGTCTTCGTCGCGAAACCGCTGTCTGCGCCCTCCGTAGACGGACGGATAGCCGGATACCGCGAAGCTCTTTACTGCTCCGGTATGTCTCTTCGCGAGAACCTCGTTTGCTTCGGAGACCCGGAGGACAGGTCCTTCATCCAGTCTGTACTGCGACAGCACAAACCCGACGCCATCGTCTGCGCAAATGATCTGACTGCGGCAAGAGTCATGCAGGGAGTTCTGGAGGCCGGAGTTCGCATCCCTCAGGATATTCGCATGGTTGGAATTGACGACGTCAAGTACGCAAGCATGTTACCCGTACCCCTGACCACCCACCACCAGAATTGCGGAGATATTGGATCCATCGCAATGTCGACCATGCTGGAGCGGATTGAGCACCCAAATCTGCCGACTCGCGACATCCTGCTGCAAACCAGCCTCGTCATTCGGAAGTCCTGTGGCGCATGCCTTGCCCAACAAAACACCGGTGCTGTACTCTAGCGGTTTTATTTTCGGACTAGGAGTTATTAACCAAGATGAATCTCATGCGGTCCACACGCACATTCGCACTGTTGGTATTCATGCTCCTGGTAACTTCCCTCAATCCTGGCGTCTGGGCGCAGGCGCCTCTTTTCACCTCTGCCATCGCGTCGGCTCCTCACCAGGCGCCGGGTGCGGCAGAGCCATGGTGGAAGCACGCTCTGATCTATGAGATTTACCCGCGCAGCTTCCAGGACTCCAACGGCGATGGGGTCGGCGACCTCAAGGGTATTACGCAACGGCTGGACTATCTGCAAACTCTCGGAGTCGATGCGATCTGGCTTTCGCCGATCTATCCTTCGCCGCAGGTCGACTTTGGTTACGACATCTCCGACTACGAAAATGTCGATCCACAATACGGCACGCTCGCCGACTTCGACGAGCTCGTCGCCGAAGCGAAAAAGCACAATATCCGGATCATTATGGATATGGTCATGAACCACACCTCGGACAAGCATCCGTGGTTCATCGAATCGAAAAGTTCGCGCACCAATCCTAAGCGCGACTGGTACGTATGGCGCGACGGCAAAGGACCTGGTATCCCGCCCAATAACTGGCAGAGCGAATTCGGCCATTCCGCGTGGCAGTTCGATCCAACCACGAATCAGTGGTACTACCATAAGTTCTACATACAGCAGCCGGACCTGAACTGGCGCAATCCCGCCGTGGAAAAGGCAATGTTCGACGCTGTCCGCTTCTGGCTCGACCGCGGTGTTGCCGGCTTCCGTCTCGATGCGATTCCGACGCTCTTTGAAGACCCTCAATTGCGCGATGCAAAGGAAACAAGCGGCACGAACGCATATGGCGACCCCAACCTCGACAACACGTATACTGACAATCTCCCCGAAGTCCACGATGTGATGCGCCGATTGCGAACGGTGGTGGCCAGCTACCCCGGCGACCGCGTCCTCATTGGCGAAACCTACCTTCCTAATATCCAGGAACTCGACAAGTGGTACGGCGGCGCGAGCCACAACGAGCTGAATCTCCCAATGGATATGCAGATTGGTTTCACAAACAAGCTCGATGCCGGGCTCTTCCGCGAACGTATCGAAGACGTGGAGACGAAGGTCCACGGCAATCAGCCGCTTGTGGTTTTCGACAACCATGACAATGCCCGCAGCTGGAACCGCTATGGCGACGGCGTGCATGACGCTGCGATCGCCCGCGTGGTCGCAACCATGCTCTTCACCACCCGTGCGACGGCCATGATGTACTACGGAGAGGAAATCGGAATGGTGACGACAACGCCATCTCGAAAAGAAGACGTGAAGGATCCGATCGGCATCATCGGCTGGCCAAAAGAGAAAGGCCGCGACGGCGAGCGCACGCCGATGCAGTGGGACACTTCCCTTAATGCGGGCTTTAGCACGGCGGCCACCACATGGCTTCCGGTCGCGCCGGACTATAAGACGGTGAACGTCGAGGTCGAAGGCCGGGAGCCGAGTTCGCTGCTCAATTGGTACAAAAAGCTTATCGAGCTGCGAAGAACCGACCCCGCGCTCCGGGATGGAGCCCTGACCATGCTCGACAGCACCAATCCAAACGTACTCTCTTACTTGCGAAAGGGACCTGCGGGGGCTGCATCCGTGGTGGTCTCTCTGAATTTCACGGCTCAACCGCAAACGGTTTCACTCGACCTGGCGGCCGCGGGCGTGACTGCCAATAATGTAAAAACGCTAATGACGGATGATTCCTCGCTGCAGTCGGCGACAAGTCTCACTCACATCGTCTTGCCTCCATTTGCTTCGTGGGTCGCGTCCGTCCAATAATCGCGAGAGTGAGATCTCTGACCGCTCGCCGCTCGCATGCTGCCTGGTACGTCGTTACGCTGAGCTTTGCAGCCTTGCTCGTGTTCCATTGCGCCGTATTCGCAGCAAACGCTCCTTACGGGATTGATCTTGACGGTCATGCCGTGACGCTCGCAGCCTCTACTGCGCCGGCGATCGTGCTTTTCTTTACTGCCTCCGATTGTCCGATCGCCAATCGCTACGAGCCCGAAATTCTGCGCCTGGAGCGGGAGTTTGGTCCATCCGGGATAGAGTTCTGGTGGGTTTATCCGAACCCCGAGGACACTGCCGCGGTCATCCGCCGCCACCAGGCGCAGTTTCCTGGCAGTGCCCACGTCGTCCGCGACACAGAGCAGTCGCTGGTTCACGCAGCCCATACCACGGTAACTCCGGAAGCAGCCATCTTTATTCCTCATAATGGAGCGCTGCGCGAGGTGTATCGTGGCCGCATCGACGATCGATACATCGCCTTCGGACAAGAGCGTCCCGCAGCCATGCGCCATGAGCTTGAGAATGCGATCGCCGCGGTTCTGGCAAAGCATTCTGTGCCGCAGCCGGGAGGCCCGCCCGTCGGCTGCTCCATCGTTCCGCTGGGGATTCAGAATCAATGAATCGGATATACGGCATCGGCCTGGCCGTCGGCATCTGCGTCGTCTACATCCTCGGTTTACGCGTCTGCGTACGCGCCTCCGAAGCTCCGGTCACGTTCAACCGGCAGATTGCGCCTATCCTCTACAAGAACTGCACCACCTGCCATCATCCCGGCGGAGGCGGTCCCTTCAGCCTGCTTACGTTTGACGACGCGCGCCGCAGAGGGCAGCAGATCATGCAGGTCACTGCGAGCCGGTATATGCCGCCTTGGCTGCCCGAACACGGCTACGGCGATTTTGAAGACGAACGTCGGCTCACCAGTGAAGAAATCACGCTTATCCAGAAATGGGTATCTACAGGCATGGCTCGCGGCGAAGCAGCCGACGCGCATCCCGATCCTCACTACGACGAAACCTGGACCCTCGGCAAGCCCGACCTCGTGTTGTCGGTGGAGCGGCCATCGACGCTGCGGGCCTCCGGCTCCGATATCTTCCTGAACTTCGTCCTGCCCTACCCCATCAACCAGACGCACTACGTTCGCGCTATGGAAATTCGTCCCGGCACGCCCCAGGTCGTCCACCACGCTAATGTATTGATCGATCGGACCGCTTCCTGGCGTCACCAGCATCCAGACAATTGGCGTGATGGCGTTCCGGGCATGGAACTGATAGTTGATGCCGGCAATACCTTCGATCCCGACAGCCATTTTCTCTTTTGGAAGCCCGACACTCCGGCGCTGGTCGAGCCTGTGGGAATGCCTTGGCGTCTCGATCCTGGCAATGACCTGATCCTGAACATGCACCTCAAGCCATCCGGTAAACCCGAGACGGTTGCAGCGCAGATCGGCCTCTACTTCACCGCCACGCCGCCTTCGAAGCAGCCCATCCTGCTGCAACTCGAGCACGACTCCGCACTCAACATCCCTCCCGGCGCGCGCGAGTTTATCGTCGAGGATCAACTGAAGTTGCCCGTCGATGTCGACGTGCTCGGAATTTATCCGCACGCCCACTATCTCGGCAAGGATTTGCAGGCTTACGCCATCTTGCCCAACGGACAAAAGACATGGCTCATCTGGATACGCAACTGGGACATCGACCGCCAATCCGTTTACCGATATCGCAAGCCGGTCTTTCTGCCCAAGGGCACGACCATCCACATGCACTACATCTACGACAATTCCCGCGAGAACGTGCACAATCCTAACGACCCGCCCATCCGTGTGCGCGCCGGCAATCGATCGGTCGATGAGATGGGCCACCTCTGGCTTCAGGTTCTGCCCGTCAACACGTCACCGAACTCGCTTGACCCGCGCCTACTGCTCGAAGCAGCCTGGATGGAAAACCGTCTGCGCAAAGAGCCCCGCGATACCCTCGCGCTCTACAATCTCGCCGCAGCGGAGACGAGTGAGGACAACTACGCCCGGGCCGTCCAGATTTACAAGCAGGTCGTAGAGATCAATCCGAAAGATGCTCGCGCATGGAACGGCCTCGGAGTCGGGCTGGAAAACACCGGAGACTGGCAAGGTGCGCAGCAGGCCTTTCAAAAAGCTTCCGACGCCGATCCAACACTTATCGACGCCATCTTCAATCGTGGGAAAAGCCAGTTAGACCACGGTCAGATATCCGAGGCCGACCAATCATTCCGAGCCGTGCTCAGGCAGTCGCCTAATGATGCAAGCGCGCACAGCGGTCTCGCCCAGGCGCTGCTCAAGGAAGAGAATGAAGAGGCCGCAGAGTCCGAATTTGCAGCCTCCCTGCGCATCGATTCGCAGAATCTCGATGCGCTCGAAGGGCTCGGTCAGGTTGCTCTCAGTCAGGGACAGTCCGCCCAGGCTGCGGAATATCTTGAAAGAGCTGCACAGCGAGCTCCCAACGATTCCATTCTTCGGCAGCAGCTTGCCATCGCCTACGCGCAGTTGCAGCGCTTTTCCGACGCGATCCAGCAGCTCCAGCAGGCACAGCATCTCTCGCCGAACGACCCGCAGGTTCATGCCACACTCTCACAGGTTTATTCCGCAAACGGGCAACTGCCGGAAGCAATCGCTGAGGAGCAGGAAGCGCTTCGGCTGAATGCGGCTGACGCCGATGGGTGGAACAATCTTGGTGTCCTCGAAGCGCGAGCAGGGAACTCGGCGATGGCTCGTGACGATTTTGAACACGCGCTCCGCATCGCCCCCGATCACGGTCCCGCGAAGGCAAACCTTGCTCGACTTGGTGCGGCGGCCAAAGCGCCCTAGAATCGCGGCTGAAGC
>JABCZC010000101.1 GCA_013289875.1 Acidobacteriota bacterium | reverse complement strand
AGCAGAGGTCGTGGTGTCTCGCGGCGAGCTAGTCGAAATTGGCGGAGGCTTCCGCATCCCGGAGATTCTTGCAAAGTCCGGAGCTCGCCTGCGCGAAGTCGGCACAACGAACCGGACGAGACTTTCCGATTATGAAAAGGCTCTCTCGGCGGACACCGCGCTTATCCTGCGCGTGCACCAATCCAATTTCAGGATGGAAGGCTTCACAGAGAGGCCAACACTTCAGGAACTCTTGCTTCTTGGCTCGCGCAAGGGCGTACCTGTATTTGATGACCAAGGCACAGGTCTAATTCTTCCCCTGGATGATCTCGGCGTACACTCCGAGCCAACCTTCATCGATAGCTTCCGCCTCGGCTCTGACCTGATCGCCGCGAGCGGAGACAAGCTGCTAGGAGGCCCGCAGTGCGGGCTGCTCATTGGCAGAAATGATCTGATCGAACGCATACGCTCCAATCCACTCTTTCGAACGTTCCGGGTGGACAAGCTGACCTATGCTGCGCTGGAAGCAACGCTCATGGATTATCTCCATGAGAGGCTTGATTCGATTCCTGTTGTGAATATGCTGCGCCTCTCTCAGGAAGAAGTACTGCGACGCTGCCAGCAAATTGCAGAAGCATTGCCATCCGCGGCTTTGACAGTTGAAGTTGTGCCCGTCGATAGCCTCATCGGTGGCGGAACTGCGCCTGCCTCGCGCCTGCCGAGTGCAGCTTTGGCGCTGCGGCATGAATCATTGTCGCTCCCAGCGCTCCTGCTCGCGCTGCGGCGGCTTCAGCCTCCAGTCATCGCGCGCGTCAGCGAAGACAGGCTTTTACTGGATTTGCGCACGGTCGAACCGAATCTGGATGCGACGCTCATGTCTCTGCTGCAAGGCATCGCGCAAAGCGAGGACGATCCAGACCTGCAAAAGGATGAGCTGCAGAAATTCCCGCTGCAGTCCTGTGCGGAAGAATAATCCTGTATGTCTGAGTCTGTTCGATCCGTTGTCGTGGGCACTGCCGGCCATATCGACCACGGCAAGACTGCCCTGGTACGCGCGCTCACTGGCGTTGATACTGACCGATTGCCAGAAGAGAAGAAGCGCGGCATCACGATCGACCTTGGTTTCGCCTCTCTCGACGCCATCGCACCCGACAATACGTTGGCGCAGATCAGCTTTGTGGATGTTCCCGGCCACCATCACTTCATCCACAATATGCTTGCCGGCGCCGGATGCATCGATGCTGTTCTGCTGGTGATCTCGGCCGAAGAGGGAGTTAAACCGCAGACTGAGGAACATCTCGCCATCTGCACTCTGCTCGGCATTCGTCGAGGCATGACCGTGATCACCAAGGCGGATGCGGTCAGTGGGGCCGATCTTGAGCGCGTGCGATCACAAGTACAAGCCTTCCTGCGCGGCACGTTTCTCGAAACGGGCGCGGAGATTCTGCCGGTAAGTGCCTACACCGGCCAGGGACTCGAAGAGCTGAGGAGCAGACTCTCGTCTCTCGCTATGGGGGCCTCTCGCCGCAGCCCTGACTATGTGACCCGCTTGCCGCTCGATCGGGCTTTCGTCATGAAAGGGTTCGGCACCGTCGTGACCGGCACCTTGCTTTCCGGAACCCTCCGGACCGGCCAATCCGTCGCGTTCGAACCGGGAGACAGCGTCGCTCGCGTTCGGGGAATGCAAATCCATCGCCGGGCTGAAGAGCGTGTTAACCCGGGCTCACGAGTGGCCCTGAACCTTGCCGGCATTGACTTATCCGATGTGAGCCGCGGCCAAACCATCGTTGAGCCAGGAGCGTTGACAGCCGTGACGACTATCGACGTCGAGGCCTCTCTTCTGGTCGACTCGAAAGAACTGAAACATCGCGCTACGGTTCACTTCCACGCTTTTACCTCCGACACACTCGCAACGGTTTCGATCTATGGCAGCAACGCGGCAGAGGCGGGCGCTCATCGGCTCATGCGGCTGCGGCTGCATAAGCCGGTTGTGCTCATACCCGGCGACCGATTCGTTCTCCGGCAATGCTCGCCGGCAGCGACCATCGGCGGCGGTCGCGTGCTCGATACGCATCCCCTTCCGCGCCTACGAAAGGCGAAATGCCTTGCATGGCTGGAAGCGATCAAGGAGGCCTCCCTTGAAGAGCAGATTGTGCAGAGAGTATCTCGGCGCGGCACCGATGGTCTGTCTCTCCAGATGCTAATGGCAGAAACCGGTATGACCGGCGAGGCGCTGTATCGAATCGCGGAGCCCCTCACTGGAGATGGACGGCTGGTTCTTGTTCCCGGAGAAATATGGTTCGCCAGAGAGGCCCTTGAAAGTGCGACCGAGAAAATCGTGAGGAGGCTGAAGATTGAAACCAAGGCAAGCGGTCTCAAACGATCCGAGTTGAGAAGCCAAGTCGCTTTAGACGCGGAGATATTTGACTTCCTTCTCGACCGGTTGGTGCGGGAGCAGCGCCTGAAGCTTCAAGGCGAGATGGTATTTCCGGCGAAAACGGATCAGCAGATCACGAATCCCGACATCAAATTTCTTTCTGCAGTAGCCGCCGCCTACGAAGCGTCGGGGCTCGCAGCGCCTTCGGCTGTCGAGGTCGCTTCACATCTGAAACTCAGTGACGGCGAGATGCGCAGATTGATGACGCTGCTGCTTCGCGCAAAGACTCTGATCCGAATGGGAACCGACGAGTTGTACATCCACCGGACCGCTCTTGAAGGACTGCGTGCGCAGATCCTGGAATTGCATGGTCAGGTACTCGATGTCGCGCGGTTCAAGCAGATCACTGGCCTTTCAAGAAAATACGCCATCCCCTTGTTGGAGTACCTTGATCGGGAGCGCATCACTCGCAAAGACGGTGACCGGCGGATTGTGTTGTAGCCGCCCTGCCACACCGATCGAGAAAGCATTTTGCACTACCCGTCGCTGCTTCAGCGCGAAATCGTGTGCTACTCTCTTCGAGGAGCGCAGCCTTTTACTAAGACCTTGACTCATCCAAAAACAAAGATCGGCCTCATCGAAGACGCGGACGCAACCGGCGATGTTGCCAAAGCCTACGACGAGTGGCGGACCCAATCCGGCCGACAGCAGATGCCTGGCATCCTCAAGTGCTTCAGTCATCGGCCCGATTTTCTGCGCGAGGTCATCAGTTTCAGCAATAGCGTGCACTTTTCAGAAGGTCATCTGACACGCCGCACCAAGGAGGCCATCGCAAGCTGGGTCTCGTGGCTCAACCGCTGTCCTTATTGACTGGACTCACATGCCTACTTCCTGCGGGTTCAGGGAGCAAACGAGAAGACAGTGCAAGCGATCGCAGAGGGCAAGCTGGATGAAGCCGAGTTGAGTGCCGCTGAGCGCGCCCTCCTCGAATACGTGACAAAAGTGACAGAGGCTGCATATCGCACAACGGAAGAGGATGTACGGACCCTCCGTGGTCATGGATGGACCGAACCGCAGATCGCCGAAGCCGTGTATATTACTGCAATGTTTGCGTTCTTTAATCGTGTAGCCGATGCATTCGGTATCTCCCCGCAGGGCTATCTCGAGATGAATACAATGACCAAGTGAGCTTGGATGATCGTCATTAAGAAAGCCGCCAAACGCTGGATTCTCGAAAGAACTACCAAACGTTGGATAGGCATCGTTTGCGCGACTTTGCTCTGTCTGTGGGTTGGGTTCGTCGTCTACATCGGCTGGGCCATGCGGCAGCCGCCGGAGGTTTTCGGGCACATCATGGCAAGAATGCCCATGCCGGCTTATTTCCTCTTTCCGTTCGAAACAATGTGGTCCGGAACGCGCAAAGGCACCCTCAGTGTCGGCGACAAGGCACCGGACATCATGGTCAAGACGCTGGACGCCAAAGAACCGATGCAGTTGGCATCGCTATGGGCGGAGAAGCCGGTCGTCCTGGTGTTCGGCAGCTATACTTGACCGCCTTTTCGGCGGGAGGTTCCCGCCCTGAACAAATTGTCGGAGCAATACAAAGGCAAGGTTAGTTTTTACGCCGTCTATATCCTTGAAGCTCACCCTACAGACGTGTGGGAAATGCAGAGCAATGTCAAAGACAAGGTGCTCTTTCGAAGCCCGCGCAGTGAGGAAGAACGGTCATCCGTCGCGAATACCTGCGTGCGGAAGCTCGGGATCAAGTTTCCCTCAGTGATCGATAGCTTCGACAATCACGCCGAGACTGCCTACACGGGATGGCCGGACCGGCTCTATCTGATTGGGCCCGGCGGCGAAGTTCTCTACAAAAGCAAACCGGGACCATTCGGATTTCATCCTCAGGACCTGGCTGCAGCCCTCAAGCAGACAGTAGGCAACTCCTGACTCAGGGATTCAAGGGTTCCATGCCTGCGAAATTTTTACTCCTTCGATTCACAGCTCCGCCAAAAGGTGGAACGAGTCATCCACCAATTGATTGAAGACATTTGGTCGAGCACTGCCTACAGTGCCAAATAGCGCTCTCCGATCTTCTTTCAGCGCAGCACTTTGGGCGTGAAGACTCATTGAGAATGACCGCAATTGGATCAGAAAAGAGATCGAGACAGTCAGCCTGGTCAGTCCGGCTTCGACCACTTGCGTTCATTGCCGTTCTGCTTGTCCTCTGGCAGTTCGCCATCCATCGAGCCCCTGGCCACCTTTTGCCGAGCCCGTGGGGCGTTGTCGGTGGTCTTGTCGATCTCACCAGCCACGGCCTGTTGGTGAAGTATGTGGTCGCTTCGCTTTTCCGAGTTACATGGGGATTCACGCTCGCTGCCATTCTGGCCATTCCCCTGGGGCTGACGATCGGATGGTATCGGCGAGCAGAGATGGCGTTCAACCCACTGATTCAATTCCTGCGGCCTATTTCTCCGCTGGCGTGGATTCCGATCGCCATCTTGTGGTTTGGGGTCGGCGACCTCTCCGCTATATTCCTGATCTTTCTGAGCTGTTTCTTCCCCCTGTTGCTCACGGCCATCAACGCGGTTCGAAACATCCCGGCGGTTTACATAAACGCCGGTCGAAATTTCGGCTTGAGCCCAGGCGCGCTCGTCTACCGCGTTCTTTATCCCGCCGTCGTTCCGCAACTCATCGTGGGGTTAAGGATCACGCTAGGGATCGCGTGGTTGGTGGTGGTCGCCGCTGAAATGATTGCTGTGAATTCCGGATTAGGCTTCTTGATTGTGGATGCCCGTAACGCAGGTAATCGATACGACCTGGTCGTCGCGGGGATGGTTCTGATCGGATTGATAGGCTTGCTGCTGGACATCGGGATGCGATCGCTCGAGAAGGTGAAGTCATTCCGCTGGAGTTACTCGGAGGAGTAGTGTGGAATCGACCGTAGCCATCACAGCGACGCCGACAGTCGAGACGAAGTTACGTGCTGAGCACATCTCAATGTCGTTCACGCGTGATGGCGAGAGCATGCCGGTGCTCGAGGACATCAATCTTGAAGTCGGCAACGGTGAATTCCTTTGCCTGCTCGGGCCCTCCGGATGCGGCAAATCTACGCTGCTCAGCATTATCGCAGGGTTTCTTTCGCCGACAAGCGGAGAGGTAAAAATTGACGGCGAGATTGTACGTGGGCCCGATCCGCGCCGGATTTTTGTCTTCCAGGAGCGGGGCGTCTTCCCATGGCTCACCGTCGAGGGAAACATCGGATTTGGCCTGTTCAAATTGACTCGAGCCGAGCGTGATCGGCGCATTGCGCATTACATCAAGATGGTTGGCCTGGAAGGTTTCGGGAAATCATACCCTTCGGAGCTTTCAGGCGGCATGAAACAGCGTCTCGAGGTTGCCCGCGCACTGGCAGTAAACCCGGACATGCTGTTTCTCGACGAACCATTCGGTGCGCTTGACTCGATCACGCGCCTCATCATGCGCGGCGAACTACTCCGCATCTGGGAGGCGGAGCGGAAGACAATCATCTTCGTGACTCACGATATTGACGAAGCTGTCCAACTCGCGGATCGGGTAGCAGTCATGAGCGCGCGGCCGGGCAGGATCCAGGAGATCGTGAACATCGACATACCGCATCCCCGCGATATCAATTCGGCCCGCTACCTGGAGCTTCGCACCGGCATCTTCAATCAGATTGGCCTGGCGCATCATCTATGACTACGTTGGCAGAATCGAGAAACTGGGAAAAATTCTTCTGGCCAATTGCGGTCGCCGCGGTGCTGCTTGTCCTGTGGCATTACTCCGTCGTCTGGACGGCCACCAAAATATTTCCCTCACCTCTCGATGTGGAAAGAGGGTTGATCGGCCTGTTCCACAAGAACGTACTCTGGAATGACATCGCTGATTCGCTGCGCCGCGTAGCGCTTGGATTCGGAGCCGCTGCAATCCTTGGAATTCCCATCGGGCTGGTGCTCGGTTGGTATCCGGCGATCGATCAGGTAGTGAATCCGACGATGCAGTTGCTCCGGCCGATCAGCCCCATCGCGTGGATCCCGGTCGCGATCATCTTCTTCGGCGTTGGAGACAAGGCCGCGGTTTTCCTAATCTTTCTCGCTGCATTCTTCCCTATCGTGGTGGCATGTGTGGATGGCGTATCCAATGTGCCGTCGGTGTTCCGCCGGGCCGGCCGGAATTTCGGCCTCACGGCGGCGCAGCTGCTAGCCAGAGTCGTGTTCCCGGCTGCTCTTCCGCAGATCATCATCGGTCTTCGCATTGCTCTCGGTATCTCGTGGCTGGTAGTCGTAGCAGCGGAGATGATTGCAGTCGATTCCGGCCTTGGTTACCTCGTGATCGATTCGCGTAACTCAGGAAAGCATTATGACCTCGTCGTCGCGGCGATGCTCATCATTGGGGTAATCGGGTTGCTGCTGGATTCCGGATTCCGGAGACTTGAAAAAATCAAATCCGTTCGCTGGGGGTTCCGCGATGCGTCTTAGGAACAAGGTTGTGCTGGCTGCGGCCGGATGGCTCGTGCTGATCACTGCGCTGCACGCGTGGCTGAACGTGAACTGGGCGGCTGTATTGAACGATTATCGTCCGCTAGAGAAGCGGAAAATTACTGTGGCTTACATCCCTGTCACTTGCCAGCTCACCTGTCCGGTGACGGACTATATCTCCAGGTTTTCCAACAGTGGCGAGATTTTTCTACCCCGGATGTTTCAGGGCTTCCCGGAGATCAAAGAAGCACTCATCTCCAACAAGGTGCAGGCAGCGTTCATTGTCGCTCCTCTGGCGATTGCACTCGTATCACAGGGAGTTCCAATCAAGGTTGTGTATCTGGGCCACCGCTACGGCAGCGCCGTGGTAGTTCGCAAGAACGGCCCAATCAAGACATTTGCCGATATGCGCGGCCGCACCGTGGCCATTCCGAGCCGCTTCTCTGACGAGCGGCTGCTACTCTTCCGTGCGATGAAAGTATGGGGAATCAAGCCGAACGAGATCCATATGGTCGAGATGGCTCCGCCGGATGTATCGGGCGCACTTGCGGCTGGAGCGATCGATGCGTTCTCGATGGGCGAGCCCTTCCCTTCTCAGGCGGAGATGGCAGGCTATGGCCGGGTTCTCTTCCAGGCTCGGGACTACTGGCCCGATTACATGTCCTGCATTCTCGTTGTCCGCCAGGATCTGATCGATAAGCGCCCGGATGTCGTTCAGGTTTTGGTAGATGGCATCGCCCGCTCCGGCCTTTGGCTGGACAAGGGAAAACCATACCGTGAAGATGCTGCAGATTTTGTAGGCCGCTATTACTACAACCAGAAGCCAGCACTCCTGCGTTGGGCGCTCACAAAGCCGCTGGACCGCGTTATGTATACGCCGCTCGCGCCGCGCAAGGCCGATTTCGATCTGGTTCGTGACTTGATGATTGAGACCGGAGTGCTGAACAAGAAGATAGAGTTCAGCGATTACACAGATACGCGATTTTCCGATAAGCAGACCCTTCAGACCGCGTGGAAGTATGAGCCGGGCATTGCAAAGGCCCAATGAATCTTGACTTAAGGAGAAAACGGAGATGATTCGCAGGCAGTTCATTCAACTTGCGACGTTGGCCGGGGTGAGCGGTTTGACAGCCATTGGAGCGGTCAAAGGTGGGGAGACCAAGATGGTGACTTATCACGTAAAGGGATTCAGCTGCATCACCTGCGCTGTAGGGCTCGATACGATGCTCGTTCGGCACAAAGGAATCTTCCGGTCTAAATCAACCTATCCAGAGGGAATTGTAACTATCGATTTTCATCCCAGCCTCATCACCGAAAGCTCAATCAAGGGCTTGATTTCTGAGATCGGTTTCACCGTAGAGGGGTAGCGCAGCTGCGAGTGCTACGAGTGTTTATTCCCGTAAGGAGGCCGTGTTGTGGACGTGATGACCCAGGAAAACTACCAAAGAGTTGCACAGATTCTGTCTGAGTCTTTGAATTTGCGCCAACCTCCAGTGGCAATCTGCTTTACTGAATCGGCCCCTCCAGGCGTCACCGAACACGCTGGCCGTGTTCCGGCCGGATGCCGATTCTGGGAGGATGCCGCTCACAGAACATTTCTAACTACCGGCGCAGACCACAGTCTGTGCGCCATTGGCGTGTACACGCATAACCTTCAGACCTCTCCCGCGCAACAGGTAGATCTAATCGATGCTCTGACAGTTTTCGGCGACCTTGGATACGTAAGGGCAGAGGACCTGCCACTGATCCCCGTTCTCGCCTCGCAGCCTGAATACGTCGTATATGGACCACTGCCCGAGACTCCTTTACCACCTGATGTTGTGATTCTGTTTATCAACGCCAATCAGACTCTGATCCTTTCCGAGGCGACGCAGCAGGTGGAAAATCAGAATCCGCCCGCGATGGGCAGGCCGGCATGTGCGGTGGTGGCCCAGGTGATGAACACTGGCCGGGCAGCATTAAGCCTTGGTTGTTGCGGCGCCCGCGCCTACCTGGACGCGCTGACCGACGACGTAGCTATCTTTGCGATTCCCGGCGCGAAGCTTAAAGCCTATGCTGAACGGATTGAGGCGCTCTCGAAAGCGAATGCCCTGCTTTCGAATTTTCATCGGCTTCGGCGACGCGACATTGAAGCTGGCCAGGAGCCAACGATCAAGCAATCGCTGGCAGCCTTGGGATCCTAGAGAGAGCCAGTCCTCTTGGAGATCACTATCGCTTCTGATATTTACTCCTCCCAGTGATTGCTATCTGGTTGGAGATAGAAGTCAACCTTTCGGACGAGGTGCAAGATGCGAGCGTCGGGTCAGCATTTCCCAGGCGGAGATGAGACAAGTTTGCCGAGCGAGAACGATCCAGACCAGATAGACGTCACCGTCATTGGGGGCGGACTCGCCGGCATGGCTGCGTCGATCCATCTTGTCCGCGCGGGCCTTCGCGTCGTCTGCATTGAAGCAGACATCGCCGATGCAACGCCTGTCGGCGAATCGCTCGACTGGTCCGCTCCCGATCTGCTCGCGGGGCTGGGACTCCCTATGCAACGGCTGATCGACGAGGGCTTCGGCACCTGGAAGCGTCACGTCACCCTCAAACTGCCAGACGGATCAACCACGCACTATATTCCCGGAGAATGGCTCGGCCGGCCACCCCTCAACATCGAGCTGCGCACTCTCCACGTCGACCGCGTCCGACTCAACGCCGCCGTCCGCGAGATTGCCATCCGCGACGGCGTCCGAATCCTGCACGATCGCGTGACTGAAATCGAGACGCGCGACCGCACCGTCATCTCCGTAACCACCGAGCAGGACACGCGCATCGCCTCACCCTGGTTCATCGATGCTTCCGGCTCGTCGGCCCGCCTCCCGCGCACTTTCAATCTGCCCGCCTCCGATTATGGCCCTCACAAGGTCGCGATCTGGAGCTACTTCACCGTCACCGAGTCCATCGAAGGCACCACGCTCCATGCTGAAGGAGACTGCACCTCATACATGGATTGGGTCTGGGAGATACCCATCCACGCCAACACCATCAGCATCGGCTTCGTCGCGCCCGGTGAGACTATCAAGGCCCTTCGTGCCTCCGGCCAGTCCGTCGATGACATCTTGCGTACCCAGCTCGACCGCTTCCCGCGCTTCCGCGATCTGATGCGCTCCGCGCCCGCAATCTCCACCAGCGTTACTTCGTACCGCTGCCGCGTTCACAGCCACATCTTCGGACCCAACTGGCTCGTCGCCGGAGAAGCCGCCGCCATGGTTGATCCCATGACCTCGAACGGCGTCACCGCCGGCCTCCGCCACGCCTCTGAAGCCGCCGCCCTCATTATCAAATATCGCCACCGCGACCGCCTCCCCTGGCTCGCCGCTGCTATGTACAGCCGCCGCGTTCAGGACGTAGCGCGCTTCTTCAACTGCGGCATCGAAAAAGTCATTTACGACGGCCCCATCCGCAATCGCATAGGCATCAAGATCGCCGGTGACGTCTACACCATTCCTGCCTGGAGCCTCAACAACGTGTACGCCCGCATCAGCCCCAGCGGTGTGATCTCCTCCATGTTCGTTTGTCTCCTGCTCGGCGCTTTCCGCGTCGCCGCGTCTGTCATGTACAGCTTCTGCAAATACGAACAGGCTCCTTGCGAGGCCGCTGGATGATAACGCCTGCCACAATCGCGGCCAGCTCAGTACCCATGCACCAAGTCTGCATAGGCTGTGGCGACTCGGTGCTCTTTCTGCACGGCATGCCTACGAGCTGCCATCTGTGGGACCGTGTTATCGCCAGATTGGGCGGCCGCTTCACCTGCATTGCCGTTGATCTGCCTGGTCTCGGCCGCACGCCGCGGCTGCCCGGAGGCTTCCGCGAACTCGACGCCTTGGCCGTGTCTATCGAAGCTCTACGCGTCGAGCGCTGCATCGAGAAGTGGCACATGGTTGGCCACGATGCTGGGTCGCCATCGCCGTCGAGTACGCGCATCGCTATCCGCACCGAGTAGGACGCCTTGCACTCCTCACGCCGTCTATTTTTCCTGATTTGAAGCCGTTTTATCTTTTTGAGGCTCTGCGCAAGCCTTTCGTCGGCGAACCGATGGCGCCAGCCATCAATCTGCTCTTCTGGAGGCTCGTCATGCGTCTTGCCCTCCAGGAGGATGCCAACACCTATCGCGACCGCGACGGCATCGTACACGACTTCCACGCTCCATTCCATGGACTAGCCGGCGCATGGCGTCTCATGTCAGTCCTCCGCTGGGGAGATCCGGCCGAAGTCCTTGCCTCCATGCCTGAGCGGGCTTACTGAACTGCTCGCCCCCGCGCTCATCTTTCACGGCAAGCGAGACCCAGCCGTGCCGCCAACATTTGCAATACGTGCCGCCAGCCTCATCCCCCACTCGGAAGTGATCCTCCTCGAATCCGGACACTTCCTCCCCCTGAGCGAACCCGCGACAATTGCCCGCGAGCTATTACGCTTCTTCGGCGTCAGCCGCTGTCCGCAATCTCACTTGCCCGCGGCCGCCGATTAGAAATCTCCCACTGGAAGTTCATGCACACAAGGCCAATCTTCTTGCGGATTGGGAACATCCGCAGCGATTGCTACACTCGGGGCATGAGTGGGCGGACCGTACCGCTGTATGACGAGCGAGCACATCCGCCGTGCTGGAATGAGCGGATGACGTCCGGGGAATACGCGATGCATTACTCGAGTTTCGAGAGTGGATCCGGCACAGCGCCTTATTGCACAGTGTTGGGCAGCCTGCAAGCGGCGGAGGGCCACGCCATGCAAGAGACTGCGCGGCGACCGGAACTGCGCTGCAGGATCTACGACCATGAGGGGTTTGGCAGGCCTCCAGTGCGCGAATTCAAAGGCAATGGCTACAAGGAGGAACCCGGCATCCGGCCGCGCTTCAGGCGCTGGGGCGGCGCAGTACTGTTCTTTGGCGGGTTGATTCTGACGATCATCGATTGGCGGTCAGACTTCGAGCTCTCGTGGCCGGCGATGATTGGGACACGCCTGCTCGCTCCAGGTCTGGTGTTGTTGGTGACGGATGCGGTGATTGTCCTTACTGAGAGACGCAGAAGGTTGCACGCCACCGAAAAGAGGACCGGATGACGCTGCTCCTGGTGCAAATGGCAGTAGTGCTGCTGACAGCACTTATCTGTGGCTGGGTTGCACGCAGGCTGGGGCAGGCGCGAGTGATCGGCGAGATCGTGGGCGGAGTTCTGCTTGGGCCGTCGGTGTTCGGGCGTGTTGCGCCTCATGCGTGGGCGGCGCTGTTTCCCCAGAATTCTCTGGCGTCATTTGAGGTATTGAGCAGCGTCGGGCTGGTTCTCTTTCTGTTTCTTGTGGGGAGTGAGCTCGATTATGGGCATCTTCGCGAACAGAAGACAGCAACCATACTCACGGGCACGCTGAGCATTCTACTGCCGTTTGCGATGGCGGCCGGTATTACTCCACTGGTACGGAGCCGGTTCGCTCCGGAGGGGATCAGCGGCTTTCCCTTCCTGCTACTTCTGGGAATTGCGATGAGCATTACGGCTGTGCCGGTGCTGGCGCGGATTCTGCAGGAACGAGAGATGCAATCGACAGCGCTGGGAACGTTGGCGCTGATGTGCGCGGCGATGAACGATGTTTGTGCGTGGCTGCTGCTGGCGGTTGCTCTGACCATGGTTCCATATGGGAGCGGAGCGACGCCTGTTTCGCAGAGGCTGCTGTGGCTTGTGGGCTATCTCGCGGTGATGTTGTGCGGAGTGCGTCCGATGGGCAAGTGGCTGGCGCGGCGGCGGGCGGACGCGGGGCTCTCTTACGAGATGCTGGCTGGGGTTGTGGCAATCGTACTGGCTTCGGCGGCAGCGACGGAGGCGATTGGAGTTCATCCGTTGTTCGGGGCGTTTCTTGCGGGAGTCTGCTTTCCACGCGTGGGACGTTGGCAAAGCGCCATTCACATGCGACTGGACCTGATTGTGTCGGTTTTGCTGCTGCCGTTGTTCTTTGCTCTCACAGGGATGCGGACGCGGCTGGATCTGCTGAACGGCGCAAGCGCGTGGATGTGGACGGCTCTGTTGCTCGTGGTAGCGGTGGCAGGAAAAATGGGAGGCGCAGTCATCGGGGGGCGCTGGACAGGACTCCCATGGCGTGAATCGATGGCGCTCGGCGCTCTGCTCAATACACGGGGACTAGTGGAGCTGATTGTCTTGAATATCGCTTACAGCGCACATGTGTTCTCGCCTGCGCTTTTCACCATGCTGGTGATTATGGCGCTGCTCACGACAATGATGACGACACCTATGCTGAATCTGCTTAAGGTGGGAGAACAGAGCATAAAGAGTCGGAGATTCCTGGCGTAGAGGTGGTATGAGCGCCGGGTGATCCGGCGTAGACTCTCATCATGACGTCGCCAAGGTTGGCGCTGAAAGAACTAAGCTGCCGCTGTCGACGAGTCGCAACTCAAAGCGTCGAGCGTGTCCGATAAGAGGCTTACAAGGCACTAATAGCGATAAAGGTGCTTCACTTCGGTCAAACCGGGCTTCGCAAGACCGGGTGTCGACCAGTGTGCGGTGATCACAATTCGTCCAGCGGAAGGCGCATTAACGACGAGTCTTCTGTCTCCTCTCCTACAAAGGGACTCATCTGGACGGGCAGAAGGTCAAATCACGGGGGATTGTCGGCGATCCGAACAGAGCAAAGTGGTCGCCCTGAATTGGCAGCCCAACCCGATCCAAGACCAGGTTGGCGCCGAGTGGCCGGTGATCCAAGCCCAATCGCCGCTGACTCCGATCAGAATTTATTCTCGGACGCCCAGATTTCGCAACAAAAGCAGGATTAGTATCGGCAAACGCAAATGGCGTCGCCAATCGCTCAGCCTCAAACCAGAATTTGTTTACAGAAGCCTAGCCGACTTCCAAGGAGTAATCCGCTCTCGTGAGTGCATTGGCGATGATGTGCTCATTAGAAATGACACTCACGTCATTCTTCGACCGTACTCTATTACCTCCCGCGAGGTCTGTGCTCATGCCAAACAATCAAGAGCCGGTGCTGCATACCTGCTGCTTTCCTAAATGACTGATGGCAACAAATGCGCATGAAAACGCTTGTAGACTACCCCAGACAGGGAGCTAGATGTACGATTGAGCCGTTTTTGAAATCAAACAGGAGATCCTAGGTGACAGACCCCGGCGTCCGACAGCCGTCCTTTGTGACGCCGCTTCTCTACGGGGGCGCGGCGGTTATTGTCCTTGCGTTCTTGTCGCCACCAATAGCAACCTCGGCTTCCACACCGACGAGCTCTACTACATCGATTCCGGCCGGCACTCCGCGCTCGGATATGTCGACTTTCCGCTGATAGTCCCGCTGCTCGCACGTCTGGAGACCGATCTCCTGGGAGCGACGCCATCGGGCCTCCGCTTGCTCCCGACCCTGCTGGGCGGATTCATGGTTGCTCTCTCAGGTATGTACGTGCGGCCGTGGAGCCTAACGAGTTGGTAGCGGAGAAGACGGCTCACGACCGGATGCCGCTCATCGTTGCACGGAGAGATTGGCAGCGATGGTTGGAGCCTGGGAGCTCACAGCAACCCCCTGTTGACCTCCTGCGTCCGTTCGACGCGGACCTGATGAAGGCATGGCGCGTGGATCAGCGAATCAACAACGTCAAGAACAATGAGCCGTCGTTGTCGGAGCCGGTGAAGGATAACAGGACGAGCAGTTGGGGATGTTCGGTTAGTCTCAAATAGGGCAACACACCTTAAGGAAAAATAGCGCGATGGATTCGATGATCTGGTGGTCAGTCTTACAACCCGGCTTCACTCCAACATTTGAGAACAACAAGAATCAAGCCTATACGGTCACGCACCCTATCAAGATCAGCCAGGGCGAACATCATTTTGAGTTCGACAAGGGTCATCTGCTGCGAAGCGAGCATCTCGGCATCATCAGTGTAAGCAAAGGGATGGTGAGTCTTGCGAGCACACATATTTCAATGGCTTCAATTACGGCAATTTCGTTCACAGGGCACTAGACTCCTGCCACCATCTCTAAGCTCGCGCCATCACACGCTGGACCTGAACTGCGCTCCACTGCACGGTAGCGAACAGTGGGTCACAGCGAAGCTTATCCTGAAACGTGTGATCGGAAACTAACCTGTGTCAGAAGGAGCCAGAGGGTGACCCAAAACCCAAAAACTAAGCCGCTTCGAAGTTGAGTGTTTCCGTTCGTGCGTGGTTCTCTGAAGTGGAGAGGAGAACCGGGAGATGGCCAGACGTGGACACAGCGAAGATCAGATTCTGCGGGTGCTGCGGGAAGCAGAGTCGGGTGAGACGGTGGTGGAAGTCTGCCGCAAGCACG